>JALELV010000089.1 GCA_022768545.1 Oscillospiraceae bacterium
GGCCGGTATTTTTATTTGCTTTAGGGAGGGAATTATTCCTCGCCGTACAGCTTCGCCAGTTTGAGCAGGTGGTTGTAGCGCTCCACAGAGGTCTTTTCGGCCTTGTCGAACAGCATTTCCGCTCTCTCGGGGAAGGAACGGGTGAGGGAGGAATAGCGGGCCTCGCCGAGGATAAAGTCTTTGTAGCTGGCGGTGGGAGCCTTGCTGTCCAGGGTGAAGGGGTTCTTGCCCTCAGCCTTGGCAGCGGGGTTGTAGCGGAACATATTCCAGTAGCCGCAGTCCACGGCCTTCTTCATCTCGGCCTGGCAGTTGACCATGCCGCCCTTGATGGAGTGCATCTCGCAGGGGGCGTAGCCGATGACCAGAGACGGGCCCGGATAGGCCTCAGCCTCGGCCAGAGCTTTGATGGTCTGGTTCATGTCGGCGCCCATGGCGATCTGAGCGACGTAGATGTAGCCGTAGCTCATGGCGATCTCCGCCAGGCTCTTCTTGGCAATGGCCTTACCGGCAGCGGCGAACTGAGCTACCTGGCCGATCTGGGAGGCCTTGGAGGCCTGGCCGCCGGTGTTGGAATAGACCTCGGTGTCAAAGACCATAATATTGACGTCCTCACCGGAAGCCAAAACATGATCCACACCGCCGAAGCCGATGTCGTAAGCCCAGCCGTCGCCGCCGAAGATCCAGACGGACTTCTTGGCCAGGTACTCTTTTTTGCCGAGGATCTCGATGCTGTAGGGGCACTCGGGGGATTTCTCCAGCTCGGCGATCAGCTTTTCGGTGGCGGCTTTGTTCTTCTTGCCGTCGTTTACCGTGGCCAGGTACTCTTCGCAGGCGGCTTTCTTGGAATCCACAGTGGTGACACCGGAAAGCTCTTTGACCTTCTCGATCAGGCCGTTGCGCAGGGATTTCTGACCCAGGTACATGCCCAGGCCGTGCTCGGCGTTGTCCTCAAACAGGGAGTTTGCCCAAGCGGGGCCGTGGCCGTCCTTGTTAACGGTGTAGGGAGAGGTAGCGGCGGGACCGCCCCAGATGGAGGAGCAGCCGGTGGCATTGGAGACATACATTCTGTCGCCGAACAGCTGAGTGATCAGGCGGGCATAAGAGGTCTCGGCACAGCCGGCGCAGGAGCCGGAGAATTCAAGCAGCGGCTGCTCGAACTGGCTTCCTTTGACAGTCTCGACGGCGGGCATATCGTCTTTCTTGGAGACCTTGGCCACCGCGTAATCGAAGATGGCCTGCTTGTCTTCCTGAGACTCTCTGGGCTTCATGACCAGAGCTTTCTCCTTGGCGGGGCACACGCCTACGCACACGCCGCAGCCCATGCAATCCATGGGGGAGACGGCCATGACGAAGGTGTATTTGTCCAGGCCCTTGCCGGTCATCTTGGCGCCCTTCAGGTTGGCGGGGGCGGCAGCAACCTCCTCCTCGCTCATGGCGAAGGGACGGATGGTGGCGTGGGGGCAGACATAAGCGCAGCGGTTGCACTGGATACATTTTTCGGGATCCCACTCGGGAACCATGACGGCAACGCCGCGTTTTTCGAAGGCGGAAGCGCCCTGCTCGAAGGTGCCGTCGGCGTGATCCATGAAGGCGGAGACAGGCAGACTGTCACCATCCATCTTGGAGACGGGCTTCATGATGGTATCCACCATCTTGACCAGCTTGCCGGTGCCCTCGTCGGAGCCGCAGCAGCACGCATCCTTGGCGTCGGCCCAGGAAGCGGGGATCTCGATCTTCTTGTAGAAGTCAAACCCGGCGTCGATGGCGTCGTGGTTCATCTTGACGATGGCCTCGCCCTTCTTGGAGAAGCTCTTGGTGGCGGCATCCTTCATGTAGCGGATGGCGTCCTCCTTGGGCAGTACGCCGGCCAGAGCAAAGAAGGCGGACTGGAGGATGGTGTTGGTGCGTTTGCCCAGACCGATCTCGATGGCCTTGTCGATGGCATTGATGGTGTACAGCTGGATGTTGTTCTTGGCGATGTAGCGTTTGGCGTCGGCGGGCATGTGGTGATCCAGCTCCTCAGGAGTCCACTGGCAGTTGATGAGGAACACGCCGCCGGTTTTTACGTCGCGGACCATCTTGTAGCCCTTGGTGACGTAGGAGGGGTTGTGGCAGGCGACAAAGTCGGCCTTGTTGATGTAGTACGGGCTCTTGATGGGTTTATCGCCAAACCGCAGATGGGAGATGGTGATACCGCCGGTCTTTTTGGAGTCGTACTGGAAATAGGCCTGTACGTATTTCTCGGTGTGGTCGCCGATGATCTTGATGGAGTTCTTATTGGCTCCGACGGTGCCGTCGCCGCCCAGGCCCCAGAATTTGCACTCGATGGTGCCTTCCGCGGCGGTGTTGGGGGAGACTTCCTCAGGCAGGGAGAGGAAGGTCACGTCGTCGTTGATGCCCAGGGTGAAGCGCTTCTTGGGCTCGTCCTTGGCAAGCTCGCTGTAAACGGCGAATACGCTGGAAGGAGGAGTATCCTTGGAGCCCAGGCCGTAACGGCCGCCGGTGACGGTGACGCAGCGTCCGGCCTCGGCCAGAGCGGTCATGACATCCAGGTACAGGGGCTCGCCCAGAGCACCGGGCTCTTTGGTGCGGTCCAGGACGGCGATCTTTTTCGCAGTCTCGGGGATGGCGGCCAGCAGGTGTTTGGCGGAGAAGGGACGGTACAGACGAACCTTCACCAGGCCGACCTTCTCGCCCTTGGCGGTCAGGTAATCGATCACTTCCTCGGCTACGTCGCAGATGGAGCCCATGGCGATGATGACACGGTCGGCATCGGGAGCGCCATAGTAGTTGAAGAGCTTGTAATCGGTACCCAGCTTGTCGTTGACCTTGCCCATGTACTCCTCAACGATCTCGGGGATCGCCTCGTAGTAGCTGTTGCAGGCCTCACGGTGCTGGAAGAAGATATCGCCGTTCTCGTGGGAACCGCGCATGGTGGGATGCTCGGGGTTCAGGGCGCGTTTGCGGAACGCTTTTACGGCGTCCATGTCGCACATTTCCTTCAGGTCGTCATAATCCCAGATGGCGATCTTCTGGATCTCGTGGGAAGTACGGAACCCGTCGAAGAAGTTGATGAAGGGAACGCGGCCCTTGATGGCGGCCAGATGGGCAACGGCGCCCAGATCCATGACCTCCTGGGTGTTGGTCTCGGCCAGCATGGCGAAACCGGTCTGACGGCAGGCATAGACGTCGGAGTGGTCGCCGAAGATGTTCAGAGCGTGGGAAGCCACACATCTGGCGGACACATGGAATACGCAGGGCAGCAGCTCACCCGCGATCTTGTACATATTGGGGATCATCAGCAGCAGGCCCTGAGAAGCGGTATAGGTGGTGGTGAGGGCGCCGGCGTTCAGAGAGCCGTGCACCGTACCGGCGGCGCCGGCCTCGGACTGCATCTCGACGACCTTGACCGTGGAACCGAAGATGTTCTTCTGACCCTGTGCGGACCACTGGTCAACATAGTCGGCCATGGGGCTGGACGGAGTGATCGGGTAAATTCCGGCCACTTCGGTAAACGCGTAGGACACATAGGCCGCAGCGTTGTTGCCATCCATGGTTTTCATTTTTCTTGCCATAGTTCTTTTCCTCCCTATTTGTTTCTGCATCAGGTGTGCAGGAGCTGTCTTCTGCGCACGCCAAAACCCGGCAGAGCCTGCCGGCGGACACCCCCGGGCGGCGGAGGGCCAAAGAGGCCGTCCACGCCGCGGCCCACAAGGGCGGGGGCGGGCGCGCAAAAAAGACTTCACCGGATAAAGTTTATCACGTTTGTCCCGGGCTGTAAATAAGGAAAAGGCAAATTCACCGCCAATTTACGAATTGTTTTTATTCCCCCGGGCAAAAACCTTCCAATTGGTTCATTTGCCCCCAAAATCATGGAAATATGCCCCTTTGGGCTGTTTTATCCGGCCCGCCGCCCTTCTCAGCTTTCCAGACGGCGCCGGAGGTGATTTCCCGGAAATTGACAGCCGTCGGAGGAATATAGTATCATAATAAGTAAAGTGGGGGGTTCTGTCCCGGTGTCTTCGGGAGAAGGCCCCCGCAAAAATTCAGCGCGGTTTTTCGCGCGGTCCAAATAAAAGGAGTAATGAGATGCCTGACCCTGACAGTAACATATTGGTTTATTTGATCCTGCTGGTGCTGCTGATCGCAGTAAACGCCTATTTCGCCATGAGCGAGATCGCCATCATCGGCCTCAACGACGCAAAGCTTAAGAAGCAGGCGGAAGAAGGGGACCGGAAGGCGAAGAAGCTCAGCCGCCTGTTAGAGGTTCCGTCCCGGTTTTTGGCCACCATCCAGGTGGGGGTCACCCTCTCCGGGCTGCTTGCCTCCGCCGTGGCAGCGGATACCTTTGCTGAGATGCTGGTGGACGCGTTTGCCTTTACCGGGGTCTCTCCGGCGGTCATCCACGCGGTAGCCCTGGTGGTCATCACCGTCCTGCTCTCCTTCTTTACCCTGGTGTTTGGGGAGCTGGTGCCCAAGCGGATCGCCATGAAGTTCCCCGAGAAGGTGGCATTTGCCGTCTGCGGCTCCCTGAGCTTTTTAGCGGTGCTGGAGCGCCCCTTTGTGGCGCTGCTTTCCAAAACCACCGACGGCATTGTCCGTCTGTTCGGCATTAACCCTCACGATGACCCGGAGGAGGTCACCGAGGAGGAGATCCGCATGATGGTGGATGTGGGCAACGAGCGCGGCATTATTGAGGAAAGCGACCGGGAGATGATCAACAACATCTTCGAGTTTGACGACCGCACCGCCGAGGACGTGATGACCCACCGCACCGAGATCCTGGGGGTGGAGGCGGATGAGGACACCATAGACGATGTGCTTCAGATCGCGGTGGAAGAGGGCTTTTCCCGCATTCCCGTGTACGAGGACACCCTCGACGACATCGTGGGGATCATTTATGCCAAGGACCTTCTGCCCCACTGGGGGAAGAAGGACAGAGAAGGGCTTAAGATCCGGGATCTGATGCGCCCCGCGCTCTATGTTCCGGAATCTAACCGCTGCAAGGACCTGTTCCGGGAATTTCAGGAGAAAAAGGTTCAGATGGCGGTGGTGGTGGATGAATACGGAGGGACCTCCGGTATCGTCACCATGGAAGACCTGCTGGAGTCTATCGTGGGCAACATCCAGGACGAATACGACGACGAGGAGGAGGAGATCTCCCGCATTTCCGACGGAGTGTTCACCATCGACGGCTCGGTGGACCTGGAAGAGGTCTCCCGCCTGCTGGGAATCGAGATCCCGGAGGACGCCGGCTACGATACCCTGGGAGGCCTGATCATCGATATCCTGGGGCGTATCCCCGGAGAGGAGGAACACCCCTCCGTCACGGTGGGGGATGTGGAGTTTACGGTGATGCAGGTGGAAGACCGCCGCATCGTCCGGGTACGGGCGGAAAAAATACCGCCGAAGCCGGAGGACGGCGAGGGCGCGCAGGTCCAGAAATAAGCTGCGCAGTGCAAATCGTTTTGACAGGCGGCGCCGGGGCCCGGCAGGGTTCCGGCGCCGCTTTTGCAGAGAGGCCTGCGGGGAAGCGCCCCGCGGAAACTTCTGAGGGGAGAGGATCGTTGTGTTATTTGTCTGCTATGCCGGGTGCTCCACCTGCCGAAAGGCGGAGGCTTTTTTAAGGAGTGCCGGCGTGGGGTTTGAGGTGCGGGACATCAAGGGGGAGAACCCCACCGGAGAGGAGCTGCTGCGCTGGCGGGAGATAAGCGGGCTGCCCTTAAAGAAATTTTTTAACACAAGCGGCCAGAGCTACCGGGCGCTGGGGCTTCGGGATAAACCTTCCGCCCTGCCGGAGGAGGAGCAGCTAAGGCTGCTGGCCTCCGACGGGATGCTGGTAAAGCGCCCCATTTTAGTGGGAGAGGGCTTTGTTCTGGTGGGCTTCCGGGAGGAACAGTGGGCGGAAAAGCTGGGAGAGAACACCCGATGAGGAAAAGGGGCCCGGCAGAGGGGATGGTCGCCCGGGGCCTCTGCCGAACCGCGGCCGCCCTTTTGGCGTTGCTGGCGGTCGGAGCGCTCCTCCTGTGGCAGGGGAGGAACCGTGCCGCTCGGGAGGAAGCGGGCCGGGCGCGGGACGCCGCCCTCTGCCGGGCGGCAGAGGCGCTTGCCGGGCGGGCGGGGGAGCTTGCAGAACTGCGCATTTCCCTTCCGGAGCCCCCCGGGGAGGAGCGAAAGATCGATTTTGCGCTGCTTTGGCAGACAAACCCGGACACGGTGGCCTGGCTGGAGATCCCCGGTACCGGGATCGACCATCCTGTTGTCTGGAATGGAAGCAACAGCACATACCTGACTATGGCCTTCGACGGCTCCTATTCCCGAAACGGGACGGTCTTTCTGGATTTTGAAAGCTCCCCGGCGTTTGAAGGCCGCCATCATATTATTTACGGCCACAACTGGCAGAACGGCGAGATGTTCGACCCGCTGACCCGTTTTTCGGAACAGAGCTTTTATGAGGCCCACCGGGAGATCCTGCTCTACACGCCGGAAGAGACCATCCGGCTGCGGACCGTGGCCTGCCTGGACGGTCCGGCGCGGGCCGAAAACCGGCGGACCCGTTTTGCGGATGAGGACGCGTTTTACCGGTATCTGGAGCAGATGACGGAGGGCTGTGTGTTTCGTACCCTTCCCGACCGCGCCCCGGAGGCGTTTACTTTTATTACCTGCAATTATGCGGGAAGGGACTGGAGAACCTACCTCTGGGCGGTGCGGGAGGAGCTGTTTACCGGGGCGGAAAAGGGCCGTAACGGGTAGCCTGTCTGCAAATAAAAAGGGAAAGCCCGGGCGGGCTTTCCCTTTTTATTTGCAGACAGATCTGGGCGAAAACATCAGGGCCGCGGCGCCTCCGCCGGGAGCTCTGCACCGCCGGGGTGAGGAATTCCGCTGCAGTCCATGCGGACGGCGGGCTGCCCGTCTTCCCAGCAGAATTCGGAAACGGTGGTCTGTACCCACTCCTGGAAATGGGGGTTGTAGAAGTCGCACTGGTGGGTGCCCTGAGAGGGTTCCCAGCCCTTGGCGGGGCAGTTTTCACAGGGGGTTTCCCGGTTCATAAACTCACGGTAACAGAAATCTCCGGGCTTTACATTTGGCATCCTGCGCCGGATGTAATCGTTGATAAACAGCAGCTGATGGGTTTTGGGATTGATGATATAGCAGTTGTGGGCCTTTCGGTTGAGGATCTCCAGCTCCGACCGGGGGCCCATCTGCTCCTGATAAAAGGCACAGCGGTTTTTCCCCTGACGCTTTGCCTCGTAAAGGGCAATATCCGCGCTGCGGTAAAGCTCATGAAAGCTCTCTCCCTGGCTGGGGTGCAGGGCAATACCAATGCTGAAGGTGACGGGACAGGGCAGCTCTGCCGAGGCCTCGGCCAGCTGCTTCTGCAGGCGGAGGATACCTGGCTGCAGATCCTGCCAAGAGGTGATGCGCCGCACCAGCACCATAAATTCGTCCCCACCCAGCCGGCCCACGATGTCACTGGTACGGAAAGCGGAGCGGATGACCTGGGCGGCCCGCTGAAGGACTTGGTCCCCCACGCCGTGACCAAAGGTATCGTTGATCTTTTTAAATGCGTCGATATCTATGATCGCCAGGGCGTGTCCGCCCTCCCTCTGATCGAGACAGAGGCGGATCGACTGCTCCACCCCTTCCCGGTTGAGCAGCCCGGTCAGAGCGTCGGTGCGGGCTTTTTCCTCAAAAAACGCCGCCTTCTGTTTCTGCCGGCTGATATCCACCATCTTGCCCACAATGCGGCGCAGGCTGCCCTTTTTATCGTAGAGAACGCTGAGATACAGGCTGTACCACAGGTATTCCCCGCCGTCCTTGGGCCGGATCCGCACCTCCATGGAGAGGGGGCGCCGCTCCCGCAGCATCTGCTGCCAGAGGCGCTGATAGGCGCGCTGGTCATCCGGGTGGACGATCTGCACGCTTTCCTCCAGGGAGAGGACGGGCTTTTCGCCAAAGACTTTCTGATAATTTTCAGAGGCCGTCATGGCTCCGGTTTTATAATCGTATTCAAAAAAGCATTCGCTGGAATCCTTGGCCAGGATGCGGTAGCGCTCTTCGCCCCATTCCAGGCGCATTTTTTTCTCCTGAAGCTGCTGGCCCTTTTCCCAAATATGCCAGCCGATAAAGATCCAACAGGCCAGAAAACCGGCTGCGAGCTTCAGCTCAAGCCACAGGATATCCCGGTGCAGGGGAGCGGACCACTCTTCAATATAAGTGCCGGGTATCATATACAGGAGGCTCCATCCGCTTTCCTTCAAGGGAAGATAGGAGAGGTATATCTGTGTTTCGCCCTGCCGGTACCGGCAGTTTCCGGGCTCCTCCGCCGACAGATGTTCCAGGATCTGCTGCAGAGAGACATCCTCCTCAAAAACCGTGCCCTCCAAAAGGGCCGCCACATCGGAGGGAAGGTCGGTTCCGGGCCCGGCGGCGATGATGCGTCCCGAGCGGTTCGCCAGATAGGCGCGGCAGCCGCTGGGGTCCTGCCCCGGCAACAGGGCGCAGAGCATGTTTTCCCGGCAGAAGCCGCCCAGCACACCCACGACCGTGCCGTTTTGGAAAATGGGAACGGCAAGAGCGATATCCAGGGCGCCCTCCGACGGGGCCGAGACCTCCGCAACAGCTTCTGCCCCGGAGAGGCCTTGGACAAAATAGCTCTCTCCGGAAATGCTGCGCGCGGTCCCGTCGCTGAAATAGGCGCTTCCGTCCGGAGCGGCCGCCATCAGGTATTCAAACTGACCGGAGCGCACCGAGGCCTCCAGCAACTCCATGATGTGGTTGTGCCGGCCCTCCTGCAGCATTTCCCCCGCGTAGGCGGAGAGGCTGCGCAGTTGGCGGAACCTGTCCTCCAGCCCGGAGAGCAGATACTCCTTCTGATCGGCTGCCGACCTGCTCAAAAAGGAGAAGGCGGCGTTATCCAGATGGCGCCCTGCGGCGGACTGATACTGCCATACGGACAGAAAAAAACTGACCAGGATCCCGCAGACAAACAGGATGGAGAAAAAGGCCTTTACCTTGTCTTTTTTCACGGGGCACCCTCCCTCCCAGCGCGGCGGGCGGTGCGGCCGCCCGGCCCCAAGCAGGAATTTATTTCCATTTTATTGTATCATCATCCGATGTCAAGTGCAATGCAAAGCTCCGCCTGGCTCCGGGATCTTTCGGAAAAACAGACAGAACGGGCGGACAGCAAAAAAGGCCGTCCGGATATCCGGACGGCCTTTTTGGAACAAACCCGCAGGGAACCTGTTATCTCTTGGAGAACTGGGGAGCGCGACGTGCGGCTTTGAGGCCGTACTTCTTACGCTCTTTCATACGAGGATCACGGGTCAGGAAGCCGGCTTTTTTCAGAACAGGCCTGTAAGCCTCTTCGTTGGCCTGCAGCAGGGCGCGGGAAATGCCGTGGCGGATGGCTCCGGCCTGACCGGCAACGCCGCCGCCGGCGACGTTGGTCTCAATGTCCACACGGCCCAGCATGTCGGTGAGCTCCAGGGGCTGACGGACGATCAGTTTCAGGGTCTCCAGACCGAAATAGTCGTCGATGTCACGGCCGTTTACTTTGATGGAGCCAGTGCCGTTGGGGTAAACTCTGACGCGGGCAACAGAATGTTTTCTTCTGCCGGTTCCGTAAAAATAAGGTTTAGAATCGTACATTTTAAGTGGCCTCCTTCCGATTATAATGTCCAGGCTTCGGGCTTCTGTGCGGCGTGGGTGTGCTCCGGGCCTCTGAAGACTCTGCAGCGGGTCATGGAGGCGCGGCCGATGGTGTTGTCAGGGATCATTCCCTTGACCGCCAGCATCATAGCCTTTTCGGGGTTTTCGGACATCAGTTTCAGGTACTGGGTCTCTTTCAGACCGCCTACCCAGCCGGAATGGCGGCGATAATACTTCTGCTTCAGCTTTTTGCCGGTGAGAACAGCCTTCTCGGCATTGATGATGATGACGTGATCACCGCAGTCCGCGTTGGGAGCAAAATCTACCTTGTGCTTGCCGCGGAGGATCTGGGCGGCCTTGGCGGCGGTGCGGCCCAGAGGCTTATCGGCAGCATCAAGAATATACCATTTGCGGTTGATCTCAGCAACTTTTGGCATAGTGGTTGACATGAATCCTACCTCCTTGTAAATATCGAAAACGATGGGGAAAAGTTAAGACGGCACCGGTTAATGCCATGCTTTAACGCAAAAAGAACGCACCTTCCGTGAGGCGCATGTCCCATTATAACGGGCTTTTCTGTGCTTGTCAACACTTTTTTCCGATTTTTTAATCTGTGTTTTGAAATCTTCTGTTTTCGGCTGTTATCTTACTTTTTCTCTGCTTTGCTCGGCTGCTGTTTTCGGTTTTTTCAAAACGCCCGTTGCATTTTGAGGCCCGCTTGGGTAAAATAGGGCTGTTCAGCCGAAAACGGCGGCGGAAGAGGTGCTTGAGATGCAGCGGATCATGGGTTACATGCGGAAGGCGATCACGGAATATCACATGCTGGAGGACGGAGATGTTCTGGCGGTGGGGGTCAGCGGCGGAAAGGACTCGCTGGCGCTGCTGGTGGGGCTTGCCGGGCTCAGGAAGTTTATCGGAATTGATTTTAAGCTGGTGGCCATTACCATCGATATGGGCTTTCAGGCCCCCCCGGCGGATTTTTCCGCTGTGGAGGAGCTTTGCCGGGGGTTGGGAGTGGAGTACCGGCAGGTACACACCGAGATAGGGCCGGTGATCTTTGACGTGCGGAAAGAGGCAAACCCCTGCAGCCTCTGCGCGCGCATGCGCCGCGGGGCGCTGCACGACGCCGCGCTGGCGGCCGGCTGCAATAAGCTGGCCCTGGGGCACCATTACAACGACGCGGTGGAGACCTTTATGATGAACCTCTTTCAGGAAGGGCGCATTGGCTGTTTTTCCCCGGTAACCTATCTCTCCCGCAAAAAGCTTACCATGATCCGGCCGCTGATTTTCGCACCGGAGCGGGAGATCGCCGGGGCGGTGAAAAAAGCGGGGCTGCCTGTGGTGAAGAACCCCTGTCCCGCCGACGGTGTTACCCAGCGGGAATGGACCAAAAACTTTCTGCGGGAGCTGGAACGGGAGCACCGCGGCGTTACCCAGCGCATCTTTGGAGCCATGAAGCGGGGGCATATCTCCGGCTGGTAAAAAAGGCCGAGGGCCGCGGAAAGGGCTTTCACGGCAGGCTGCAAAAATTCATTATAATGTATTGACTTCCCCCAGGGGCGGTGCTATAATGCAGACAGTTTCAGCAAAGGCGCTGCGAGCCGGTTTCGGCTTGCGGCGCCTTTTTTGTGCCTGCGCTCCGGATATCGGGGCCAGAAGCTTAGAGTGCAGGACAGAGAGGAGCGAGAGAACTGCCATGAAGGATTTTGTTTTTAAAATGCCGGCCAGGGTCATTTTCGGCGAAGGGGCCGCCGCCCGCCTGTATGAGGTATGCCGCAGCCTGGGGGCCGGGAAGGTGTTTGTGGTGTCGGATAAGATCATCGGCGCCACGGCGGAGTTTCAGAAGATCTTGGATGGGCTGAGCGGGCACGGCATAGCGTTTGAGGTGTACACCGATACCCTTCCGGAGCCGCCCGCCCCCGCCGTAGACGCGGCGGCAGAGGCACTGCGGGCCTCCGGATGCGATATGGTGGCCGCGGTGGGGGGCGGGAGCCCCATCGATACCGCCAAGGCTGTTGCCATGCTGGCTACGAACCCCGGACAAATCAAGGATTACCTCTTCGGCGGCACCAAAACCATCCTGAACCCGCCCCTTCCCCTGGCGGCCATCCCCACCACGGCGGGCAGCGGCAGTGAAGTGACCGGGGCCAGTGTGATCGAGGATGTGGAGCGGCATGTCAAGCTTTCGGTCACTCACGACAGCCTGATCCCGCGGTTTGCCATTGTGGACCCTCTGCTGCACCGGTCCATGCCGGGGCCGGTGACCGCGGCGACCGGTATGGACGCCCTGACCCATGCGGTGGAGGCCTACACATCTTTAAACGCAAACCCGATGAGTGACGCCCTGGCCCGGCAGACCATCCGCCTGGTGGGAGAAAACCTCCGCACTGCCTTTTCAAACCCCGCCGACCTGACCGCCAGGGGAAATATGGCCCTGGCCAGCGTCATGGGGGCGGCCTCCTTTGTAAACGGGGGGCTGGGCGCCGTACACGGCATATCCCAGTCCATGGGGGGAGTGGCCCATGTCTCCCAGGGGGTGGGCAACGCCCTGCTGTTGCCCTATGTGATGGAGCGAAACTGCGTAGGCAGCTTAAAAAAGTTTGCCGATATCGCCGCTTTTCTGGGGGAGAGGACCGATGGCCTCTCTTTGCGGGAGGCGGCGGAGCGCTCGGTACAGGCGGTGCGCTCCCTGGGGCGGGATCTTCAGATCCCCGCCGCCCTGCGGGAGGTGGGGGTGACCCGGGAGATGTTTCCAGAGATCATCGCGGGTACCATGTCCTACCGGATGCTGGCCATCAACCCCTGTGTGCTGACGGGAAAGGACGTCGGCGCGATTTTGGAGGCCGCCTACTGATCATCTGCCCCGAGGGGGGGCATACAGAATACAGAATATTGTGCAGGAGGAATGAAACAATGAAATTTGCTGATTATAAGCCCTACCTCAGCCCGGCCCTTGCCAAGACCACCGACCTGGTCGTCAAAAGAGGAAAAGGCGCCTACCTCTACGACGAGGAGGGAAACGCATACCTCGATTTTGTGCAGGGGATCGCGGTAAACGCCCTGGGCCACTGCCATCCCGCTGTTTCCAAGGCCATCTCCGACCAGGCCGACACCCTGATCAACGCTTCCTTTAATATGGTGAACTTCCCCACCACCCTGGAGCTTGCCCGCCGCATTGCGGAAAAAGCCCCCGGCCGCCTGGGATGCACCTTTTTTAGCAACGGCGGAGCGGAGGCAAACGACGGGGCCATCAAGCTGGCCCGCGCCTACACCAAGCGCCCCTGCATCATCGCCTTCAAGGGTTCCTTCCACGGGCGCACGGTGGGCGCAACCAGCATCACGGGCTCCAACTCCAAATACCGCAAATACTACGAGCCCCTTATGGGTGGGGTCTATTTTGCCCCCTACCCCTGCCGGGACCTGTGCCCGGAGGGCTATGACGAGGACCAGAGGGCGGACTACTGCCTGAAGGAGCTGCAGAGCCTGTTTAACTATCTGGTGGCCCCCGAAACGGTGGCGGCGATCATCATTGAGCCGGTCATGGGCGAGGGCGGATACGTGGTGCCGCCGAAAAAATTTCTCCGGGCGCTGCGGGAGATCTGTGACAAACACGGGATTCTGCTTGTCTTTGACGAGATCCAGTGCGGGTATGGGCGCACCGGCAAAATGTTTGCCAGCGAGAATTTCGACGTCATCCCCGATATCATGACTTTGGGCAAAGCCATTGCGGGCGGGCTGCCCATGAGCGCCATCGTCAGCACGCCGGAGATCATGGAGGAATGGCACCCCGGAATGCACGGCACCACCTTCGGCGGGAACCCCGTCTGTGCTGCCGCGGCTTTGGCGGTGCTGGATGAGTTTGAAAAAGAAGATATTCTGGAGAATGTACAGAAGCAGGGCGATTATCTGAGAGAGCGCCTGACCGGGCTCTGGAAGAAATACCCGAATATCATTGCCGATGTCCGGGGGCTGGGGCTCATGCAGGGGGTAGAGTTCCGGAATGATGACGGGACCCCCAGCGCCCAGCGTTTTGGGAAGGTGCGGGAATTCTGCCTGGAGAACCATATGCTGATTTTGGGCTGCGGCGTGTACGGCAACGGCATGCGCTGGGCGACGCCCCTGAACGTCACCCGGGAGGATCTGGACAAAGGGCTCGATATTTTTGAAAAGGCCCTGGCTTCCCTTTGATTTTTACTTGGAGACGGAAAAGCCGCCCCGGGCGGCCCCTCAGGGGGCCTGCCCGGAGCGGCTTTTTGGCAGGAAAGGGATGGCGTCACGGTTTTTCCGCAGGGGAGAGGACGAGGCTTTGGGCGATGGCGTGCAGCTGCTGCTCTGTGGCGGCGCCGGGAATGAACTGTACCCCGACGTAGACCTTCAGTTCTTTACTATAGCAGAGGATGCCGTCGGCGACCACCCGGGGCACAGCGGCGTTGGACAGCCCGGGGCCGGAAAAATCCGGGTCCGGGTAGGAGACCGCCGCGGTGGCGGCCTCGGAGTTTTCGTCGGTGCGCACCGGGGTATAATCTCCCCAGTTTATCGTGCTGCCCAGGCGCAGGCCCGGGTAAACGGTTTTATAGTAGTCCGCCTGGGGGACCTCCTCTTCATATGGCTCAAAGCCGCAGCAGCCGATCCAGCCCACGGGGCGCTCTCCGTCGGCAAGTTCCACCAGGTTGAAAAAATCGCCCGCCATGGCACAGCCGGGAGAGAGCTCTTCTCTCAGCTCCCACCCGTCTGGGATCCGGAGGGATGCGTCGAAGGCAGCGGAGGCTCCCAGGGGGCCTCCGGCCTCCCGGGGGAAATGTACCCTGGCGCTGAGGTACACCCTCCGGGCGGGGTCCGCCCCGCCTGAGGCGGAGAGGGATTCCGGCAGCAGAGGGATCAGGTCTGCCTCGCGGGAAGCCCCCTTCAGAGAGACGGACAGGGTCAGTTCGCTGAACTCCCTTCCGGAGATGCTGAAGGAATAGGTCTGTCCTGCCTGCCAGGAGCGGGAAGTGTTTTCCTCCTCTAAAAAACGGACGCCGACGCTTATGCCGCCCGGCTGTTCCCGCCCCGAGACGAGAATGGAAAGTTCCCCTGCGTCCCGGCATCTTTTCGGGATGGAAAGGGAGATGCGCCCGTCTTCATAGACGGCGCTTTCACAGATCCTTTGGACGGCGTCCTCCGGCTTTATCAGGGCGGGCCCTGTGAAGGTGCAGCCGGCGGCCAGGCCCAGGGTGAGGACTGCGGCCGCCAGGGCAGGCAGCAGGGTCCTGGGGGAGAGAAGGATCTGCTCCAGGCGTCTTTTCATCTCCCGGCCGTTTTTGGTCATGACGGTGGCGCCGCAGGCAAAAGCGGAAAGGGGACCCCGGCTATGCACCAGAGAGAGCAGAGTGCGCCCGTAGGAAAGGCGCTCCTCTTCCCCCAGGCGGCCGACGGCCAGCTCATCGCAGGCGAGCTCACAGTCCTGCCGGGAGCAGACTGCTGCCGCCCACACCAGCGGGTCGAACCAGTACAGGGTGACACAGAGCGTCCGGACGACCGCCCAGAGGTGGTCGCCCTGAGCGCGGTGACAGCTCTCGTGGACGACCACATGGCGCAGGGCGGTGCTGTCGGCGGCGGCCTCCGGCGTTACATATATCGCTGGCCGGAAGAGGCCGAAAAGGCAGGGAGAGGGGATACCCGCGGCCCGGTAGACGGGAAGGCGCGTCCCCGGAACGTCCATCCGCTTCCGGCTGCGGAGCAGCCGGCGGCGAAAGCGCAGGCCGGAAGCGGCAAACCAGCCGCCGGTCAGGGCGGCGCCGCCCGCCCAGATGAGGCCGGGGAGGCCGGGTTGGGCTTTGCCGACGGCGGGTGCCTCCGGCAGGGTTTCGGCGGCGTTATCCCCCGCAAAAGCTTCGGCGGCGCCGGAGCCCCGGGCCAGCGCGGGGGCGGACTCCACCGCGTTCATCACGCTGACGGGGGAGGGCACGGAGAAGGGGATGAGCAGGCGGAGGGCGACCAAAAGCCACAGGCCGTAGCGCAGCCGGCGGCTGATCCTGTTTTGAAGCAGCCGCCGCAGCAGGAGCACGACGAGGATGAGGATACCGGAGGTGATGACGATCTCGGTCATTTTTCTTCCTCCTCCGCCTTTTTTAAAATGGCCCGAAGCGCGTCCAGGTCCTCCGCCGAGAGGCTTTTTGTGCCTGCCATGGTGTTGAGCATCAGGCCAAGGCTGCCCCCGTACAGGCGGTCAAGAAAATGCTCTGTGGCCTCCAACCGGGCCTCTTCCCGGCAGATGTCGGGGTAAAACTGCTTGGCCCGCCCGCCCTCTTCGTGCCGGACGGCCCCCTTGGCCTCCAGCCGGGAGAGCATGGTGATCAGGGTGTGCTTGGTCCATCCGGTGGTGTCCCGAAAGGCAGCCACCAACCCCATGACGGTGCGGGGGGAGCTCTCCCACAAAAGGTTCATCAGCTTCCACTCCGCGTCTGACAATCCGGTCATTTCCATCGCTCCTGTTCATGGTAGACAAAAGACTACCTTTTTGCTTATCATAGCACTAAAGGTAGACAGATGTCAACCACATCTTGAAAAAAGAGGGGGCGGAGGGATAGCCCTCCGCCCTGCTGTCCGTCTGTGCTCACCGGGCCTTGGCCGGCCCCTTGGGAGAGGGGGCCTTTGCCTGAAGGCGGCGAATATAACAGAAGTAGGCTGTGACGAGGAAGAGATCCGCCAAAAGCCAGGAGAGGGGGTTTGTCAGGCAGATGGCCAGGAAATCCCACATCTTTACCAGGACAAAGGCGACAAACACCCGGGCGGTAAACTCCATGAGCCCGGAGGCCATGGCCTGCACGCTGAAACCCAGGCCCTGCAGGGAGTTGCGCAGGATAAACAGGACCCCCAGCAGCGGGTAGCAGGCGGCACCGATGCGCAGCAGAAGAAGGGCGCGGTCAAGGACGGCGGTCTCGCCGGGGTCCACAAAAAGCCCCAGCAGGCAGGGCCCGCCGAAGGTGACGGCGGCCCAGCTCAGCGCCGCAAAGGCCGTAATGATGACCATTCCCCTGCGCATGCCCTGCCGGATGCGGCCGATATGGCCGGCGCCCAGGTTTTGCCCACAGTAGGTGGCCATAGCGATGCCGATCATCTCCATGGGGTGGATAAACAGGCCCTGTACCCGCATGCCGGCAGTCATGGCGGCCACATAATCCGACCCGAGGGAATTGACCGCCACCTGCAGGATCACCGAGCCCAGGGCGATGAAGGAGGTCTGAAGGCCCATGGGAAGGCCGATAAAGAGCTCCTTTTTCATCAGGGCCGGGGCGGCGGCCCATTCGCCTTTTTGCGGGAGCAGCAGCCGAAAACGCCGGCAGAGGTACACGCCGCACAGAAGGGCGGAGACAAGCTGGGAGAGCACCGTGGCCCAGGCGGCCCCCTCCACCCCAAACCCCAGGCCCAGCACAAACCACAGGTCCAGAGCGATGTTTACAAAGGAGGCGAAGATCAGAAAATAAAGAGGTGTTTTGCTGTCCCCCACCGCCCGCAGAAGGCCGGAAAACAGGTTATAGAATAGGGTGGCCGGAATGCCGGCGAAGATGACGACAATGTATTCATAGGCCTTTTCGGAGATATCCCCCGGGGTGCCCATGACACGCAGCAGCCACCGGCAGCCAAACAGGGTGACGGCGGTGACGAGCACGCTGCCCGCCGCTCCCAGCCACAGGGCGTTTGCGGTGCAGCGGCGCATGTTTTTATGGTCACCGGAGCCAAAGTACTGGGAAATGGGGATGGTGAGGCCGCTGCACAGCCCCTGGACAAAGCCGATGACGAGGAAGTTGAGACTTCCGGTGGAGCCCACCGCCGCCAGAGCCTTGACCCCCAGGGCCCGGCCGACAATCACGGTATCGGCCATGCTGTAAAGCTGCTGGAAAATATTCCCCGAGATGAGGGGGATGCAGAAAGAGAGCAGCAGCCGGAAAGGGTCGCCGCGGGTCATGTCCTTTACCCAAAAAACACCTCCCTGTGATATCGTTTTCATCCATGATAACCCCGGAGTCCCGGTTTGTCAACATGGGGCGCCGTACAGAAAAAACGGCTCCTCCGGAAAGAGGGGCCGTTTTCTGACAGAACGCAGGGGGAAAATCAGAACGCGGTTTTGTAAATGCCCAGAACCAGCTCGTGGGTGCAGGGACGGGGGTTGCCGCCGGTGCAGACGTCGGCCATGGCGGCCGCGGCCAGATCGTCCAGATCCTGCTCGCGCACGCCGATCTCCCGCAGAGTTTGGGGGATGCCGACGGCTTCGGAAAGGCGGCGCACCGCATCGATGGCGGCGGCGCGGTATTCCTCCTGGGACATGCTGTCCACATCCCGGATGCCCATGGCACGGGCGATCTCCCGGTATTTCTCACCGGTGTAATCTTTGTTGAAGTCCATAACATAGGGCAGCAGCACCGCGTTGGCCACACCGTGGGGGGTGTCGTAAAACGCGCTGAGGGGATGGGCCATACCGTGCACCACGCCCAGCCCCACATTGGAGAAGGCCATACCGGTGACATACTGGCCCAGGGCCATGTCCGCGCGGCCCTCAGGGTCGTTCTCCACAGCTTTGGCCAGCGAGCGGGCGATGAGCTCGATGGCTTTCAGGTTCAGAGTGTCGGCCAGTTCCCAGGCGCCCAGGGTGGTGTAACCCTCGATGGCGTGGGTAAGGGCATCCATACCTGTGGAGGCGGTAAGGCCCCTGGGCATGGAGCTCATCATATCGGGGTCCACCACGGCGACTACCGGAATGTCGTGGGGGTCGACACAGACAAATTTGCGGCGTTTTTCCTCGTCGGTGATCACATAGTTGATGGTGGTCTCCGCTGCGGTCCCTGCGGTGGTGGCCACGGCAATGACCGGAACGCTGCGGTGCTTGGTGGGGGCCACGCCTTCCAGCGAGACGACGTCGGAAAATTCGGGGTTGTTGATGATGATGCCGATGCCTTTGGCAGTATCCTGGGGGGAGCCGCCGCCGATGGCAATCATATAGTCCGCCCCGGCGTTTTTGTAGGCCTCCACGCCGGCCTTGACCACGGCGACGGAGGGGTTGGCCTTTACCTTATCATAGATGTCATAGGGAAGTCCGGCCTCGTCCAGCAGGTCGGTCACCTTTTTGACCACCTGAAAACGCATCAGATCGGCATCGGTGACGATCAGCGCCTTTTTCAGACCGCGGGAACGCACCTCGGAGACGATCTCCCGGATCGCCCCGGACCCGTGATAAGAGGTTTCGTTGAGAATAAAACGATTTGCCATGATCTTCCACTCCTTGTCTTTTTTTGAAAGGCGGCAGGGCCGGCCTTCTACTATGATAATATTTTAACAACAGCGGAAGAGAAAAGCAAGTGACACAACGGGCGAAGTGTCACATTCCGCGGCCCTTCGCCCTGTTTCTGACGGGATGCCTTTTACGGATCGGATAAAAGGCTCTCCAGCCGGGGCGGCAGGGCCTGGATCAGGAGGTCCACCACCTCTTCGATGGGGAGCGGCATGCCGCCGGTGACCCACTCCACCGTCATGTGGATGGAGCCCCGGCAGTACATCTCCAGCAGAAAGGCAATATCGGCGCTTAAAGGACGGCCCGTTTTGCGGGTGATCACACCGGTGTAAAACTGCAGGATACACTGGTAATCATAGGCCATCAGAGAGTTGTAATCCTGGGAGCGGAAAGCCCCGTTGAAAAAGTACCATTCCTCCCGGATAAACTGAAATTTTTTCAAAAGGCCCTCCCGAAGGGTGAGGCTGACGCCGATCTGGAGGAACGACTGCTGTACCAGTTGTTCGAAGTGCCAGTTGACCAGGTCGTATTTATCCCGGAAGTTCCGGTAAAAGGTCTGCCGGGTGATGTGGGCGTCTCTCACCAGGTCGGTAACGGTGATCCGATCCAGCGGAGTGCTCTCCATCCGCTTTTTGACCGCCGCCGCAAGGCGGGCCTTGACGTTTCCGCTCTCCATTTTATGCTCCTCCTCTCCGGGTGCCGAAAGCTGTTTTCAGTATAGCACGGTCAGGCCGGCGCGACAAAGGAAAAAAGGCACTGTATGGGGCAAGGCACCAATGGGCTTTTTAGGGACCGCATTGTTTTGTGAAGGAAGTGCAGTGAAATAGAATGGACAATATTTATAAAATAAACTAAATGTTTAATTTTATAAATAAAACCTGTAAATTACCCCTAAAGATATTCAGAGATCGGCGCATGGGGTTTAACAAAATACAATCTTGACGGAAGCCGCTTCCGGGGAGGGAATCTCTTTGCTATAATAACAAAGAAAAGCGCACACCTTATTATATAAAGCAAATAGCGGGGAGTTGGTTTTTGTGCAGGATGTGGGAATCTGGTCGCTGGTTCCTCCTCTGGTGGCCATTGTTCTGGCAGTGGTGACCAAGGAA
The DNA here is from genome assembly GCA_022768545.1 of Oscillospiraceae bacterium. GTDB lineage: Bacteria > Bacillota > Clostridia > Oscillospirales > Ruminococcaceae > JALELV01. Next base: position 20,029 of record JALELV010000089.1, read on the forward strand.
GTTATTTTTTCGCTTTTATGCGGGATCCTGGCCGGAACGGCTATTTACGCAGTATCGGCGCAGCTGGGCTTTATGGGCTGCGTTTCCACTACGGTGGAGCTGATGACCACCAAACTTGGGGGAAATGCCGCAATGATCCTCTTTTTGGCCATGCTGGGGGCGCTGGTGGCTGTCATCACCCAGGCAGGGGGTTCCCGGGCCTATGCGGACTGGGCGGCAAAGCGTTTTCAGGGCCGCAGGACTGCCACCCTTGCAACGGCGCTGTTCTCTGTCTTTCTGTTTATTGACGACTACTTTAACTGCATCACCTGCGGTACAGTCATGCGCCCTGTCACCGACCGGTTCGGCGTATCGAGGGAGAAGCTCTCCTATATCGTGGATATGATGGCCGCGGCGGCGGCTATTCTGGCGCCCATTTCCTCCTGGGCGGCTTCTGTGATGTCCTATATTCCCGCACAGGAGGGGATGACGGGGATGCAGACCTTTTTATGGGCCGCGCCCATGAACCTCTACGCCGTGGGGACGGTGTTCATGGTGTTCTGGGTGTGCTCCCGCAAAAACGCGGACTACGGGCCCATGGCGGCGGCGGAGCGCCAGGCGCGGCGCTTTGGCGTACAGGATGGAGGAGACGCGGAACTGGAGGAGCTGAAAGTATCCGACCGGGGGACGGTGCTGGATCTCGTCCTGCCGATCGGAGCCCTGATCGTATTTTCTATTTTAGCCATGCTGTACGTGGGCGGATTCTGGTCCGGTGAGGGGCTGAGCCTGTTTGAGGCCTTCGGCGGCACCGATGCCCCCACCGCTCTGGCGCTGGCAGGTTTTGGGTCGCTGTTGGTGGCGTTCTTTCTCTTCACTCTGCGCGGCAGGATGACCTTCGGGCAGTTTTTTACGGCGGTGGGCAACGGGGTGAAATCCATGGTGGCCCCTTGCATCATCCTTACCTTGGCGTGGAGTATCAGTGGCGTCTGCCGGGAGCTTTTGGGTACCGGGCAGTATGTGGCGGGCCTGGTGGCAGAGTCCGGGATTCCGGTGCAGATCCTTCCCGCTATCGTCATGGTTATTGCGGGGCTGCTGGCCTTCGCCACTGGGACCTCCTGGGGAACCTTCGGTATCCTGATCCCCATTGTGGTCACTATTTGTGAGCAGGTGGCGCCGGAGCTCACGGTCACCGCCCTCTCCGCGGTGCTGGCGGGCTCGGTATTTGGGGACCAGGTATCCCCCATCTCCGATGTGGTGATCCTCTCCTCTGCCTCCGCGGGGTGCGATATGATGCGACATGTGATGACGCAGCTGCCCTACGCCCTCACGGTGGCGGGCTGCGCTGCGGTGGGGTATCTGGTGGCGGGCTTTACCGTGGGTTGGGGCTACGGGGCCAGCCTGGCGGTTACCCTGGCTGTGTTTTTTGCCCTGTTGCTTCTCTGCCTGCTCATTCTGCCGCGGCTGATGCCGGGACAGGAGGACGGGGCGGAGAGCCCCGCGGAAGAAGCCATTACGGCGGAAGAGGTTTAAAAACAAAAATCGGGCCGCCGGGGCAGTTTGTCAAACTGCCCCGGCGGTTTTTGTTGTCGTTAGGCTTAACAAAACCCCTGGTTCTACCAGGGGTAAATAAAAAATCCATGGCCAAAAAAACCTCCGTGCTACAATCGAGATGGTTTGGCAACCGCATCACGAGAGAGCAAGGAGGTTTTAGGCAAGTGAAAAATGAAGTGAAGCACACGGCTCATTCCAGCTATCGGTGCGAATACCATCTGGTATTTGCACCGAAG
>JALELV010000091.1 GCA_022768545.1 Oscillospiraceae bacterium
GGCCGGTAAACAGCAGGGCGCAGAAGAACACAAACCCCGCCAGTCCCGCCGCCGGCACGGCCCACCGCCGCGCCGGAAAAGCGCTTTTCCCCGGGGCCTCGGGGGCTGACGGGCGGTTTTCCCGCGGGGGCTCCCCTCCGCCCAAAAGATGGTCGGTGGATACGCCGAACAGCCGCCCCAGCTCCAGAACCCGGTCCAGGTCCGGCTGGGTCGTCCCCTGCTCCCACTTGGACACCGTCTGCCGGGTGACGGAAAGCCGTTCCGCCAGCTCCTCCTGGGTCATCCCCCGCTCCTTCCTGAGCGCCTTGATCCTTTCGCCAAAGGTCATGATCTTCTCCTTTCCGTTTGGATGTCTCCATAATATCAAACCCGATCTTCCAGGTCTACCTGCGTCCGTTTCCATCCCGCGCCGTTTTGGCGCGCCGGCGCACCAATGCGGTGCGCCGCCCCTCCGGGTACAAAAACAGAGGGCAGCTGCCGCCGCCCTCCTAAAAACCGCCTTGGTTTATTTGCCCTCCAGCTTTTTCAGAGCTGCTTCCTCGTTTTTATCCACCCGGATCTGGGCGTCCCGAAGCAGCCGGACCTCCTCTTTGGGGAAGATCTTAGGCGGGGCGTCATTGTTTTTATCCAGGCGCACCTTCAAAAGCCCGGTGAGAAGGTTTACCTCCACCACCTTGCCGCGCCCCTCCGGTGTGTTTACCAGCGCCCCGCTTTTCGGGGTGGAACGCAGCAGGTCTTCATAGGCCCCCTGCTCGTACTTCAGGCAGCACATCAGCCTCCCGCAGGTACCGGATATCTTGGTAGGACTCAGGGAAAGCCCCTGCTCCTTGGCCATTTTAATGGAGACAGGCTGAAACTCCCCCAAAAAAGTGGAACAGCAGAAGGGACGCCCGCAGATGCCAAGGCCTCCCAGCATTTTCGCCTCGTCCCGCACGCCTATCTGGCGCAGCTCAATGCGGGTGCGGAACACCGAGGCCAGGTCCTTTACCAGCTCCCGAAAATCCACCCGGCCGTCCGCCGTAAAGTAAAACAGGATCTTGTTGTTGTCAAAGGTATATTCCACATCCACAAGCTTCATATCCAGCTTATGGGCTGCGATCTTCTCCTCGCATACCTTAAAGGCGCCGCGCTCCTTCTCCCGGTTTTTCTCCACCTGGGCCATATCTTCCCGGGTAGCCACGCGGATGACCTTCTTCAGGGGCTTGACGATGGTCTTGTCCTCCACCTGGCGGTTGGACATGGCCACCTCTCCGCACTCCACGCCCCGGGCGGTCTCCACGATCACCCGATCCCCTTTTTCCATGGTATGCCCGTCCGGGTCAAAATAATAAACTTTTCCAACGTTCTTAAACCGAACGCCTATCACCTCTGCCATCGCATCCTCCGCTTCTATCCTTCCCCCGCGGCCGAAGGCCGAAGGCGGTATTTCTCTTTTTTTACCGGGCCGCGCGCAGTTCGGCGGCCATCCAGGCTGTCAGCAGCGAAAGCCCCACATTCTGCCGGGAAAACTCCGCCGCTTTGTCTATTATAGCAAGAATTTTTTTGCACTGCAACGGCGGAATGGAAAAGCGTTCTTTTTCCCCGCCCTTCCGCCATGCCCCCAGGTACCCCGCCGCAACAGCGGCACGCAGCTGTTCCAGACAGCGTTCCAGCTCCAGGCGGCTGCTCTCCAAAGCGGACAGTTCAGTCATCAGGGAGTAGTCGTCCCCCGAGGCGATCTTTTCCAGGATCCGGGCGCTCTGCTGCACCTGCAGGCGGATCTTTTCATCCTCCACCCCGGCGATGCAGCGCCCCAGGTTCCCCCCAAACACCCGGCACAGCCAGTCCAGCTTTTTTGCGTCCTCCCCCGGGTATCTTTCCCCCAGGACGCGCCGGCATTCCTCCACAGGCAGGGTCTCCAGCGGGATCACCGCCACCCGGGACAGGATGGTCTCCAAAAGCCGCGCCCGGTTGTCGCAGGTGAGCAGGAACATCACCCCCGCAGGGGGCTCCTCCAGCACCTTGAGCAGGGCGTTCTGGGCCTGGGCGGTCATGTTCTGGGCCTCCGCCAGGATATAGATCCTGCGGTCAGACTCGTTTGGCTTTACATAGACGCCGCTTTTGAGATTCCGGATCTCCTCGATGTGAAAGGAACGGGCGCCCCCCGCCCCATCGATGAGGGTCACGTCCGGATGGATACCGGCCAGGATCTTCCGGCAGCTCCGGCACACCCCGCAGGGGCCATCCGGGGCCTCACACTGGGCCGCGGCCGCCAAAAGCCGCGCAAAGGTCTTTTTCCCGCAGCCCGGCTCCCCTTCCAGCAGCACTGCATGCGGAAAACGCCCGTCTTGTTTGTATAAGACGAGCGTCCGTTTCGCTATTTGATTGCCGTAAAAAGAGTCCAGTAGGCTGCTCATGGCATCAGAGCTTTTTAAACTGTTCCACATCCATCACAAAGATGGTAGCGCCGCCCACGGTGACCTCCACCGGGAAAGAGGTGTACATGCCCACGCCGTAAGAGGCGGAGGAAGGTACCATCTGTTTGCGCTTTTTGCTGTGGCGGCCGATGACTTCGATGACTTCATCCACTTTCTCGTCGTCGGTACCGATGATAAAAGTAGTGTTTCCGCTCATCAGAAAACCGCCCGTGGTGGCAAGCTTGGTAACGGAGAAACCGGCTTTGGTCAGCGCCGCCGATACCACCGAGCTGTCGTCACTGGAGACAATGGCAAGAATCAATTTCATAAAATCATCCTCCTTTATTACAAGAGATGTGAAACTCTCTTTCTGCAAACGCCGGGAGTTCCCTTTGTTTGGTTTCATTTTACCACTTTCACGGTGAAAAAGCCACTGTTTTTTAATAGTTTTACGGTTTCTTTATGAATTTGTTCCCCCGGCATCACCACCGGGATCCCGGGCGGGCAGGGGCACACCATCCCAGCGGCCACGCGGCCCTCCGCCTTCTCGGCGGGCAGGTCCTCCCAATCTCCCAGCATGGCGTCCCGAAGGGGCATCACCGCGTCGGGGCGGCAGGGGCTCTCCTGCTTTGGGAAGGGCTGTGGGCCGGGCAAGCCCCGGATAAACTCCAAGACGCGCCGGTAGTCCTCCGGGGTATTTTCCGGGCTCGCCATCAGCACCGCCCAGCTGCCGTCGGCGTACTCCGGCTCCACGCCAAATCTCCTCAGCTCTTCGCAGTACTCCTCCGCCGAAAACCCGCTCTGAGCCGTGCTGAGCACGATCTTGGTCCGGTCCCGCCGCCCCCGGGGCAGGGCATACCCTTTTTGGGCGGCCGCCTGCTCCACCTCACCACACTGTATGACGGTGCGGCGCAGTTTATCCTCATAATCCTGGGAAAGATACGCAAGGCAGCGGTCCACCGAAAGCATGATGGGGTAGCTCGGGCTGGTGGAGCCGAAGAAGGACATCCTCCGCTTGGCGTCCCGGGCCAGGGATTTGTTCCCAATGTGGAGCACAGCCCCGCCGGTGAGCACCGGGAGGGTCTTGTGCAGGGAGTCACAGCAGAGGTCCGCCCCATATTCCATGGGGTGCAGCCCCTTTCCCATCCACTTAAGATGGGCCCCGTGGGCGTTATCCACCAGCAGCGGCTTCCCGTGCCGGTGGGCGGCGGCGGCAATGGCGGCCCCGTCGCTCATCACACCGAAATAATCCGGGCAGGTCAGATATACCGCCGCGGCCTCGGGGTGCGCCTCCAGCGCCGCCTGTACATCCTCCGGGCGGATGCGCCCCCCCATGCCCGGCCCGGCGGAGCCGTCCGGCCATACCCACACCGGGCGCAGCCCCAAAAGCCCCATGGCGTTGACCGCGCTGGTGTGCAGGGTGCGTCCGGCGATCACCGTGTCCCCCGGGCGGCAGGCCAGGGCCAGCATGGTCTGGATGCAGAGGGTGGAACCCCCCGCCGAGAGCACCGAGCCCGCGGACCCATACAGCCCCGCCAGGCGCTCCTCCAGCTCCCGGATAGGGCCGTCGGCGTGATACAGGCTGTCCACGCCGCCCACCTCCGTCAGATCCAGGGGAAAAACGGCGTCCAGCTCCGGGCAGAGCCCCAGGGCGCGCCCCTTGTGCCCCGGCATGTGAAACCGGGCATACCCCTTTTTCCGATATTCCTCCGCCGCCTGAAATAGGGGAGTGTCCTGCCATTTTTCCATATTCCGCGCTCCTTTGCCAAAAAGGCCGCCGGAGCCCCGGCGGCCAAGCATCATTCCTGTTTTTCCTCGCCTTTTTCCGCCTCCGGCTTCTGCTTCCGGGCTTTTTCCGCCCCTCTGGAAGCGCGCCGCCTCTTCCAGGCGGCAAGCTTCTCCTTGGCGTCGATGGCCGTATCCACAAACTGATAGGCAAAGGGCCGGTAGATGTAGTCGAACTCTCCCGCCAGCTCATCCAACTGGCCGTTAAAGCCCTTCTTAAAGCGGTACAGCCCGTAGAGGTGGTCGCTCTCGTCGGCAATGTTGCCGGAGACGCCCTGAAAATCATACACCGTGCATCCGGTCTCCACCGCCCAGCGGATCATCTCCCACTGGATCAGGTAGTTGGGCATCACATTTCGGTAGGCGTTGTCGGAGGCCCCGTAGACATAACAGGTCTTGCCCGCGTAGTTGGTGGCGATGGCTCCGCACACCGCCTGTCCTTCGTAGTAGCCCATGTACAGCCGGGCATGCTCCCCCAAAGCGGAGAGGAAACGCTCGAAATAGGCCTTGGGGCGCACGTTAAAACCGTCCCGCTCCCCCGTCACCCGCATGATTCGGACAAACTCGTCCAGCGCCTCCGGCCCCGCCACACGGATCTCCACGCCGCGCTTGAGCGCCACACGCACGTTGTAGCGGGTCTTCTGGGTGAGGTTCGCAAAGAGCTCCTCTTCCCCCCGCCCCTGCAGGTACAGCCGGTAGTTGAAGCGGGCCTGAATGGTCTCAAACCCCTCGTTTCCGGCGATCTGGGTAAAACCCATCTGCTGGGTCAGACGGATAAAATCCTCGTCGGAGATGAGGACATCCGGGTCCATTTTAAACACATGGGCCCGGCGGCGGCGGGCCAGCAGATCCACCCCTTTTTTGAGCTCCTCCATCACAGCCCGGTCGTGCAGGTCGCACACCGGCCCCCGGGGGGCGTAGAGGAACGACGTCCCGATAAACGGGATCTTCTGGATCAGGATGGAAGCTCCTCCCACAATGGCCCCGCCGTCGTCCAAAACGGCCACCACTTCAAAATCCCAGTTGTTTTTCACCTCGGCCCAGTGGACAGACTGGGTAAAGCCGCCCGCCGGGTGGCTCATCACAAAGGCTTCGTACTCTTTATATCGGCTTTTGGGCAGAATCTCCGCTTTCATATTGATCTCTCCTGTCGTCCGGATGGCTCCGGCTACACCGGTTCCCCGGGCCTTTCCCCCGCCAGGATGGCGAGGTTGCGGCGCAGCACCTTTGCCCCGCGCCAGCCGAAGGCCTTTCTGGAAACCATTTCCTCACAGTTTTCTTCTGATAGTATGCCCGTTGTCTCCTCGTAAAACCGGGGAATATCGGTTTTGACCGGGCAGCGGTTGTAGGGGCAGGCGTCGGTACAGATATCGCAGCCCCACACAAGCCCGCCCTGGCGGACGCTCTCCGCCTGCCAGGGGGTGAGCTCCCCTTTCTTCTGGGTAATGTGGGAGCGGCAGCGCTCCAGGTCGATCTTCCCTCCCGGCAGAAGGGCGCCGCCGGGGCAGGCCTCGACGCAGGCACGGCAGCTGCCGCAGCTCATGTTCAGAGGTTCCGCCGGGGTAAGCTCCAGGTCGGTGACCACCTCGCAGATAAAATGACGGCTGCCAAAGCCCGGGCGGATGAGCTGGCCGTTTTTCCCTGCAAAGCCAAGCCCCGCCAGCTGCGCCGCGTACACCTCCCGCAGGGGAGAATTGTCCGCAAAAAAGGCAAAGCGCCCGTCGGGGAAGGCCCGGCCAAGCCCCGCCAGCACCGGGGCAAAAATCTCCTTCGCCACGCGGTGATAATCATCGGGTACCGCATACGCTGCCACATTGCGGGGGACATCCCCCACCCAGTAACCCAGCAGGCAGACGATCACCGACCGGGCCCCCTCCGGTACCCGGGAGGCCGCCCGGCAGGGCAGCAGCGGCAGGGTATCGGCAAAGCGGCAGAAGCCAAAGGTGCGGACCCCGTTTTCATCAAAAATACCGGATACCACCCGGTCCGCGGCGGTCACGGCTGTCTCTCCAGCCGCGCGATGCAGAACTTGATGGGAATGCCCATGTCGCTGAACATCCTCTCGTGCTCCGTGGGGATGTTCCCCTCAAAACCGGAGGCGTGAAGGTCCCGGGTCAGGAAGGTCACCCGGTATCCGGCGCCCTCCAGATAAACCAGTGAATCCTCAAACAGGCCGTCGTCGTCGGTTTTAAAGCGGATCTCCCCGCCCGGTTTTAAAAAGGCCGCGTAGGAGAGCAGCTGCCTTGTGTGGGTCAGACGCTTTTTCTGCTGGGCGCGCTTAGGCCAGGGGTTGCAGAAGTTGATATAGATCCGCTCCACCCCGTCCTCGGGGGAGAGCATCATGCCGATGCGCTCGATATCCCAGGAGAGGATGCGGACATTGTCCGGCTCAAGCCCCCGCTCCCGGTACGCGGCCTCCAGCTTGCGCTTGGCAAGGCCCAGCACATCGCTGTTGATATCCACACCCAAAAAGTTGAGCTCCGGGTGCTCCGGGGCCAGGGCCGACAAAAAGCCTCCCTTGCCGCACCCAAGCTCCAAGTGCAGCGGCGCCCTCTGCGCAAACTCCTCGCCCCATCTTCCCCGGTGCTCCACCGGGTCCGGAACATAAAAGCGGCAGGCCGCAAGCTCCGGCCGGGCCCAGGGTTTTCTTCTGATGTGCACAGCGCCGCCTCCTTTCCGGCAGGGTTTTCCCCCGCCGCATGTGGATCGTGTGGATATTGTAGCACAAATGCCCGCGGCGGGCAAGGCGCTGCCCGCCGCGGGCAAAGAGGGCAGCCGGGGTCTTTTCCCGGCTGCCCTCCGGCGATCTTCCGGCGGAAGACCGCTTATTCCTCTTCCTCCTCCAGACGGCGCTTTTTCTCCCGGGCGCCGCGGCGGTAGATCCAAACCAGCATCAGCAGGGACAGCACAAACAGGCCGCCGAAAAACCCGGCCACATAGTTGAGATCGATGAAATAGAAACGGTTGAACTCCACGTTGTCCAGGGCCACATCCATACACAGGGTGGTGGCCAGGGCCCCCTCCCGGTCGTAGACCGGAAGCGCCACGATGATATAGCCGCTGGAACCTTCCCTGATCATATTTTTCGTGTAGCCGCCGGGAATGGCCCCACTCTCGATCTTGTCCAGCATGTTTTTAAATTCCTTGCTGCGGGCGGCCGCCTCAAAGGGCTCTCCGATCCCCTGATAATCTGTTCCGGCTACGCCGTTATCCCGGTAGTCGGCATCCAGCAGGGTAAAGTACGCGCCGCCCAGCCCCTTGTTTACCGCATAAAGGCCCTTCAGGTCGTAATGTCCTTTCAGTTTGGCAAGCAGGGCGCAGAGGTCTGCATAGGTGGTGTTTTCCTGCGGGTTGCCGCGAAGCGCCCGGATCTGGGCGCCGCTGTAGTGTCCCACGGAAATGGCGATGGACTCCCCTGTGGAAAGCGCGCT
>JALELV010000093.1 GCA_022768545.1 Oscillospiraceae bacterium
ACTTGCCTAAAACCTCCTTGCTCTCTCGTGATGCGGTTGCCAAACCATCTCGATTGTAGCACGGAGGTTTTATTTGCCAAGGCTTTTTTATTTACCCCTGGTAGAACCAGGGGTTTTGTTAAGCCTAAAGACAACAAAAAAGGCGCCCCGGAGAGGTATACCCTCCGGGGCGCTCCCGTATAGGTTAGGGCTGCTTAAGATCATGCCCGCTCCGCGCTGTCACGCATGGCGGAGACTTCGTCGAAAGTTTTGGTGATCTCAGCCTCCGGTGGGGCGGTAAGCAGACTCACCGCCACAATGGCCACGCAGGCCACCAGGAAGGCGGGGAGCAGCTCGTAGATATTCCAGACACCGCCCAGAGGCCGCACAAGGTATTTCCAGATAAACACCATGGCCCCGCCGCTCACCATGCCGGCCAAGGCGCCCCAGCGGTTGGAACGCCGCCAAAACAAGGCGAACAATACCACCGGGCCAAAGGCTGCTCCAAAGCCCGCCCATGCAAAAGAGACGATGCCGAAAACGGAGCTGTTGGGGTCCCACGCGAGGAACACTGCGATGACGGAGATGGCCAGAACCGTCCCCCGGGCCGCCAGCATACCGGCTTTTTTGGAGAGTTTGACCCCTAGCACGCCGGAGATCAGGTTCTGGGAAACGGAGGAAGCGGCCGCCAGCAACTGGGAATCCGCTGTGGACATGGTGCTGGCCAGGATGCCCGCAAGGACCAGCCCTGCCACCAGCGCCGCCGCAAAACCGTTTTTGCTCAAAAGGTCGGAAAGCTGCACGATGATCGTCTCGGAAGCGGAGCCCTCCAGAAAGGGGATGGCCCCCTCTGCGCTGGCGGCAAGCCCTACCACGCCGATCAGCACCGCCACCGCCATGGAAATGACCACCCAGACAGAGGCTACCCGGCGGGAGAGTTTCAGTTTGCGGTCGTCCTCAATAGCCATAAATCGCAGAAGGATGTGGGGCATTCCAAAGTATCCCAGGCCCCAGGCAAGGGTGGAAACGATGGTGATCGGCCCATAGGCAGACGCGCCGCCCGAGACCGCGTCGTGGGTGGCCGTCATGGAGAGATACCCCGGCAGGGCCCGGGCGTTTTCCGTCACAGCTTCCCAGCCCCCTGCCGCCGAGACCCCGAAGCCCAGTATAAATAGCAGAGCTCCCGTCATAACGATGGACTGGATAAAATCCGTGGTGGAAGCGGCCAGGAAGCCCCCTGCCGCCGTATAGCCCACAATGACCACCGCGCTGATGATCATGGCAGTAAAATAATCGATGCCGAAAAGGCTTGCAAAAAGCTTGCCGCAGGCCGCAAAACCGGAGGCGGTGTAGGGGATAAAAAAGATCACGATGATCAGGGCGGAAATGGCAAGCAGCAGGCGGCTTTTGCCGCCATACCGGTTGGCAAAAAAATCCGGAAGGGTAATGGCATCCACCGCATGGGTGTAACGGCGGACACGCTTGGCCACGATCAGCCAGTTCAGGTAGGTGCCCACGGCAAGCCCAACCACCGTCCAACCCACGTCCGCAATACCGGTGAGGTAGGCAAGGCCGGGAAGCCCCATGAGCAGATAGCTCGACATATCGGAAGCCTCGGCGCTCATGGCGGTGACAAAGGGCCCCAGTTTCCGCCCGCCCAGGTAAAAATCATCCACCGAGTGGTTCCTTTTGGAGCACCAGATTCCGATGGCAAGCACCGCGGCCAGATAGACCACGATGGAAGTACAGATCCCGATTTGCGCTGTCGTCATATGTATCTCTTCCTCCTGTTTTCACTTTTTTGTGGGACAACCCCACCTCCGGGCCGTCAAAAGCGAAGCCGCATTTTCCGTTACTTTACCACAAAGAAAAATAGACTGCAATACAGAATATATTCTATACGTCAGTCTAAACTAATTAAAAGTTTTTTAAATTTTTTATTATAAATAAAGGAAAAATATCTATACGAAATATAGTGTATAATATAAGTTTTTATTTATATTATTTTTGTAATAAGAGGTTACCGCAAAAAAGCAGAGCCGGGACGGTCCATTCCGCCTCCGGCTCTGCTTTTTTCGGTTGTCCGCCCGCGCATATCAGGAGAGCAGTGCCCGGTCGTTTGCAAATTCGCTTCCGCTGGCGCGGGAGAATTTCTCCAGCAGCTCCTCCACTGTGAGCTTTTTCTTCTCCTCCCCCGCGATATCCAGAATAATATGCCCGTCGTGCATCATGATCAGCCGGTTGCCGTGGGCGATGGCGTCCCGCATATTGTGGGTGATCATCAGGGTCGTCAGCCCATCCCGGCGGACGATTTTCTCCGTCGTATCCAGCACCTTCGCGGCAGTTTTCGGGTCAAGCGCCGCCGTGTGCTCATCCAGCAGCAGGAGCTTGGGCCGGACAAGGCTCGCCATCAGCAGGGTGAGCGCCTGGCGCTGGCCGCCGGAAAGCAGCCCCACCTTGGAGGTAAGGCGTTCCTCCAGCCCCAGGTCCAAAATCTTTAAAAGCTCCCGGTACTCCTCCCGTTCCTTCTGGGTAATACCGGAACGGAGGGTCCGGCTTTTTCCCCTGCGGGCGGCCAGCGCCAGGTTTTCCTCGATCTGCATGCTGCCGGCGGTACCCAGCATCGGGTCCTGAAACACCCGGCCGATATAAGCGGCCCTGCGGTGCTCCGAAAGGCGGGTCACATCCACTCCGTCGATGAGGATCTTTCCCTCATCCACCGGGAAAACCCCCGCCACTGCATTGAGCATGGTGGATTTTCCCGCTCCGTTTCCGCCGATCACGGTGACAAAATCCCCCTCCGACAGGGTGAGGCAGAGGTCGTTCAGAGCCCTCTTTTCGTTGACGGTGCCCGGGTTGAACGTCTTGTAAATATGGGAAATTTCCAGCATGTCAGTTGGCTCCTTTCTTCACCGGTTTTGCAAAATACCGGTTTTTCCAGTAGGGGACGGACAGGAAAAGCGCCACCACCGCGGCGGACAAAAGCTTGAGATAGTTGGAGTTGAGCCCCATGGAGAGCACCGCCTGGATCACGATGTAGTAGATGACTGCGCCGATGGAGACCGCAAACAGCTTCAGCCCAAAGTTGCGGAAAATACGGGAGAACAGCACTTCTCCAATGATGACCGAGGCAAGCCCGATAACGATGGCTCCGCGCCCCATATTGATATCGGCATAGCTCTGATACTGCGCCAGCAGGGCGCCGGAGAGTGCCACCAGGCCATTGGAAAGCATGAGCCCCAGCACCTTGCCGAAATTCGTGTTGATTCCCTGTGCCCGGGCCATGCTGCCGTTGGAGCCGGTAGCACGCAGGGCACAGCCCAACTCTGTCCCGAAAAACCAGTACAGCAGAGCGATGAGCACCAGGGTAAAGATCCCCACCACAAAAATAGGATGGCGCCAAAAGGGGCGGCTGCCCTTGGCCACGTCCTGCACAAAGCGAAGGGAGACCATCAGTTTGTCCAGCGTCTTCGCATCGATGACATTGATAGAGACGTTGGCTTTCATCGCCATGACCGCAAGGTTCACCGACCACAGCCCCAACTGGGTGAGAATGCCCGCTAAAATCGCCGGGATCCCGCACAGGGTATGCAGCAGCCCGGTGACAAGCCCGGCCAGTATTCCCGCCGCCGCGGCCAGCAGCGTGGCGAGCCATATGTTCCAGCCGGCGGAAAAGAGCATGACAAAGACAGCCGCCCCGGTACAGAAAGACCCATCCACTGTCAAATCCGCAATATCCAAAATTTTATAGGTAAGGTAGACCCCAATGGCCATAATGCCCCAGATAAGCCCCTGGGACGCAGCGCCGGGCAATGCGTTGATAAAATCCTGCATATGATTTTCCCCCTATGTTTAAAGCAGCGGTTAAAGCCCGCAAGACGCCTTGATACAACGAAAAGCGTCGGAAAAGGGAACCCCTTTTCCGGCGCCTTCCGCGTGTCAGGGCGTTATTCGATCACAACAGCCTCATAGCCATCGGGAACCGCAACTCCCAGATCCGCACAGATGACTTCATTATATTTTTTGGTGAACTGCGGCGCGTACTCAATGGGCATCTCTTCTATCTTGGCTTCTCCCTTCAGCACTTTGGCCGCCATCTTGCCGGTGGCAACGCCCAGGTCATAATAGCTGATGGAGAGGGTGGCCACGCCGCATCCTTTGCAGATGCCTTCTTCCCCCGCGAAAACCGGGATCTTTCCACGGCAGATGTTGTCCACAATGCCGGTGTTGGAGGCCACCGTATTGTCGGTGGGGACATAGAGTACGTCGCTTGCGTCAGCGGCGGACTGGGCCACAGAGGCGATGTCGTTGGAATCGGAGAAGGCATACTGGGTGCAGGTGTAGCCAAGCTCCTCCAAAAAGCCCTGGACGGTATCCACCTGATACTGGCTGTTGGCTTCGGCGGAGCAGTAGAGCAAGCCTACATTTTTAGCGTCGGGGTACCATTCCTTGATCATGGCAGCCTGCTGATCCAGGGGAGCCAGGTCGGAAGTGCCGGACACATTGGTACCCACCGTGCCGCTGAAATCACTGATGGAAAGGGCGACGCCGTACTCGGTGACAGAGGTGCCGAGGATCGGGATGTCGGCGGTGGCCGCCGCGGCCGCCTGCAGGGCGGGGGTGGCGTTCGCCATGATCAGATCCACATCCGCAGAGACAAAACCGTTGACGATGGTGGCGCAGGTGGCAGGATCCCCTGCGGCGTTCTGCTCCTCAAACTTGACGCCGTCTGCGCCAAGGGCCTCGGTGACGGCGTCTTTAAACCCCTGGGTAGCGGCGTCCAGCGCCTCGTGGGGCACCAGCTGGCAGATGCCGATGGTATACACCTTTCCTTCCGCGGGCTCCGGGGCCTCGGAAGAGGATACGGGAGCCTCGGGTTCGGCGGCGCTGCTCCCGGAGGGAGCGGGGGCGCCGCAGGCCGCCAGGCCAAGGCACATCACACATGCTAAAATACCGGCTGTCAGCCGGGCCATTTTTTTGCTTTTCATACTCGTTCCTCCTGATCCTGCTTCGCGCAGGGATTTTCACTGCTTCGCTTTAAAGCTTTCCGCTTTTGCGGTAGTGATGCTTTGCGCTATTAAAGTGAACACGTTGATTATAGTCACTTCAGGAGGAGTTGTCAAGCCCCTGTTTTATTCTTCTCCCTGTTATTTTCGCACCGGATCCCCTGCAAAAACATGGAGAGCACGTCCCTGGCGTATCCCTTGAGGGAATATTCGCCTCCGGAGATACACCAGTCGTAGATCAGCGCCCGCTCGCACAGGGCATAAAGCTTTACCAGCTCGCTTACCGACCGGGAGGAGGTAAGCTCCCCCCGGCTCTGTCCCTCCTGCATGATCTGCCGCAGAAGGCGGTAGTAAAAGCGGCTGCGGTCCAGCAGGTGCTTTTCCCCCCGGGTGATGAGCTGGGAGGAATAAAGCTGCGCCAGCAGGTCCACCGACACCCGGTCCTCGATCATGGCAAACAACTCCTGATTGAGAAAGATAAGCTTTTCAAAGCTGTCCATCTCCGGAGGCAGACACTCCACCAGCTCCTCGTATTTCTCATCAAACAGGTAGGAAAGCGAGCTCAGCAGCGCATCCTTCCCCTCAAAATAGTGGTAGAAGGAACCCTTGGAGGTGCCGGACTCGGCGATGATCTCCTCCACGGTGGTGTTGTCGTAGCCGTGCTCGTAAAAAAGCTTCCAGGCCGCCGACACAATGCGGCCCTTGGTATTCCTCACGCTCTTTCTGCCCATTTATGCTGCCCGCCTTTCTTTATTATGGCACCGGGAAGATCTGCACACGGTTTCCGTTCTTCCGCACAAAGCGCTCCACATCCGAAAACTCCAGCCACACGGTGGCAGTGTTGTCGCAGGGGTGCATGCCAATCCTCCTGCAGCCGGACAGATCCGCATCCAGGACGACCTCCACCAGGGCTTCTGTGTCATTCACTACCCCTAGCGGCGTCACCGCGCCTTTTACAAGGCCCGGATACCGGCCCAGCCGCTCCTCAGAGGCAAAGCTCAGCCTGTCGCACCCGATCCGCTCCGCCAGCAGGGCCAGGTCGGCGGTCTTATCCTTTTTGAGCATGACTAAAAAGTGTCGTTTTCCCTTTTTATCCCGCAAAAAAAGGTTTTTGGCGATTTCCTCTTCCCGCTCCATCTGCAGCGCGTCCATCTCCGCGATGGTGTACACTGCAGGATGCTCCGAAAGATCATAGGGGATCCCCAGTTCATCCAGGCGGGCCAGAGCTCTTACCCGGTTTTCATCCATTGCAAAGGCCTCCTCAGCCGTCGATCTCAAACAGGGCCCGGGCGTTTTCCGCCGTGCGGTCAAAGAGCTCCTGTGGAGAGATCTCCTTGATCTGGGCAAGCCTTGTCCCGGTAAATTCCAGCATGGAGGAGTCGCACCGCTTCCCGCGGTGGGGCTCCGGCGCCATGTAGGGGCAGTCGGTCTCGATGAGAAGGCGGTCCAGCGGCACCACCTGGGCGGATTCCACCGCCCGCCGGGCGTTTTTAAAGGTGATGACCCCGGTAAAGCCGATGTAAAGCCCCAGGCGCAGCAGTTCCTCCGCCATGGCGGCGCTGCCGGAATAGCAGTGCACCACGCCCCGGGGACGGTACTTTTTCAGCAGGTCAAAGGTATCCTGAGCCGCCTCCCTGCTGTGGATGATGACCGGGAGATCCAGCTCCTTTGCAAGCTGCAGCTGCCTTTCAAAGTGCAGCTTCTGCACTTCGGGGGCCACGTCGTCCCAGTGGTAGTCCAGCCCTATCTCTCCGATGGCCTTTACCTTCGGCAAATGGGAGAGCTCCCGCAGAAGCTCGTAATCCGCCTCCGACATCTCCCCCACCTCGCAGGGGTGCACGCCGATGGCGCTGTACATCCCGTCGTACCGGGCGGTGAGCTCCACGGTGCGCCGGGTGGAGCGCATGGAGGACGCCACGTCCATGACCCCACAGACACCGTTTGCAAACAGGTGGGGGATCAGCTCATCCCGGTCCTCAAAATCCCGCCCGTTGTAATGGGCGTGGGAATCGAAAATATGTCGATACAACTGAATTCTCTCCTTTTGGAAACAAAACCGGGCGGGAGACCCCGGCCCGGTTTTGCAGAGCGTTTTGTTAAGATCAGCACAGGACGGCGCCGGCGGGCACCTTGTCGTCCAGCATCACAAGGTTCAGCTCCCCGTCCTTCTCGGCGGAAAGCAGCATGCCGTTTGACTCCTGTCCCATCATCTTGCGGGGCGGAAGGTTCGTGCAGGCCACCACCGTGCGGCCCACCAGCTCTTCGGCCCGGTAGTACTTTGCAATGCCGGAGAGGATCTGCCGGTCCGTCCCGGAGCCGTCGTCCAACCGGAACTTCAGCAGCTTTTCGCTGCCCTTTACATTCTCACAGGCCAGCACCTTGCAGACGGTCATCTTCACTTTGGCAAACTCGTCGATGGTCACGCAGCCCTCGGGGACTTTGGGAGTTTCCTTTTTTCCCTGCTTTTCCTCTTTTTTCGCGGGCTTCTCGGGCTGGGCGGGCTTCTTGCCGCCCTCCAGCTCCGCCAGCTCCTTGGCAAGGTCGATGCGGGGGAACAGCACCTCGCCGCGCTTTACCGCAGTGTCGGCGGGCAGCAGGCCCCACTTCCCGGCGGCTTCCCAGCTACGCAGCCCCTCCCCGGCGCCGATCTGCTCCGCGATCTTCGCGCAGGACTCGGGCATGAACGGGGTCAGCAGGGCGGCGGCGACACGGATGCTCTCCAGAAGGTTGTACATCACGCGGGCCAGGCGGGGGCGGCGGCTCTCATCCTTGGCCAGCACCCAGGGTGCGGTCTCATCGATGTATTTGTTGGCCCGGGAAACCACCTTGAAGGTCTCGATGAGGGCGTTCTGGAAGGCATATTTTTCCATCTGCTCCTCGTAGCTGCCACGCAGGGAGGAGGCCATCCCGATGAGCTCATCATCGATGGGGTCGCCCTCCTGCTCCCCGGGCAGGCGGCCGCCGAAGTATTTCTCCACCATGGCCACGGTGCGGGAGACAAGGTTGCCCAGGTCATTGGCCAGGTCGGCATTGATGCGGGCGATGAGCGCCTCGTTGGAGAAGGTGCCGTCGGAGCCAAAGGGGAACTCCCGGAGCAGGAAGTAGCGCAGGGAGTCCACGCCGTAGCGCTCCACCAACACCACAGGGTCCACCACGTTGCCCTTGGATTTGCTCATCTTGCCGCCCTCCAGAAGCAGCCAGCCGTGTCCGTATACCTTCTTCGGCAGGGGCAGGTCCAGCGCCATGAGCATGGCGGGCCAGATGATGGAGTGGAAGCGGACGATCTCCTTGCCCACAAAGTGGACATCCGCCGGCCAGAATTTATCGTAGTCGTGGTATTTATCGTTTTGGTAGCCCAAGGCGGTAATGTAGTTGGAGAGCGCGTCAATCCAGACATATACCACGTGCTTGGGGTCAAAGTCCACCTGAATGCCCCAGTCGAAGCTGGTGCGGGAGACGCACAGATCCTCAAGGCCAGGCTTGATGAAGTTGTTGATCATCTCATTGAGGCGGGAGGCAGGCTCCAGAAAATCCGGGTGCTGCCCATAGTACTCCACCAGGCGGTCGGCGTACTTGGAAAGCCGGAAGAAATAGGCCTCCTCCTCGGCGTCGATCACGTCGCGGCCGCAGTCGGGGCATTTGCCGTCCACCAGCTGGCTTTCCGTCCAGAAGGACTCGCAGGGCGTGCAGTACTTGCCCTTATAGGTGCCCTTGTAGATATCGCCCTGGTCGTAGAGCTGTTTAAAGATCTTTTTGATCGATTCCACATGATAGTCGTCGGTGGTGCGGATGAAACGGTCGTTGGAGATGTTCATCAGCTTCCACAGGTCGAGAACGCCCTTTTCACCGGTGACAATCTTATCAACAAATTCCTGAGGCGTGACGCCGGCCTCTTTAGCTTTGTCCTCGATTTTCTGGCCGTGCTCGTCGGTGCCGGTCAGAAACATGACGTCGTAGCCCTGCATGCGCTTGTAGCGGGCCAGCGTGTCGGTGGCCACGGTGCAGTAGGTGTGGCCGATGTGGAGCCGGTCGGACGGGTAATAGA
>JALELV010000103.1 GCA_022768545.1 Oscillospiraceae bacterium
GCCACTCGTTCTATTCCTTGGATGACTTTGCAAAGCAGCTTGCCGTCCACAACCGCCGCTCCAACAACTTGCCCATGAGGCCCCTCCGCTGGATGTCTCCCGCTGAGGTCTCTGTCCAATATGTTTGACAAACCTACAAAATTTCATCCTCTGCAAAATTCTTTTTTCTTTTGCCGCAAAAGCCATGACGAAAGGGAATTTTTCTGATATAATAGTTTTATCTTTCGGGTCTTGATGTCAAACGGAGCCTGTGCCCTGCGCCGGGCATATGGAGAGGAGGGATCAAATTGGGATACCGGATCGATTACAGCCGCTGGTCAACGGCGTTTTCCGTTCCCTGCGAGGTAGCGGACCAGCACATCCGCCTCTGCGGCGCCGCCTCCCTCCGGGTCCTGATGGTGGTGCTCCGCCGCTGCGGTGAAGAGCTTTCTCTTTCTCAGATCGCTGACGCGGTAGGGCTCTCCGAGGAAGACGCCAAGGATGCTCTCCATTACTGGCTGGAGGCCGGGATCCTTCAGGAAAGCGGGAAAGCCATCGCTCCCAAAGCCCCGGACGCCGAGCCGTCCGCTGCTGACCCCCCTTCCTCTGCTTCGGCTCTTTCCGCCTCTTCCCCGCAGCCTGTGCCCCATCTGCCTGTGCGAGTCCCTCCCGCCAAGCTCCCTCCTGCGGAGATCCAAAAACTTGTACACAGCAAGCCGGAGCTCGGCTTTCTTTTGCAGGAATCGGAAGCGGTGCTTGGAAAGACCCTCAGCTCCGCCGATCTCTCCACCCTCGTGTCGCTGTACGACTGGGCCGGGCTGCCCGCCGATATTATCCTGATGGCGGTGACCTATTGTGCCGAACGGGGGAAGCCAAACCTGCGCTACATTGAAAAAACCGCTTTGAGCTGGGTGGAAAAGGGCATCGACACCCATGAGGCCATCGAGCGCTACATAAAAGAACAGGACCAAACCGAGGACGAGCTCCGGCAGGTAAAAACCGCCTTCGGCATCTATGACCGCAAATTGACCGCCAAAGAAACCGAATTTATCCGCACCTGGTTCCACCGCTATGGCTTTGATATCTCGGTGATCAAACTGGCCTATGAGACCGCCATCGACAACACCGGAAAGCTCACTTTCCCCTATATCAATAAAGTGCTGTCCAACTGGCATGAAAAAGGGATCACCAGCTGCCGCCAGGCCTCGGAGGAACGTCTGCACCGCCCGGAAGCAGAAGGCACCGCACAATCTTTTGATTTAGACCAGTTCGAACAGCACCTGCAAAGCCGGTCGCTGTAACGCCGGAAGGAGGATACCCGGAATGGGCTACGCCAGAGAGATACAGGAACAGGCCAGACAAACCCTGTCTGACCGCCGCGCCCGCGCCAGGGAGACAGCATCTCTTCGCCGGGAAGAGCTCTACTCCAAGGTACCGGAGCTTCGCGAGACCGACCAGCTGCTTGCCTCCACAGGCATCGGCGCCGTGCGCGCGGTGCTTGCCGGGGCGCCTGAAGATATCCAAAAAATCAAGGAACAAAACCTTGCCCTGCAGCGCCGCCGGCAGGAGATCCTTGCCGGCTTGGATCTGGCCCCCGACTACCTGGAGCCTCAGTATACCTGCCCCGCCTGTCAGGACGAGGGATATGTAAATGGAAAGCGCTGCCGCTGCTATGATCAGCTTCTCAAAGAGATCTCTTACCGGAAACTGAATGACATCTCCTCCCTTTCCCTGCAGGCCTCTTTTGATAATTTTAAGCTGGACTACTACTCCCCCGTCCCTGACGCCTCCGGAACCTCCCCCCGTAAACGGATGGAGGAGATCTACCGCTACTGCGTCCGCTATGCACAAAGTGTAACGCCCGGCAGCAAAAGCCTGCTCCTGTCCGGCCCCACCGGCCTTGGCAAAACGCATCTCTCCCTCTCCATTGCCAAAACTGCCATCCAGAACGGCCTCGGCGTCATCTACGGCTCCGCGCCGGATCTCCTGTCGCAGGTGGAAAAGGAGCGCTTTTCCCGCTCCGAAACCGGTGAGGACAGCCTGGCCCTGATGCTCTCCTGCGATCTTCTCATTTTAGATGATCTGGGTGCGGAATTTTCCACCAGCTTTACCGTATCCTGCATCTACAATATCATCAATACCCGCATCAACCGTGGGCTTCCCACCATCATCAGCACCAACGGCTCCCTCTCTGATCTCCTGAAAGGATACCAGGATAGGGTCGTTTCCCGCATTATGGGCAGCTACGAAGTTCTCCGCTTCTGCGGGAACGATATCCGCCAGCAAATGGCCATGCAGCGATAAACCGCTTTTCGGCACGGCCTTTGATAAAAACACCCCCGGGAAGGAGGACGCATCATGAAAAAAGCTTTTGGCATCACCGCGCTGATCCTTGGCGTTGTCGGCTGCGCCGCTTCCGTAGCCGCCGTAGTTTTCGGCGCCGTGGCGCTGGGCCAGGGCAAACGGCACATCTATTAAAACCCTTTTTGCCAACGCAAAACCGCCCCCTGTCTGACTTTTCGGCAGACAGGGGGCGGCTTTTCTGATACTCAGTATTCCGAAACCTCCGCCAAAAGCCCGGATTCAAAAAGAGAGACAAAATCCCCGCCCGCCACAATGATATGGTCGAGCAGCGTGATGTCCAGCGGCCGCAGGATCTTCTGGATCGACTTCGTCGCATAGATATCCTGGTCTGAGGGAAACGCAAAGCCCTGGGGATGGTTGTGAGCCAGGACCACCGAGGACGCGGAAACTTTAAAGGCGTATTCCGCTATCTTTCTCGCCTGGATCTGCACCTTGTTGAGCTCTCCCTCTCCCAGAAGGGTACAGCTTAAAAGCTTGTTTTTGTTATCCAGGCACAAAAGCAGAAAATGTTCCCGCGTTTTCCCCACAAACTTCGGCAGCAGAAAGGCCCCTATTTTTTCTGTGGAATTCAGCACCATCCCAACGGAGTTGCGGTCATCCAGGTAGGCTGCGCTCAGCGCAGGGATCATTTTGATCAGGATCGCGGAATTCAAAGTGATATTTTTCACCTTGGTCAACTCCTCCACCGGGGCGTCAAACACGCCGGAGAGCGAGCCAAAAGTATCCAGCAGTTCATGGGCGATCTCATTGGTGTCTCTGCGGGGAATGGAGTAAAACAGCAGCAGCTCCAAAATATTGTGTTTTTCAAATCCCTTCAGGCCCGTCTCCAAAAACCGGTTTTTCATCCGGGCCCGGTGCCCTTCATGGCTCTTTTCCAAAAAAATCACCGTTCCTCCGGTTTTTTCAGTCCCCTGCGGCTTGAGCCGCCGGTTTTGGTGGCAGGGCGCTTTGGGCACGGTACCGCTCCCGTACACAGGCTTGCAGGCCGTCCGCCGCAAAAAAGCGCCATCCCCCAAAATATCCCGCCAGAAAACACTCACACGCAAAGAAAGTGCGCTTCGCCGCCAGGGCAGCGTAAAAGACGGCAGTCCCCAAAGCCGCCTGCAATTCACCTGTCTTATTATATCGCAAAAACAGGGGATTGCAAAGGAAAAACAGGAAACACTGTCCTTTCCCCGCGGTTTTGTGGTACAATATCCTCGGTATATAAGCGGTAATTCGCCTGTCCGGCACCTTTTATCGGCGCTGGCTGTGCTTTATGTTTGCCCGGGCCCCTGCATTTACCGGCGCCAATTTATTTTTCCTGATAGGCTCTGGGGAGCTTTTGAGGTGTAAAACCAGCGGCCGACAAAGCAGACGATTCGGCCGGGCCAACGCCCGGCTGCGAGGACAACGGCGCCGGATACCGGTTTTGCCTTCACAAACCATGCTGACCCCTTATACGCAGATGGCAGCGCCAACCGGGCAAAAGCCAGACGGATATGGCGCCGGCCGCCTTGCCGAAAACAAACGGAGAGAATACACACATGAAAAGCTTTGTAATCCAAAAGAACGACGCCGGTCAGCGCCTGGACAAATTTTTATCCAAGGCGGTGCCCCTGCTGCCTCCCTCCCTGCTTTATAAATCGATCCGCTTAAAACGCATCAAGCTCAACCGAAAGCGCTGTGAGATCTCCACCCGTCTTGCGGAGGGGGATGTTTTGGAACTCTATTTGAACGACGAGTTCTTTGAAAAGCCGGAAGGGCCCCTGCTTTTTTTAAAGGCGCCCGCCGCGCTTCACATCGTCTACGAGGATGAAAATATTCTGCTGGTGGATAAAAAGCCCGGCCTCATCGTGCATGAGGACAGCCAGGAGACGGTAGACACCCTCATCAACCGCATTCTGCACTACCTGTACGACAAAAAGGAGTACTGCCCCGGGAAGGAAGCCTCTTTTGTCCCCTCCCTCTGCAACCGGATCGACCGGAACACCGGCGGCATTGTCATCGCCGCCAAAAACGCGGAGGCCCTGCGGGTGCTCAACCAAAAAATCAAGGACCGGGAGCTTGTCAAGCTCTATCTCTGCATCGTACACGGGCAGATGCCACAAAAGGAAGGAACTCTGAGCGGCTATCTTCTGAAAGACCCCGATAAAAACAAGGTCACCGTTTTTTCCTCCCCCTCCCCGGGGGCCAAAACGGCGGTGACAAAATATCGTGTTCTGGATGAAAAAGGGCGGTTCAGCCTTTTGGAGGCAGACCTGCTCACCGGGCGCACCCATCAGATCCGCGCCCAGATGGCCGCCGCGGGGCACCCTCTGCTGGGCGACACCAAATACGGCTTTGCACGGGACAATAAAGGCACCGGGTACCGGTATCAGGCCCTCTATTCCTACCGCCTGACCTTTCAGTTTTCCACTGACGCCGGGGCGCTGGAATATCTCAACCACCGCACTTTCGCCGTGGAGGACGTCTGGTTCGTACAGGATTTTAAAGCGGGCAGGCTCGGGGAATGACCTCGCCCGCGGAGAAGGAAAGCGTCGTCCCGGCTTCGCGCGTCAAAACCTGTCCGGAAGTCAGAGTGCTGAAAAAGAGCGGGCCCCTTTAAAAGGGGCCCGCTCTTTCCACAGCTTATCTTTCAGCGCAGCCTCCGGTGCGGAGGCCGCGTCAGATGAATATCATCTCTTTTTTACGGCAGTCACTATATGCAGGGCCACGTTCTCTGAAAATATCGCAAAGGTCACCCACACCGAAGCCCTGAACGCACAGAAAAAATCGGTCCGGCTGTTCACCCCCATATTCTCCAAAAGCCCGAATGTGCTTTGCAGAAAACTGTGGTACGCCACACCGTCCTGCAGCTCCGGAACGGCCAGCGCCAGACAGTTGAGCCCCAGGTCGACAGACACGGCCCCCACCGCCAACAGCAGAAGCGCGGAAACAATTTTTGCCGTTTTATACGGCATCCCTCCCGCCTTATCTCTTATTTTGCGCGGCTCACGACCATGTCGTAAAAGCCGCCATCCCAGCCGCTTACTACCCTTAGTTCCCCGCTCCGGATAAACTCCTGTACCCTTTTGGCAACAAAAACATCACCCGTCAAAATGCCTTGCCGTGTCAAAGCGCCGGCGATCACCCGGCCCACTTTGCAGGGGGCCCCGGGAAATTCTTTTCGGATCCTGTCGTCGTAATAGTCTGCCCCGGCACTTATTACCGCGCCGTCTTCAACAACCCGCAGCGGAGCGTTTTCTTCCCTGAGAAGCTGCCACCGGTGGGCCAGGTCATTTTTTTCCCGCCCTGAAAGCACCCGCTCCCTCTCCAAAAACGTTCCGTACAGCTGCGGCTCCACCTCTCCCCAGCCGCGGTACCGCAGTATATTGCCGCCGTCCTCCCGCATGGCCTCCGGCGGAAGCTCCACAACGTGGATCTCTGTCCCACCGTCCTTTAGAAGGTCCGCGGCAAACAGCAGCCCACACTGTGCGTCAGGGGTGTGGTCAAGCCAGATCCTCACTTTGGACGGGCCGGACCGGACCTTCTGCAGATCCGAGACAGAACCCCGCCAAAAATCTTCGACTGCCTCTTCTGTGTCCCCTTCCCCTCCGTATCGTCCAAAGGAAAAGGCCGACCGGATATATTCCTTTCTCGGGCACTCCCCCGGGCAGATTGGAGAGCGGATATCGCCTTCGAAAAGTCCAACGGAGATCCCCGCGATCTCTTCTCTCGTTCCCCCAATGGGAACTGCCCGCCGCTGCAGATCCCGCTGCTTTTTATAATACTCCTTCAGTGCCTTTCTTTTGGCAAAAAAGGCTGAGACTCCCTTTTTATCGGTGATAATGCCCACCGCCCCGCCTATTATATCGCCTCCGCAGCACTGTGCCAAAGCCAGACACCCTTTGACCGAACTTTCAAAACACACTTCCAGCATTTCTTCCCCCAGCTTTCCCTTTTGCGCAGCCCTTTTATGCCGCAGCCGCGTGATACTTTCTGAAAAGGCAGAAGCCCATGGACGTGGCTCGTCTGTTTACATCCTTCTGAAACGTCTGGATCCCCTCCGGTTCCCACCGCCATACGGAAAAACGGTTCATCAGGCATCGCAATTGCCAAAAAAAGTATACGTTCCTCTGGTGAGCTTGGAGCGATATAGCGCCTTGTCCGCCTTTTCAAACAGTGAAGGGAAATCTTTCCCGTCCCTCGGGAAAACAGACACACCAATACTGGTCGTGCAGTAGCGGCCGCCGCCTTCACATCTGACTAATTTTTGCAGCTTTTCCTCAAGCCAGACGGCACCGGGAATGTTCTCAATAAAAAGAATGAACTCATCCCCGCCAAATCTTCCGACAATATCCGTTTTTCTAAAAGATTTTTTTAAGGTGTCCGCCACCAAACGGATCACCGAGTCCCCTATGGTATGGCCGTA
The DNA here is from genome assembly GCA_022768545.1 of Oscillospiraceae bacterium. GTDB lineage: Bacteria > Bacillota > Clostridia > Oscillospirales > Ruminococcaceae > JALELV01. Next base: position 6,737 of record JALELV010000103.1, read on the forward strand.
CAGGTCGTTGAACTGTTTAAAATTATCAATATCAACTAATATAAGCGCGTGGCGCTGATCGGGCTTCTGCAACAGCGACTGACGTACCAGATCAATGGCGTTATTTTTATCATACAATCCTGTAAACCGATCCAGCTTGACGGCCTGTTCCAACCGGTCCGCCTTTGCTTTCATCTCGGTAATATCGGTAATAACCCCAATCATTTTGACAGGGGCATTGTTTTCAACAATAGGGGTCACATCAATTTTACACCAAATATAATCAGAGCCGGCTGCCCTCATGCGGGCATTATAGGACGTCGTCTTCCCCTCAAAAATGGCGCGAAAGGCCTGGCCGATCACCACGGCGTCATCCGGATGAGAAAAATATTCAGAAACGGCTTTTTGATATTCAGATGGGGAAAGATTGCTGAAGGGCTGAACATCCCGCAGGATCTTCTCACCGGGTACACCGAATATATCTTCCGAATTTTCAAAGAAAGTATATAATTGCCTGACAAGGTCAACTTCAAAAATACATATTTTTGCAGCTTTAAGGGCAATGCTCAAACGCATTTTGTATTTCTTCTCTTCCGAAGCATCGGAACGGTCTGCGGTTTTCCTATCCTGTAACATAGTTCTGTCTTTCCTTTAATCATTTTACCTTGCTTATCCGGGCCCGCGTCCAGGCCGCTCATGAACTTTTGAAAAAATTCGTGCTTTGGTGCGAGTGCTATAAGGGCAAACTCGCAAGCCCGCATAAAACAGAGATCCGTGGGCAAGCAGGCGATGATCGCGCCCGTCCTGTTCCCTATGATATGAGTTGAAAGGTTATATTGGGCGTCCCTGCATGGACGTCCTCAAAAACCTCCAGCATCTTTACGCACTCATCTCTCAGATCCTGCGGCATGGAGAAAAAACCCTGAATTTTTACCAAATAGTTTCCCTGACCTGCGAACAGTCCATCAAGGCAATCCCAAAGCGCGTCCCAGTTCTCTCCGTAGTACTCCGGCAGTCCGAATTTCTGCTTTAAGATCAAATGAACTTCGCTCAAATACTTACAGCCGCTAAAATCCAACATGATCGGGTTCTCTTCGATGGGCTTAAAGACGCTGCGTCCCGCTTGCTCATAATAATTCATTGCGGCCCTCCTTAAACGATCTCATGAAACGTCAAATAGCGTATGTAACGAAGATCAAGCCGTCATTGGAAAATAAAATCCTGTTCGTTCCCCGAAACCCCCAAGTGTAATTGATATCTGCCTCATACCATATTCTGCCCATGGCGGAGGGGAGATGTCCGTTCCTGTTTTGATAGATACCTTTTACAATCATCTTCCCCGGAAGAACTTTCCACAAGTTTCCCAAGAATGATTTGTAGCCATATGTCTCAGCATCGCTCTTAGTAATATAATAATCCGGTAGTTGACCATAATTTTTCAGTCACCAGTCGGCCCCGTTTGCGCCGTTTTCCGTAGCGGTGCCGGCGAAAAGCGCCTGCAAATACTCAATGATACATCTGCAATTTGTGTGAAGCGGCGGTTCCGGGTCTATCCATTCTTCCAATAAATAGATTTTGCCATGCATTTTTCGGCACAGCAGGCAAGCCTTTAAATCCAATATGGATTTCCGCATTTTATAGTTGCTGCTGTTCACAGCGCTCCCCCTTTACTATACATGATCTCCATCAAAAGTAAAATCTTGTTTCCAAAAGCAAGCTCAGGATTATGGGCTTAAGCGGAAATATAGATGCATCAGCCATTCTCCGCATGCCTTCCTGTTGCGCAATAGGCAGGCCCTGTTTTTTGTCGGAAACATATGTTCTATGTTTTAATTATAACCTGCGCATAAAACGACGTCAATATCTTTTGCGGTAATAACAGCATATAACCAACATGCATACTGAGGATGCCGTTGCCTGAGCATGCGGCAAAAGCTTGGAAAGCGGCTGTTGTCATTTTTAGAAAAAACCTCTCATATCAGCAAAATAAAAAGCAAGTTAGTAGATACCAACTTGCTTTTTGTCCTTGTGACCATTCGCTGGTCATTCGTATTGGTCGCTGGGGATAAAAAAGATGCCGCGAAATTTTCTGTTTTCGGAAGGAAAGAGGAGTGTGAGGGGGAAAGCCATCAGGGTTTTCCCCCTCATTTGAGCGCAGCGGATAACCCGCCCGCAGGCGGCGCCAATAAAAATAACCAGCCTTACGACTGGTTATTTTTATTGGTCGGAGTAGGGAGACTTGAACTCCCGGCCTCTTGGTCCCGAAC
>JALELV010000102.1 GCA_022768545.1 Oscillospiraceae bacterium
CTGCAGGAATTTCAAAGCGGACATCAGCAGTTTTCCAGCATTGACGGAGTTTTTTTGTATTTTCCAAAGACGGAAGAGTACATTACCACCTCATCCGCCTCGACGGATTATTACCAGCGCCTGGCGGTAAAGGAGCGGATAATACAGTACCTCTCCAAGGGCCTGCCCGCCGCAGATGGCTGGACGCCGCTAAAGGCGAAGGGCGAATACTTCTTCTGCCGCATCCTTCAGGTGGGGGATGGGTATCTCGGCGTCTGGAGCTCAGTGGATACGCTTTTGTCCGTATTGAAGGAGCCCGGGATTGCCCAGCTGGACCATGTGGTTTTTATTACCGATGAGGGCCGGATCCTGGACAGCAGCAGTATTTTTTACGAGCCCGGCGAAACGGAGGTCATACAAAACGAAGAGTATCTTACTCTGATGGGGAAGCGCTATATCGTCTCCCGCTGCCCTTCGGAAAGCGGGCCTTTTTCCCTGATGGCGCTTGCCGACGAACAGCGGGTATTGGCCGGGATGACCTCTCTTTACCGGATCATCATCACACTGACTTTCTGCCTGGTGCTGTTGATGACCGTGGCGGCCTCGGTGCTGCAGACCTCTTTTCTTGCGCCCCTCAGCACTTTGGTGGACGCTATGAACGGCATTCGGAGCGGAGACCTGGATACGCAGATGAAGGTGCCTGCCTCCGGGGAGGAGTTTCGCCTGGCAGCGGATACCTTCAATTCCATGACCCGGGAGATCAAGCGCCTCAAAATGGACATTTACGAAGAAAAGCTTCTGCGGCAGAAGACAAAGCAGCAGTATTATCAGCTTCAGATCAAGCCGCATTTTTTTATGAATTCTCTCAATATGATCTATCAGTTCGCGCAGGTAAAAAACTTTGAGCTGGTGCAGAAGCTGACCCTGCATTTAAGCGCCTATTTCCGCTACAGCTTAAAAAGCGAGGCAGAGCAGGTAACCCTGCGGGAGGAGCTTGCCCATGTGGAAAACTATCTTGAGATCCAGAAGATCCGGTACCCCTACAACCTGAGAGTGACGCTGGATATTGAGCCCGAGACCACCTGGATCGGCGTCCCCCCGCTGATTTTGCAGACCTTTATCGAAAACTCCATTAAATATGCGGTGAATATGGATGAGGTGACGGAAATCGGCATTACAGCCCGAAAGGCCGCGGGAGAGAAGGGAAGCTGTTTGGAGCTTTGTGTTTTTGACGATGGGCCGGGCTTTCCGCAGAGCGTGCTGGAAGCGCTGGAAAACGGACAGCGTATTGACGGCGGGGGACGGGAGCATTTGGGCATCTACAATGTCCAGCAGCGCCTTTGGCTGATCTACCAGGGGTACGGTGATATTTCGTTTGAAAACAGGGAGCCCCACGGCGCTTTGATCAAAATTTGGATCCCCGCAGAAAAAGAGCAGGAGGAAGAGATTTGAACAGCTTGCTGATCGTGGATGACGAGATCTTTACCGTGGACATCATCAAATCACAGTTTTGCTGGGAGGAACTGGGGATCGATGAAGTTTACACCGCATACAGCATGAACCAGGCGGTGAAGGTGCTGGAGCAGTACCCGGTGGACGTGATGATCTGCGATATCGAGATGGGCACCCACAGCGGGCTGGAGCTGCTGGAATGGGTGCGGAAGCATCATCTGCCGGTGGTGAGCTTCTTTTTGACCGGACACGCCCAGTTTGACTACTGCCGCCGCGCCATTGAGCTTGGCAGCATCGATTATGTGCTCAAGCCCATCGAGTTTGACAAACTGAGGGAGATCATTCTTACAGCGGTGGCCCGGGCGGAGGAGCAGAAGGCCAAGGCGAAGTACCGACAGCAGAGCGAAAACTGGCTGCAGAGCAGCAAAAACCTGCTGACCCAGTTCTGGAGCGATATCATCAGCGAGACCATAGCCCCGGACCGGGAGATCATTTTGCACAAGGCGGGCCTGCGGGGTATTTCCATGGAGCCGGAGAGCCGGTACCTGCTGCTACTCTCCCACTGGAACCAGCCGGAGGATGCGGCGGAAAGATGGGGCAAGACGGACCTGCGCTATGCCCTGAACAATATGGCCACAGACCTGTTGGAAGGGTTGGTGACGGCCACCTCGGCTATTACCACCAGAAGCAACTATTACATAATACGCCAGCTGGAGAAGGACCCGGAGAGGCAGCTCCAAAAGCTGATGGAGGATTGCCGCCGTATGGACGGCTATGCACGGAAGCACCTGGAGGCGGAGCTTTCCTTCTGCTTGGGCAGTTTTCAGCCGCCGGAAAAAATGTCGAGGCAGTTTCGGCAGGTCCTTGATTTTTTCCAAAGCCGGGGAAAGCCCGGGGCGGAGATCCTGCTTTTAGAGCGGGATGCCGAACAAAAAACGCCCTACCGAAAGCCAGATATCCAAACCTGGATGATGTTGCTGGAAAAGGGAAGAGGGCGCGACCTGCAGAGCGCGGTGGAGCGGTATCTGGACCAGTGCCTGGAGCGGGGGCTGCTCAACGGCTTTACTCTGCAGCAGTTTCAGAGAGATTTTTATTATATGATCTACACGGTGGCGGACCGGTTCTTCATCGACCGGACGGAGATCGGCGGCGAGGTGCAGTGGTCCTTCTCCGACCTGGAAGGGGTAAAGCGGAGCGCCGGAAATATCATCCAGTGGCTGACCCGCCGCCTGAGCGAGGGAACGGGCGGCGGAAACGCGATGGACCGGGCAAAGAGCTATATCGACGCCAATATCCTGGGGGCGGATATCTCCCGGGACGCGGTGGCGGAGCACGTGGGGCTCAACCCGGAGTATCTTTCCCGCAGCTTTAAAAAACAGGAGGGGATCTCGCTGCTGGAATATATCCAGTCTAAAAAAGTGGAGATCGCCTGTGGGCTTTTAAAGGATACGGGGCTTTCGGTCAGCGAGGTGGCCGCCCGGCT
>JALELV010000011.1 GCA_022768545.1 Oscillospiraceae bacterium
ACGATGGCGCAGGAGAAAATGATAGGCTTGCAGATGGGCACCACGATACGGAAGAAAATGCCCAGGATGCTGCACCCATCGATAAAAGCCGCTTCCTCGATATCTTTGGAAAGAGAGAGGAAATAAGAGCGCATCAGGAACACAGAAAAGGGGGTCTGGAGGGTGACGTAGGCGATATACAGGGCCATATGGGTGTCGCGCAGGCCCACAGAGGCGAACATGTTGTACAGCGGGATGATGATGCAGTACTCCGACACCATCAGGCCGCCGAGGATGGCATAGAATATCGGCTCCCGGAACCGGAACTGGAACCGGGACAGGCCGTAGGAGGCCAGGGAAGCCACAAAGCAGATCAGCACCACAGAGATGATGGTGACCATAAAACTGTTGAGCATGTAGTCCGAGATACCGGACTGCCAGGCGGTGACGTAGTTGCTGAACATCCAGGTCTTGGGAAGGGCCAGGGAGTTTTTAAAAAACTCGTCGTTGGTCTTAAAGGAGTTGAGCAGCCCCCACAGCAGCGGGATGAGGATGAGCGCCGCAATGAAGCCCAGCACAAGATAGCTGAAAAACTTTGCCCAGAAGGCCGATTTGTTTTTATCCATTTTCCGCTCCCCCTTACTGTGCTTTTCCGGAGCCGGAAAGCTTGAGCTGCAGCATGGAAAGCAGCAGCATGATGAAGAACATCACGGTGCCGATCGCCGCGGCGTACCCCATTTTGTTATAGATAAACGCGTACTGATACAACAGGGTGCCCACGGTATGGCTTGCATAGCCCGGGCCGCCCAGGGTCATGACGTAGACCTCGGTAAACACCTTCAGACAGCCGATGACGTCGATCACCGCCACCACCATGATCATCTCACGGATGGAGGGGATAGTGATGTAGATGGCTTTCTGGAACCCGTTGGCCCCGTCGATGGAGGCGGATTCATACATGTCCTCGGGGATTTTCTGAATGGAGACGATGAGGAGCATGCAGTAATAACCCATGTACTGCCACTGAGCCATTAAGATGATAGCCCAGATGGCCCAATCGGCCTCGCCCAGCCACGCATGCTGGTACTGCTCCAGTCCCAGGGTGCCCAGCACGGTGTTCAGCAGGCCTCCCCGGGACTGATAGATAAACTTCCACAGCAGGGCGGCGGCGGTGACCGAGATTACGCTGGGAATAAAATAGACGGTGCGGAAAAATCCGCTGCGTTTGCGGATCAGACGGCTTTCCATGATGATGGCCAGCACCAAGCCCAGCCCGCACTGGAAGATAAGACAGGTCACCCCGTAATAGATATTATTGCGGAAGGCGGTAAACAGGCTGTCATCGGAAAAGAAAGCAGCGTAGTTTTCAAACCCCACGAACTGAGGCCGAGCGGAAAAGGCGGCAGTGCGGAAAAGGCTGGTGTACATGTTCTGCACAATGGGGTTATACAGCACTACCACAATGAGAAGAAAAGCGGGAAGTACAAACAAATATGGTACATACCACTTGACGCGCATAAAATTCACACCCGTTCCTTGCAAGTTACAAAGAAAGCAGGGCCGCCGCAAGCGCGGCCCTGCTCCCCGGTTAAAACTCAGTCAATTTTTGTCAGTCCGGAGGATCAGGCGCCTACCTCAACCTTTGCCTCGGCAGCGGCATCCTGGATCAGCTTCATGTACTCTTCGGCGCTCATGGTACCGTTGAGGAACTCCTGCGTGCGGGAGTAGAAAACATCGCGCAGCAGGGTATGGCATTCGTTGTCGATCCAATTGATCAGGCCCTCGGTCTCCATCAGGAGGTCGTACACGTCACACAGCATCTGAGGGGCGGTCTCTTTGTCCAGGGAACCCTTGGATGCATTAAACCAGCCGATCTCGCTGCTCATGCGCTTGCCTACCTCGGGGCCGGTGATGTAGCCCAGGTAATCCAGAGCTTTGTCGGGGTTCTGGCACTTGGCGGACATGGAGAAGCCCTCGGGGGAGCCCAGCAGCATATTCTGGTTGCCGGGAGCGCCGGGAATGGTGGGCATCTTGAACATGCCGTAGTTGAGGTTTCCGCCGGAGTCTTCCTCCACGTTGGTCATCTCAATGGATTCCAGGTACGCCATGGCGGAACCGCCGGTGGCAAAATCCATGCGGGCCACGCCATGGGTGATGGAGACCATATCCTCGTTCATGTACTGGATGAGCTCGGAATATTTGCCCAGGGCGTCCAAATAAGCGGGGTTGGTCCAGTCGCCGGAGGCGGGGTTGTAGTCCACATCGCGCACTTCTTGCGGCACCATAACGTGGAACAGCTGGGCCAGCAGATGGGTGGCGGGCCACTGGTCGGCATCACCCTCGGAGATGGGGAGAACACCGTTGCTCTTCAAAGTCTCACATATCTGGATCAGCTCATCCCAGGTCTCGGGAGGCGTCAGGTTGTATTCGTTGAAGATATCAATGTTGTAGAAGAACAGTTTGACCGTCAGGTCGTAATCCAGGCCGTACAGGGCGCCTTCATCAGTGCGGAAGGGCTCCAACAGGGCGGGGTTGTAGTTTTCCTGCCACTCGGTGTTGGTATCGTATTCCTCAGCCAGGTCATACACCAGGCCCTCACGGACGAATTTGTTGAGGAACTCGCCGGGGAAGCTAAAGAACACATCGGGCGGGTCGTTGGAGGCCATCAGAACGGTGAGCTTCTCCGCGTAGGGATCTGTGGCGGTGAAGGTCATATTGATCTCTGTATCGGGGTTCTGAGTGAGCCAGTCCTGCGTGATGCTTTCAAAGAAACCTTTGAAGGGCTCGTCGGCGAAGCGGTGCATTACATCCAGCACAACCTTTTCCCCGCCGGCGTCTCCGCCGTCGGCAGAAGCGGTGCCGCTTCCAGGGTCGGAGGGCGTCGCCGCGGGGCCGCCGCAGGCGGTGAGCATCATACTCATGACTAGGATCAGGGCCATAAATATTGCCATCTTTTTCGTCATTGTTTCTCCTCCTCGTATAATAATGGGTACTGCCGTCCATTTTGAGGGCAGGCCAAAGCATGTTGAACAAAATAGTTTTCTTTGGCACCTTCATTATAGTATAAAACCACAGTGCCAAGGCTTGCATTATCTTTTG
>JALELV010000044.1 GCA_022768545.1 Oscillospiraceae bacterium
CCGCCCAAAGAGAGCAGCACCTCCCCCACGCCGCGCCGCAGCAGGCCCAGCAGCAGCTCTTTGAGCTCCTCCGCCCCCTCCGGATGCCGCCCTGTCATGGCGCAGAGCTCCCCGAAGTTTGGCTTGATCAGCTCCGGGCACAGGGCGCACAGCTCCTCTGCGGTAAGGGAGGCGGTATCCACCACAAGCCTTGCCCCCCGCTGTGCCGCCCGGCGGCAGAGCAGGGCAAAGCGGGCCGCGTCCACCCCCCGGGGCAGCCGCCCAGACGCCGCCAGGACCGTACCCGGGGAGATGAGCCCCAGCAGGGCCTGTTCGACCCGGGCAAGGTCTTTTTCCTCCACCGAAAAGCCGGGCCGCGCCAGGCGCAGGAAGCCGCCGTCGGCGGCGCAGACGGCGATGTTCTCCCGGGTCTCCCCCGGGACCTCCACCACCACGCGGCGCACCCCGTCCCCGTCCAGGCAGTTCAGGTACTTCTCCCGGTTGTCCCGGCCAAGCAGGAGCACCGCCGGTGCGTCCAGCCCAAAACGCCGCGCCGTGCGGGCAATGTTGACCGCCTTTCCCGCCGCCTCGGTGTTTTCCCGGGTAACCAGGCTGTATTCCGGGTCCATCCGCTCCGTAAACAATGTGATATCCAGCGCCGGGTTCAGCGCCAGGCAAACTAATTTTTCCACCGCGTGCCCTCCTCAAAACGTCCTCCCCCGCGGAGGACAAGTCTATGATCGGCTAACGGGTACCCATCCGTGTGTAAAGACCGACACGGTCCTTGAAGGCAAGGCCGGCATCGCCGCCGGGCACTGATCTTGCCCTCTCAAAATTCCCCGGGGCCTGCCGGGAAGAATAAACCGGCGCCGGTAAGCCACAGGGGACAGGCCCGGGGGGCGCAGCCGGCGCCGGCGGAGCCCCGCGGCAAGGAGTATTGCCGCTGTACACTGATGGTATTATACGCACTTTCCCCTTTTCTGTCCAGAAGCCGGTTTTCCCCTGAACATACTCTTTCGGCGCTTGCATCCCCTTTAGCCGTGTGATATGATAAACGGGAACATTTCCCGCCCCGGCGGGAGAAGCGTTTTGCGGGGTGTGCCCGCTCCCGATCCCATTTTTTGGAGGAACCGATTATGATCAGACTGATCCCCAACGGGGTGTTTCTGCTCGGCGGCCGCGAGATCTGCGAAGATACTCCGGAAGGCCGCGGACAGGCCCCCTGCCCCGCTTCGGCCCTGTGCCCGGAGACTGCCCGCAAAAACACCATGGCCGCGTCCATTCTGGCCGCCCACAACACTTCCGGCCGGGAGGACCGCTTAAAAATCAAATTTGACGCCATGGCCTCCCACGACATCACCTATGTGGGCATCGTCCAGACGGCCCGCGCCTCCGGACTCACCGAATTTCCCATCCCCTACGTGCTCACCAACTGCCACAACAGCCTCTGCGCCGTGGGCGGCACCATCAACGAGGATGACCACATGTTCGGCCTCTCTGCCGCCCAGAAATACGGCGGCATCTATGTGCCCGCCCATCAGGCTGTCATCCACCAGTATATGCGCGAGATGATGAGCGGCTGCGGCAAAATGATCCTGGGCTCCGACAGCCATACCCGCTACGGCGCCTTCGGCACCATGGCCATCGGCGAGGGCGGCCCGGAGCTTGTCAAGCAGCTGCTGGGGCGCACCTACGATGTGGCCGCCCCCGGCGTGGTGGCCGTCTATCTGGAGGGCGCCCCCCACAAGGCCGTGGGCCCCCAGGACGTGGCCCTCGCCATCATCGGCGCGGTGTTTCAAAACGGCTTTGTCAAAAACCGCGTCATGGAGTTTGTCGGCCCCGGCGTGGGGAACCTCTCCATGGAATACCGCAGCGGCATCGACGTGATGACCACCGAGACCACCTGCCTCTCCTCCATCTGGACGACGGACGAAAAGACCGAGGAGTACTTTGCCCTGCACGGCCGTCCGGAGGCCTACCGGAAGCTTGAGCCCGGAAGCGTCGCCTACTACGACGGCATGATCCGGGTGGACCTCTCCAAAATAAAGCCCATGATTGCCCTGCCCTTCCACCCCAGCAACGCCTACGCCATCGAGGACCTCAACCAAAACCTCGGCGACATCCTGAGGGAGGTGGAAAAAGAGGGGGCCCGCCAGCTCGACAACCCGAACATCCGCTTCTCCCTCACCGACAAGATCTCGGGCGGCAGGCTCCGGGTGGACCAGGGCGTCATCGCCGGGTGCGCCGGCGGCAGCTACGACAACCTCTGCGACGCCGCGGATATCCTGCGGGGCCACTCCATCGGCTGCGGGGAGTTCGCCCTCTCCATCTACCCCGCCAGCCAGCCCATCTTCCTTCAGCTGGTGGAAAATGGCCGCATTGCGGACCTGATGACCTGCGGCGCCACCGTGCGCACCGCCTTCTGCGGCCCCTGCTTCGGCGCCGGGGATGTGCCCGCCAACGGTGGCCTCTCCATCCGCCATTCCACCCGCAACTTCCCCAACCGGGAGGGCTCCAAGCCCGGCAACAACCAGATCTCCTCCGTGGCCCTGATGGATGCCCGTTCCATCGCCGCCACCGCGGTGTGCCAGGGCCTTCTCACCCCTGCCACCGAGTTTGACACCGATTTCTCCAAGCCGAAATACTACTTCCACCGGGAGGTTTACGAAAACCGCGTCTACGAGGGCTTTGGGCGCCCCCAGCCGGAGCTGCCCCTCAAGCTCGGCCCCAACATCGCGGATTGGCCCGCCATGAGCCCCCTCACCGATGACCTGCTGCTCAAGGTGGTCAGCGAGATCCACGACCCGGTCACCACCACCGACGAGCTCATCCCCTCCGGAGAGACCTCTTCCTACCGCTCCAACCCCCTGAAGCTGGCGGAATTCGCCCTCTCCCGCAAGGATCCCGCTTATGTGGGCCGCGCCAAAGAGGTTCAGCGGGCAGAGGCTGCGCGCCTGGCGGGGCAGAACCCCGCTGCCGCCCTGCCGGAGCTTGACGCCGCGGTGAAGGGATTTGCCGGGGTGAAGAGCATCGACCTTGCCGTCACCGGCGTGGGCAGCCTTGTCTACGCGGTAAAGCCCGGCGACGGCTCTGCCCGGGAGCAGGCCGCCTCCTGCCAGAAGGTTCTGGGCGGCTGGGCCAATATCGCCCGGGAATACGCCACCAAGCGCTACCGCTCCAACCTCATCAACTGGGGGATGCTGCCTTTCCTCTTCCCGGAGGAGGAGCTGCCCTTCCAAAACCTCGACTGGATCCTTGTCCCGGATATTCGAAAAGCTGTGGAAGAGAAATGGGCTTCCATCTCTGCCTATGCCCTTTCCGGCGGCGAAGTGAAGGCTTTCTCCCTCACTTTGGGAGACCTCACCGACGACGAGCGCCGCATTATCCTCTCCGGCTGTCTCATCAACTTCTATCGCGGGCAGTAAAAACGACCTTAAAAGAGCGCCTCTCCCCCCGGGGGAGAGGCGCTCTTTTTCTGCCGGATCACGGCTTTTGCAGCCGCACCGTCCGCTGGGCCACCCTGCGCCGGAAGGCCCCGTCGTGCTCTACAAACAAAATGGTGGGGGAAAACTCGCACAGCAGCTCCTCCAGCTGCATACGGGAGAGCACGTCCACGTAGTTGAGCGGCTCGTCCCACAAAAGAAGATGCCCCGGGCGGCAAAGGGAGGCCGCCAGCAGCAGTTTCTTTTTCTGCCCTTCGCTGTAGCGCTCCAGCGGGCGCCGAAACTGCTCCCGGGAAAAATCCATCTTCCGGAGGACCGCCTTGAGCAGGCTCTCGGGGAGCCCCCGCCCGGCAATGTAATCCGAAAGACTTCCCCGAAGGCGGGAGGTATCCTGCTCGGCACAGGAGATCTCAAGCCCCGCAGCCCGGCTCACCTGCCCGGCATGTTCCAGCTCTTCCCCCAGCAGCAGCCGGAAAAGGCTCGTCTTGCCGCTGCCGTTTGCCCCCTCCAGGGCGATGCGCTCCCCCTGTTCCACGCAGAAGCTCACCGGAGCAAACACCGGACGCCCCCCGTAGAGCACCGACACCTCCCGCAGCTCCAGCAGCCGCCTTTGCGGGTGCAAAAGCATCTGCAGCTTCAGCGGTTCCGAGTGCTCCCGCTCCCGCAGCAGCGTCTCCTTTTCCCGGATGGCCTTCTCCGTCCTGCGCTCGATGGAGGAGGCCCGCTTCATCATCTTGGCGGCCTTGTGCCCGATGTAGCCGCGGTCGGGCCGCAGCCCCGAGTTTCGGGAGCCGAGCTTTCCCTGCTCGGCCTTCTCCGCCCAGGAGGCGCGCTGAGCGGCGGCCTGCTTCAAGCGCCGGATATCCTTTTTGAGCCGTTCGTCCTCCGCGGCCTCAAAGTTCTCCCTCTGCTCCCGGTTTTCCTCCCAGGTGGAGAAGTTCCCCCGCTGCACCTCGATGGAATTTCGGCCGATGGAGAGCACGTGGTCGGTACAGCGGTCCAAAAAGTCCCGGTCGTGGGAAACTAAGATATAACCCTTCCCGGAAGCCGCCAGGTACCGGGCCAGGGTCTCCCGTCCGGCGCTGTCCAGGTGGTTGGTGGGCTCGTCGATCAGCAGAAAGCCGTTGTCCTTTAAAAACAGGGCCGCCAGCATCAGCTTTGTGCGCTCCCCCCGGCTGAGCAGGGAGAACTTCCGGCCAAGGGCCTCCGGGTCTATCTGCAGAAGCCCCGCCTCCCGGGCAAGGCGCTCCTCCACGGTATAGCCGCCGCAGTCAAGATACTGCCCCAAAACCTCTCCGTACCGCTCTGCCCCGGCCTCCCCAAGGGCCAGCATTTCCTCCATCTCCCGCTCCATCCGGCCGTAGGGCGCCAGGATCTCCCTCACCGCCAAAAGGGCGGGGAGCTCCTCATCCGGCAGGGCAAAGGGGAAATAGTCCGCCTTCACCGGCATCAAAATTTCTCCCCGGTGCTCCAGCTCCCCCAAGAGCAGGCGCAGCAGCGTGGTCTTACCTTTGCCGTTTCGCCCAATGAGCCCCAGTTTCCAGCGGGTATCCAGGGAAAAGGACACCCCTTCAAAAATAAGTTCCCGGTCGGCGTCGTACCCAAAGGTAAGGCCGCTGACCAAAATCTGCGACATATTCATTCCTCCTCGGCGGTTCTGCCGGGCGGCAAGTACCGGGGAAAGGGTGCAAAAAAGCCGCGGAAACCTCCCGCGGCGCGACAAGCCCCCTCTTCCCGGGGGCGCCTGCGGGAAACGGTATGAAACTCCTGCTTTCATCGCGCGCCGCTTTCCCCGAAGGACAAAGCCCCCGGGACGTTTGACAAACGCGCCGCCTTACGCGGCCATCAGCAGGAAATTCTCACCCGTTCCCCTCCGTTCTCAAATAAACTGGCCCCAGCGTAGCATTTTTCCCGCGCCCTGTCAAGCGTTTCCCCTGTTTTCCTGCGTCAGGGGCCTGTTTTGCAGAGTTTTTTTAATATTTTCGGAAAACCTTTACATTTTAAAAGGGATAAAGCCCCTGTTCCCGGCGAAGTGACCGTTTTAATCCCGATAAACTGTAAATTATCCATAAAAAGGATCTCGGGCGCTTGAAAAATTTCAAGCTAACTGCTATAATGTTGGTGTTTCCTAATCTGTCAATGGGAGGGGGTTGGGGGAGGACATCCCGATACCCGGCCATAGGTTTCCCTCGCCTTCGGCGGGAGCGGTCTTTTCAGGCCTTTTTTTGGACGATGTTTGTAATCGTTTCCACCTGTGCGATGTTTTCCGTCACGGTGGGTTTTATTTTCAGTTTGGAAAGGAAGATACAGCATTATGAAAATGGGTTTTGTCAGCGCGATCCTGCAGGATCTCTCTTTTGAAGAGATAATCGATTTTGCCAGCGAACAGGGCTTTGAGTGCGTGGAGGTGGCCTGCTGGCCTAAAGGCAAGGCGGAGCGCCGCTACGCCGGTGTCACCCACATCAACGCCGACGAGCTTGACGACGCGAAAATGGCCTATATCATGGATTACTGCAAAAAGAAAAACGTGAAGATCTCCTCTCTGGCGTTTTACCCCAACACTCTGGACCCTGACCTGGAAAAGCGCCAGGTCGCCATCGACCACATCAAAAAGCTGATCGTCGCCTCCGGCAAAATGGGCATCAACCTGGTCACCACCTTTATCGGGCGCATACAGGACAAGACCGTGGAGGAGAACCTGGCGGAGTTTGGGAAAGTCTGGAAGCCCATCATCGCCCTGGCGGAGGAAAACAAGGTAAAGGTCGCCATCGAAAACTGCCCCATGCTCTTTGGGCCGGACCAGTGGCCCGGCGGCCAGAACCTGGCCACCACTCCCGCCATCTGGAGAAAGATGTTCGCCATGATCCCCAGCGATTATTTCGGACTCAACTACGACCCTTCCCACTTCGTCTGGCAGCAGATGGATTACATCAAGCCCATCTACGAGTTTAAGGACAAGATCTTCCATGTCCACTACAAGGATATCAAAGTTTACCCCGACAAGCTCAACGACGTGGGCATCATGGCCTATCCTCTGGATTACATGTCCCCCAAGCTGCCCGGCCTGGGCGATGTGGACTGGGGCAAATATGTCTCCGCTCTCACCGACATCGGCTACAACGGCTACACCTGCCTGGAAATCGAGGACCGCGCCTTTGAGAGCTCTCTGGAAGATGTGAAAAAGTCCATCATCCTCAGCAAACGCTACATGTCCCAGTTTGTCATTTAACCGCCGATTCTGCAAAAGATAAAACGGGCGGCCGTGGGTTTTGCCCGCTGCCGCCCTTCCCCTTTAAATTACCGCGGTTTCCGCGAAGGAGAGATTTTCAGTGACAGTAAAAGAATTTTTAACCAAGCACGGCATGAACCACGAAACCGTGGATATTGAAAAGTGCTGCGGCGAATTTATGGAAGATATGAAAAAGGGCCTGGCGGGAGAAAAATCCAGCCTGATGATGCTGCCCGCTTATGTGGGTCTGGGCGGCGACGTCCCCTTAAACGAGACCGTTATCGTCATGGACGCCGGCGGCACCAACTTCCGGGTAGTCTCCTTCCATTTTAATGATGAAAAAAAGCCCGTCATCGAGAACTTCAAGGTGTACCCCATGCCCGGCAGCAAGGGCACCATCACCAAGGCGGAGTTCTTCGAGACCGTGGCCGACTACCTGGAGCCTGTGGTGGACAAGAGCGATAAAGTCGGTTTCTGCTTTTCCTACCCCACCGAGATCCTGCCCAACATGGACGGGCGGCTCATCGAATTCAACAAAGAAGTCCACGTCACCGGTTCCGAGGGCATGATCGTAGGCGAGGGCATCAACGAGGTGCTCAAGGCGCGCGGAAAATCCCCCAAGAAATTCATCCTGCTCAACGACACCGTGGCCGCCATGCTGGGCGGTGTCATGGCCTATCCGGACCGCTGCTTTGACAGCTACATCGGCTTCATCCTGGGCACCGGCACCAACACCTGCTACGTGGAGAAGGGCGAGAACATCGTCAAGATCAAGACCGATTCCAAGCTCATGGCCATCAACATGGAGTCCGGCGACTACAACAAAATGCCCCGGGGCGAGATCGACCGCCTCTACGACCAGAGCACCGACAACCCCGGCGCCCATACCTATGAAAAAGAGGTCTCCGGCGCCTATCAGGGCGGGGTCATCCATCAGACCATCCTGAAGGCCATGGAGGAAGGCCTGTTCTCCGACGACTTCTGCGGAGCTTACAAAAAGCTGCCGGAGCTCTCTATGCGCAGCATCGACGATTTCTGCTTCTACCCCTACGGGGAGAACCCCCTGTCCGCGTGCTGCGGCGAAAACGAAGCCGACCGCACAGCCGCCTATCAGATCATCGACGAGAGCTTTGAGCGCGCCGCGAAACTTGTCTGCGTCAACATCAGCTCCATCCTGATGTTCACCGGCAACGGCAAAAGCCCCTTAAAGCCCGTCTGCGTGGCCGCCGAGGGCACTACCTTTTATAAATCCAAGCTCTTCCGCGGCAAGCTCGACTACTACATCCGCAGCTTCCTCAACGACAAGCACGGCCTCTACTGCGAGTTTGTCAAGGCGGAAAACGCCAACCTGGTGGGCAGCGCCATCGCCGCCCTGCTCAACTGACCGTTTGCCCCAGCCGCGGCGGCCGCAGCCACTGCCCGGAGGAATGGACCGACTTTGAACAGCTCCAAAAAGGCACCGAGGCCCTGCTGGGCGCGCTGATCTCACTGGCGGACGAATAAGGACGTAACGCCCCCCGAAGGCTCACCAGGCCTCCGGGGGGCGTTTATGTTACGCAAGGCCCAGGGCCCGGGCCAGGGTGGCTGTGACAAAGCAGACGGCCATTCCCACGGAGGTGGGCAGCAGGAAAGCCGCCGCCGTCCACCCGGCGCTCCCTGTCTCTTTCCGAATCGTCATGCAGGTGGTGGAGCAGGGCCAGTGCAGCAGGGAAAACAGCATGGTGCAAAGGGCGGTCAGCCAGGTCCAGCCGTGGCTGGTCAACAGCTCTTTGAGCTGGGAAAGGCTCTCGAACTCGGCC
>JALELV010000046.1 GCA_022768545.1 Oscillospiraceae bacterium
GGGTGGAAATAATGGTTTTCAACTGTTATCGCTCCTTTTTTAACCCGGAAAGCGTTCTCCCGTCCTTCACCCACAGTGGGTATCATACTCAGTTCCCCTGCACTTGTCAAGAAGCTATGGATTTACAAAGCAAAAAGGAAGCCCCGGAGAACCCCCGGGGCTTCCCTGATAGAATACCGACGCTTCAGATCACAAATTTTTTGATGCTCTCAGGGAGGTCAGAGACATCGCAGGAAACTGTAAACACTAGGGAAACCTTGCTGCTTTCACTTACCTTGTCAAGCTTTTCGATCATGGCGGCGAGCTCTTCCATATTCCTGCCGCCGATGCGCAGGGTAGCGTCGACAAAGATCTCGGTGATATCATAGTTGCCGGCCAGCACGCCGGTGATGAAGCCGTAGAACATGTCAAAACCGCTGACATCGTAATTTGCGATATCGATCAGCCGGACGGAGTAATCGATATTATAAGTCATCTGCATCCCTTTTTCGATACAGACAATGTTGCCGGTGGTGGTTTTTGCAGAGTTGTTGATCATGTCGATCAGGGTTTTGGTTTTTCCGGAGCCTTTGTTACCCACGATAAGTTTTATCATGTTAATTCCTCCCTTGTGGTTTGTGTATGCTTGCACGCCCCGCGGCGTGTAACATCCTGCTTATTTCAGTTTGGCTTCCAGCTCGGCCTTCATGTCCTCATACCCGGGCTTGCCCAGCAGAGCAAACATGTTGCGCTTATAGCTCTCCACCCCGGGCTGATTGAAGGGGTTGACGCCCAGAAGGTAACCGGAAAGGCCGCAGGCCTTTTCAAAGAAATAGATCATGTAGCCCATCTCCGCCTCGGTGATGGCGGGGAGCTCCAGCACCACGTTGGGAACGCCGCCCTCGGTGTGGGCCAAAACGGTGCCTTCAAAGGCCTTGCGGTTGATGACCGACATCTCCTGGCCGGAGAGGACGTTGAGACCGTCAAAGTTGTTGGGGTCATCCTCCACAAAGAAATCCTTCTTGGGAGCCTTGACATCCAGCACTGTCTCGAAGATCAACCGGGAACCCTCCTGGATAAACTGGCCCAGAGAGTGCAGATCGGTGGAAAAGACAGCGGAGGAGGGATACAGCCCTTTGTTGTCCTTGCCCTCGCTCTCGCCGAAAAGCTGCTTGAGCCACTCGTTAAACATGGTAAAAGCGGGCTCGTAGCCCACGAACATCTCCACCCCAAAGCCCTTGCGATAAAGGATGTTGCGAATGGCGGCGTAGCGGTAGCAGTCGTTCTTCTCCAAGTCGCAGTCCACCGTAGCGCGCTGCGCCGCAGCGGCTCCGTCCATCAGGGCTTTGATATCGATGCCCGCCACGGCGATGGGCAGAAGCCCCACGGCGGTGAGCACCGAGAACCGGCCGCCCACGTCATCGGGCACCACAAAGGTCTCATAGCCCTCTTTGCCGGAGAGCTCCTTTAAGGTTCCCTTCGCCTTATCGGTGGTGGCGTAGATGCGCTCCTTCGCGCCCTCTTTGCCGTATTTTTTCTCCAGCAGTGAGCGGAACACCCGGAACGCCAGGGCGGGTTCGGTAGTAGTGCCGGATTTAGAGATGATGTTGACGGAGAAATCTCTTCCCTCGCAGATGGAAAGGACCTCGGTCAGATAAGTGGGGTTGAGGTTATTGCCCACAAAGTAGATGTCGGGGGTATCTTTTTTCAGGTTGTTGTAGAAAGGGGAACGCAGCGCCTCAATGACGGCGCGGGCGCCCAGATAGCTGCCGCCGATGCCGATAACGACCAAAACATCGCTGTTCTTCTTCACTTTTTCAGCGGCTTTCTCAATGCGGGAAAATTCTTCCTTGTCATAGTCAGTCGGGAGTGTAACCCATCCTAAAAAGTCGTTTCCCAGTCCGTTTTTTTCCACCAGCTGATGGTCCGCCATCTTTACCTGGGGCTTCATCGCCTCCAGCTCGTGAGGTTTGATAAAGTTCGCCAGATAACCGGTGTTAAGTTTGAGTGCCATAATGTTGTACTTCCTCCCAATGCTATAATCTTATCTTACATGAAAGCGGCATTTTTTTCAAGCAAAGCGGCGAATAATTCATTAATTTCATGCAATTTGTACATAACCTCAGGAACCCACCGCAAGCGCCGCGCAAAACATCTTTCCAAGCCCGGCCGCGAAAGTCATCCTGTCCACGGCTTCCTTCGCCTTGACCCGGTATTCTCCCAATTGTCTTCCGCCCAGCGCAATGGTCACTTTGCCCAAAGACTGCCCTTTTTCAACAGGTGCTTCCACATCCTGCGCCAGGGTGATCTCCTGGGTGAGGTTGCCCTCCTCCCCCTTTTTCACCACAAACGCGGATGGGGTATCATATTCCAGTGCCACCGAGGGGGACACCCCCCGCAGCACGCGGACAGGCTCCAGCTGGCCCTCCGGAGAAGGCGGCTGCGCCATGGTATAATTTGCAAAGCCATAATCCAAAAGCTTCCGTGCGGTGTAAAACCGCTCGTCGCTGGTGGCAGAGCCCAGAGTGACCGCCACCAGGGAAAGGCCGTTTCTCGTGGCAGAGGCGGAAAGGCAGCTCCCCGCTCCGTCGGTGGTCCCGGTCTTGAGGCCGGTGGCGCCGTCGTAAAACCGCACCAGCTTGTTGGTGTTTACCAGCTGCGTGGCCCCGTCCCGAAGGGAATCCATCCAGACTGTGGAGTACTCTGTGATCTGAGGGTGCCTCAACAGCTCCGCCGACATGACCGCGATGTCCCGGGCGGTAGAGAGATGCCCCTCCGCGTCCAGGCCGGTGGCGTTTTGAAACGTCGTCCCGTCCATGCCCAGCTCCCGGGCCCTCCGGTTCATCAGCTCCACAAAGCCCTCTTCGCTGCCCGCCACCGCTTCCGCCAGCGCCACGGCGGCGTCATTGGCGGAGGAGATGGCCGTAGCCTTGAGCAGGTCGTGGACGGTCATCTCCTCCCCCGGCTCCAGCCAGATCTGAGAGCCTCCCATGGAGCAGGCATGCTCCGAGCAGGAGATCACCGTGTCGAGACTGAATTTTCCCTGTTCCATGGCCTCAAAGGTAAGCAGCAGCGTCATCACCTTGGTGATGGAGGCCGGATGCATGGGAAGATCCGGCTCCATCTCATAGAGAATCTCACCGGTGGTCTGCTCCATCAAAACAGCCGATTTGGACTTGAGCTCCAGCCCACCGGAGGGTTCTTCCTCCGCCAGGGCCGCGGGCGACGCGCTGCACACCGTTAAAGCGGCGCACAAAACCGCTGCCCAGAGTTTCCGTTGTCTCATGAAACCTGCACCTCGTTTCTTTATAATACCTGCCGTATTGGTATATTCCTATGCGGAAAGCAGGGGCAAAATGTTCCCCGCTCCGGCGGCAGGCCTGCAAGAAAAGAGGCCCTAATACAGGGATTGCTGCGGAAAGAACTCTTCCCGCAGCAACGAAAGCTTTTCGGTATAATAAGAATTATTCCACTACGAAAGCTTTGATCTCAGACAGAAAAGCGTCGCAGTTGTCAGAATGGATCTCCACTTTGATGGGCTTGGAAAGATCCAGGCTGAAAATACCCATGATGGACTTGGCATCGATGGCATATCTGCCGGAGACCAGATCCACATCAAAATCATACTTGGAGACGATATTCACGAAGAGCTTGACATCGTTGATGGTGTTCAAAATGATGTTGGTTGTTTTCATGACAATTACCTCCTAAAATTTTTGATCTATATTGTTCAATTTCTTGCCAACATAACAATACCTAATCTCTCCTCTTTTGTCAATTGCCAATTGTAATAATCTCCTTTTTTTATTATAATAGCAGTGTATCCGCTCTGCCTTTTTGGTGATTTTTGCGCCGTTTTCAGAGCTGAGAAGCGAAGAGATTTTGTCTTTTTTATTTTAACACGTTTTTCACCCTTTTAACAGCTTTTTTTCAAAAGCTTTCCGGAAATCCCCACGGGCCTTCCGTCATTTTATTTTTAAGGAGAATCGCCCCATGAAAGCCGCTTTTTTTACGCTCGGCTGCAAGGTAAACCAGTACGAGACCCAGATCTTAACGCAGCAGTTTGCCCAGGAGGGCTTTTCTGTTGTGGACGCGCGGGAAGCCGCCGACGTGTATGTAGTAAACTCTTGCACCGTCACCTCCACCGGGGACAAAAAGACCCGTCAGGTGCTGCGGCGCTTCCGGCGCGCAAACCCCGGGGCGGTGATCGCCCTCACCGGCTGCTACCCTCAGGCCTTTCCGGAGGAGGCCTCCGGTATTTTGGAGGCTGACGTCGTCACCGGCTCCCGCAACCGGGGAGCTCTGCTGGGGGCTATCCGCCGCTTTCAGGACACCGGAGAACGCGTGGTGGACATTTTGCCCCACGAGCGCGGGGAGGCCTTTGAGCCCATGCGCGCCCAAAGCTTTTTAGAGCGCACCCGCGCCTTTGTCAAGATCGAGGACGGCTGCGACCGCTACTGCTCCTACTGCATCATCCCCTATGCCCGGGGCCCGGTGCGCTCCAAGGCCCCGGAGCAGATCCGGCAGGAACTGGCGGAGCTTGCCCACCAGGGCTACCAGGAGATCGTGCTGGTGGGCATCAACCTGCCCTCCTACGGGCGGGATATGGGGCTCCGCCTCATCGACGCTGTAAAAGCCGCCTGCTCCGTGCCCGGTGTGCGCCGCCTGCGTCTGGGCTCCCTGGAGCCGGAGCTGCTCACCGGAGAGGACCTGGCCGTCATGGCCTCCCTTCCTCAGTTCTGCCCGCAGTTTCATCTGTGCCTGCAAAGCGGGTGTGACCGCACCTTAAGGGCCATGAACCGCCACTACGATACCGCGGAGTACCGGCGCATCGCCGCCGATATCCGGGCGGCGTTTCCCAACCCCTCCATCACCACCGATATCATCGTGGGCTTTCCCGGCGAGACGGAAGAAGATTTTGAAGCCTCCCGCGCCTTCGCAAAGGAGATGGGCTTTGCCCGCGCCCATGTGTTCTCCTTCTCCCCCCGGGAGGGCACCCGGGCGGCCCGGATGGAAGGGCAGGTGTCCCCCCAGGTCAAAGAGGCCCGCAGCGCCGCCATGATCGCCGCCACGGACGGGATCCGGCGCGCCTTTCTACTCAGCCAGGTTGGCCGGGTGGAGGAGGTGCTGTTTGAGACCAACCGCACCCCCTACGGGATAGAGGGCTATACCCGCAACTACACCCCCGTCTGCGTGGACACCTCCAGGGAGGTCTGCGGAACGCTGCGGAAGGTGCGCATCACCGCCGCCCTGGGGGAGTGCTGCGTGGGAGAACTTGCGGACTGACCCCATCCGGGAAGCGGGCCCCGTCCGGAGCATCCTCCGGCATTTTTAGTGTTTTTCCCCTGGTTTTAGAAGATTTGCCCGTCAAAGGATATGTTTTTTTACTTTGCGGGAAAATGAAAGAAATTTTTCGGTTGGCAGAGGGCTTTTCCTATGCTATACTGGTCGTGCGCCGGCGGGTCTCTCCCGCCGCATCCTGTGCAGAATGGAGCTGATCATTCCTTGGACGCCGTCGATTATAAAATTCTCCGCTGTCTGAAAGACAACGCCCGCCAGAAGGCTTCCGCCATCAGCGACGCCATCGGCCTTTCCGTGTCCGCCGTCATCGAGCGCATCCGAAAAATGGAGGCCTCCGGGGTCATCCGGGGGTATACGGTGCTGGTAGACCAAAAGCAGCTGGGCAACGGCATGACCGCCCTGATGGAGGTGAGCCTGGAACACCCCAGATACTACGATTCCTTTGCCAGTATGATCTGCAAAAACAAGAATATCGTCTCCTGCTATTATCTGACCGGGGATTTTGACTTTATCCTCAAGATCATCACCGATTCCTCTGACAGTCTGGAGCTGATCCACCGGCAGATCAAAAGCACCGAGGGCGTTTCCGCCACCAAAACACATTTTGTGCTCAAAAACGTCAAGGCGGATCTCTCCGTCATTCCGGACGAAGAGTCAGAATAAGCTTATAAACCGGGAGGTAATGATATGACGACCATCACCGCGCGCCCTTTTTCCTCAAACGGAGAGGTCATGCTCTACACCTTGAAAAACCAGCACGGCATGGAGGTCTCCATCTCCAGCCTGGGGGCCGCCATCGTCTCTGTCCTTGTGCCCGACCGGGACGGTGTGATGGCAGACGTGGTGCTGGGCTATGACACCCCGGAGGAATACCGGGCCGGCTCCGCTTATCTCGGTGCCACCGTCGGCCGCTGCGCAAACCGAATTTCCGGCGGGTGCTTTTCTTTAAACGGCCGGGAGCACCAGCTGACCCGCAACGAAGATGGCAAGACCCATCTTCACGGCGGGGCCTGCGGCTTTTCCCACCGCATCTGGAAGGGAAAGATCGTGGAGTCCGACCATGGGCAGGCGCTGGTGATGCTGCTTGTCAGCCCGGACGGCGATGAGGGCTACCCCGGCACGCTCAAGGCCACGGTGGTCTTTTCCCTTACGAGCCTTGGGGAGCTGATCCTCTCCTACTGGGCCCTCAGCGATCAGGATACCCTGTGCAGCCTCACCAATCATTCCTACTTTAATTTAGGCGGCCAAGGCAGCGGCGATATTCTGGGGCACGAGCTCCAGATCTTTGCAAAAAAAGCGGTGGAGGCCGACGCCGACCACCTTCCCTCCGGGCAGCTGGTCCCTGTGGCGGGCACCCCGCTGGATTTTTCCAAAGCCCGCAGAGTGGGGGAAAGGATCCGGGAAGGCTCCTTTATGCTGCCGCAGTACGGCGGCTACGACCACTGCTATGCTCTGGATGGCGGCGTTTGTGAGGAGCCCCGGGCCTGCGCCCTTCTGACCCATCCGGAGAGCGGACGGTACCTGTTTTGCCGTACCACCGCGCCCGGCGTACAGCTCTACACCGCCAACGCCCTCCAGGCCTCCGGCAAGGGCGGCGCCCTTTACGGCGCCTATTCCGGGCTCTGCCTGGAGACGCAGTTTTTCCCCGACGCCGTGCATCACCCCCAGTGGCCCAGCCCTGTGCTGAAAGCCGGCGCCCCGTGGGATTCTGTCACGATCTATCAGTTCGGCGTCAAAGGGCGCTGACAAACATATAGGCCCGCTCGGCAAAAACGGCGGCCCTTCTCCGTGAAGGGCCGCCGTTTTTCTTTTCTGTGCGCCCGGGGGCGCTTTTTATTTCTGACAGTTCAGCTCAAAGCGCTCAAAGTAGCCGATGAGCTCCCCCGTCTCGTCCCGGACCGGGGTGATGATCACCCGCTCGCCCCGTACATTGACCTTTAGGAATATCTCATTTCCGTGATGCTTGAGCTTTTCCACCGCTCTCCGGATCATCTCCTTTGACTTTTCCTCCATGTGGCAGTCAAACAAGGATTTCCCGATCAGGTCCCGGTAGCCCCGTTCCTGATAATAGTGTACTCCGCCCGCCGGTTGAGATACCGGATCACGTGGCCGCAATCCACAAACACGATGGGATAGGGGTAGGCATCCAGGATATAAGACAGCATTTGTTCTCTTTCCATGGAAAACTCCTTTTTCAAAGCGGCCCGTTTTTTATTTGTGATAGAGCTTTTTGGTCTGATAGTGAGGTTCGCAGGTCAGGTTGACGCCCAGCTTTTTAAAGACGTTGACGTCCACCTGGGAGAGGATGACCGAAGAGTGTGCCTCACAGCCCTTCAGCTTGTAAAGCTGCGCCATGGCAAGCTCCGCCGTGGGGTTGGTGGCCGCGCTGATGGTCAGGGCGATGAGCACCTCGTCGGTGTGCAGCCGGGGGTTGTGGTTGCCCAGATGCTCGGTCTTCAGATGCTGGATCGGTTCTATGATGATGGGGGCGATGAGGTGGATATCATCCTGGATGTGGCCCAGGGCCTTCAGCGCATTGAGCAGCACCGCGGAGGAGGCGCCCAGCAGCGCGGAGGTTTTGCCGGTGACGATCTGCCCGTCCGGCAGCTCGATGGCCGCGGCCGGCATACCCGTCTGCTCCGCACGCTCCAGAGCGGCGGCGGCCACAGGACGGTCTGCTACAGTGATGCCCGCCTTGTTCATCAGAAGCTCTACTTTATACACCTCGTCGGCCTCGGTCTTGCCCTGGCGCTGCCCGCAGAGGGCCGCGTAATACCGGCGGATGATCTCCTTCCGGGACGCCTCCCGGCAGGCCTCATCGTCGAAGATGCAGAAGCCTGTCATATTGACCCCCATATCTGTGGGGGAGCGGTAGGGGCTTTTGCCGACGATCTTTTCAAAAATGGCGTTGAGCACCGGGAAGATCTCCACATCCCGGTTGTAGTTGACGGTGGTCTCCCCATAGGCCTCCAAATGGAAGGGATCGATCATGTTCACATCGTTGAGGTCCGCAGTGGCCGCCTCGTAGGCAAGGTTTACCGGGTGGGTCAGCGGAAGGTTCCAGATGGGGAAGGTTTCAAATTTGGCATACCCGGCCTTGACTCCCCGGCGGTACTCGTGGTACAGCTGGGAAAGGCAGGTAGCCATCTTTCCGCTGCCGGGCCCCGGGGCCGTAATGATCACCAGCGGACGGGTGGTCTCGATATACTCGTTGCGGCCATACCCCTCGTCGCTGACGATCAGCGGCAGGTTGGTGGGGTATCCCGGGATGGGGTAGTGGAGATACACCTTTACTCCCAGATGCTGCAGGCGCTTTTTAAAGGCGTCTGCGGCAGGCTGGCCGGAATACTGGGCAATGACCACGCTGCCCACATACAGCCCCACTCCGCGAAAAGCGTCGATCAGGCGAAGGGTATCCTCATCGTAGGTAATACCCAGGTCTCCCCGAACCTTGTTTTTCTCAATATCCGCGGCGTTGATGACGATCACCACTTCTGCCTGGTCCTTGAGCTCCATCAGCATCCGCACCTTGCTGTCCGGTTCAAAACCCGGCAGCACCCGGGCGGCGTGATAGTCGTCAAACAGCTTTCCGCCAAATTCCAGATAGAGCTTGTTGTCAAACTGGGCGATCCGGCGGCGAATCTGCTCCGACTGCGTTTTCAGGTATTTTTCGTTGTCGAACCCAATGCGATCCATACTTCTTCCCCTTTTTTTATTCTCCCCCAGCCGCGGCATGACCGCAGTAAACAGCGGCGAACCTTTGCCCTTGGCAAAACCCGCCGCTCCTGTCTTTTCTATCCGGCCCGGGAGGAGGCCCGTGCCGCTTTTCCCTCCCGGCGGGCTCTCCGCCGGGAATGTCTTATGCATTTTTATTATAAAGAAAGCGGCTGTTTTTTACAACCGCTTTTTTGATCTTTTCTTTTAAATTCCACCTAAAAACGCTTTTTCTCTTTGGGCTCAGCCCTCCCCCGGCAGGCGGGTTTTCTGATACAGCTGCTCCAGCTGCCCTTTTTTGAGCATGGCAAGGTATTTGACGGTCAGCGGAACGGCGGCGGCGATCCAGGCCAGGGGAGAGGCCAGGCAGATCCCCGCATAGCCGATCAGCTGCGGCAGGGTAAGGGCGGCGGCAAGCCTTGCGGCAAATTCCCCCACTCCGCCCATCAGGGGAATAAAGGATTCCCCCATGCTCTGCAGCGAGTTGCGGTAAATAAACAGCACCCCCAAAAAGGGGAAAAACACCGAGATGGTATTCAGATACTGCTGGGCATAATCCAGGATCTCCCGGGTGGGCTCATCCATAAACAGCCCGGTGATGGCCGCCCCGCCAAAAAAGTTGACCGCCGCCGCCAGGACGCTGAACGCCATGGAAAAACAGATGGCGTCCCGCAGCCCTTTGCGGATCCGGTCTATCCTGCCCGCGCCGAGGTTCTGCCCGCAGTACACGGCCATGGTGGTCCCCATGGTAGCCAGCGGCTGGGTCACCAGGCTCTCCACCTTGCCCGCCGCGGTAAAGGATGCGATCACGTCGGAGCCAAAAACATTGATAGCGCTCTGCAGCACCAGGCACCCCACCGCCGTGACGGAAAACTGGAACGCCATGGGCACCCCAACGTTGAGATGAGAGCAGACAAAGAGCCATTCGACACGGAAATTCTCCCGTTTCAGGTGCAGGATGGGGTACTTCCGGGCACACCACACCGTACAGCACACGGCGGAGAAAAGCTGAGAGATCACCGTGGCCCAGGCGGCCCCCGCCACTCCCATGTGGAATTTAAGGATAAACAGGAGGTCCAGCCCCACGTTGAGCAGAGAGGAAAGGATCAGAAAATAAAGCGGCGTCCGGCTGTCTCCCAATGCCCGCAGGATGCCCGCTATCATGTTGTAGTACATGGTGGCGCCGATCCCCAGATAAATAATGTTGATATAGAGCGCCGCGTCCTCTATGATGTTCTCCGGCGTGTTCATCAGCCTCAGCAGGGGCATTGTGGTGGCGATGCTGAGGGCAGTGAGCACCACGGTAAAGCCGACGGAGAGCAGGATGCAGACGGCCACCGAGCGGCGGACCCCGTCTTCATCCCCGGATCCAAAGCGCTGGGCCGTGATGACCGAAAAGCCACTGGTGAGCCCGGTGGCAAAACCCAGCACCAAAAAGGAGATAAACCCGGTGGCACCCACCGCCGCCAGGGCCTCCACGCTGACAAAGCGGCCGACGATTACCGTATCAACCATGCTGTAAAACTGCTGGAACAGGTTCCCGGCCAGGGTGGGCAGAAAAAAAGCCAGGATCAGCTTCCAGGGCGTCCCCTTCGTCATATCCTTTACCATAAGGATCATTCCTTTCAAAAAAAAGGGCCCGCCCCCGCCGCTTTTCCCGGCGGCGGGGACAAAGCTCCTTTGCTCCTTGCAGAAACAAACTGTCCGATTGATTTTCTACTATAGCATCCCGTCAGGAGCTTCGCAAGCAGAAAAAGCAAAAAAAATCCGGAGCTTTGCAGCTTTTTGCTTTTTGACAAAAAAGCTCTCTCAAAGCCCCGGGTTTTTGCGCATATTGAAAGAGGCGGAGCGGCGGCATACCTGAAAGACCGCGTTATTTTCCCCCGTTTCGAAGGAGACTGACCCATTGGGATATCTCCGTAATATCCTTCGGCGCGGTGCGGCAGCATCCTCCGATCAAAGATGCCCCGGCTTCGTACCAGCCCCGGGCGGCGCGGCCAAAGCAGCTCTCCTTCCCCTCCCCGTGCCAGGTCTTGTCAGCGGCATCATAGCTTTCCCCGGAGTTGGGGTACACCGCCGCCGGCTTATTCGAGACACTCTTCACCTGGCGGACCAGGGAGGCGGCATACTGCGGCGGAGTACAGTTGATGCCGATGGCCGCAAGGTCCTCCCCGCAGCCGTCTAAAAACCGCGCACACTGTGCAATGGGGGTTCCGTCGCAGGTGTGTTCCCCGTCCCGGCAGCTAAAGCTAACCCAATAGGCGGTGCCGGGAAATCCCCGCATCAGCTCCGCCACCGCTTTTGCCTCCTCCAGGCAGGGGATGGTTTCAAAAGCCAGCACGTCCGCCCCCGCCTCCAGCAGAAGCTCCACGCGCCGGCGGTGAAAGCGCACAAGCTCTTCCCGCCCAATATCATACCCGCCCCGGTATTCCGATCCGTCCGCCAGATAGGCCCCATAGGGCCCCACCGATGCGGCGACCAGGGGGCGGGGCCTTCCCCGCCGGTTCTTTTCCTCCGACCAGAAGCGGCCTCTCGCCTGCACGGCAAGCTCCACCGACCTGCGGATCAGCTCCTCAGCCCGTTCCCGGGAAAAGCCCATCTGCACAAAGCCCGGGATCGTGGCCTGGTAGCTGGCGGTGGTGGCGCAGTCCGCCCCTGCCGCAAAATAATCGTAGTGCACCTGTTCGATCTTTTCCGGCGCTTCCTCCAGCATCCGGGCGGACCAGAGGGCATCGCTGATCACACAGCCCCGGTTTTCCAGCTCGGTGGCCAAGGCCCCGTCCAGGATCATCACCTGATATTCCGCTAAAATACACTCTATCTGATTCATGCTTTCGCGCCCCGAAGCCGGGGCTTCCTCCTTTTTCAGCAATTGAGCAGGCAATGCGTTATGCTGTCATTATACCATATTTTCCCCCGGCCTTAAACAGAGCTTTTTACAGCTTCCGGTTTTACAGCCACCGGACAATGAGCTCTGCGTTGTGCTCCTTTGCCCGGGCCCCATCTACCTGCAGCGTGGGGAGAGAGGCTTTTTCAGCCAGCTTTCCCCCTTCTCCTCCGGCCTCCGGGCGGCCATACCGAAAAACTGCTCCTCCTGCCCGTACCGGTCTCCTCCGGGGAGCATTCTTGTCCCAAACCTTTGAAAAGCCCTTTTCCGGATTCTCCTCATTCGAAGTTCCCCGGGTGTCCGGACAAGGGCCGCATGGGTAAACAGCGCTTTTGCCTCACGTCCAAAGTCTCCCTTCACCGCTGCGGAGACAAGGCTGCCGCATCCCTCAATGTCGGCGGGCAAAAGGTTTTCCGCTTCTTTTCTTGTCCGCTGCGCTCCACAGGGGTATTCCAGCTCCTTTTGGAACAGCAATCCTCTATATCCATAAACCGGCAGCCGATCTTCTCCGCCAAGCAGCGCCCCAGGGTGCTTTTTCCCGCGTCGCTGCCCCCGCAGAGGATTATTTTGTGCTTCATTTTGTGCCTCCCCTCTCTGCCTTCCGCCTCCGTACAGCAGAGGCCCCGAAAGATGCAAAAAAACGCGGTTTTCCGTGCGGAGCCTGGCCCCTTTCCCCGTGCGCGCGCAGGCTTTGCGGCGGCGGCACTTTGGCCGCGGCAAAATGGGGCGTCTTTTCTTCCCGCCCCCCTTGTCCAATATGTATTGTAGTCCTACAGGCTTTTTTCTTCCCGCCCCCCTGTTTCTTGACAAGGGCCGCGCTGATGTTGTATTATAGTATCGCTTTCCGAGCCGCTATGGCGGAATAGGCAGACGCAAGGGACTTAAAATCCCTCGGTGGCAACACCGTACCGGTTCGACCCCGGTTAGCGGCACCAGCCCGGGGCAAGACGCCGTCTTGCCCCGGGCTTTTTACTGTTCTGCGGCCAAAGCCCCTGTCATCCATCGGCCGACTGTTTTGTTTTCGGCAGGAAAAAAGGGCCCCATCTGCGGTGGGGCCCTTTTTTATCTTCTGCTTTTCATTCCAGGGGCCTGAGCAGGTCAAAACAGCTCAGTGGGATATTGCGCAAAACGCCAAACAAAAACAGCGCGATCAGCATCCACAGCAGGACACGGTCCGGCACCCAGCGGTCCACATGGTTTCCCCCGGTGAGCGCCCAGTCCAGCAGGCGGGCCCCGCAGTACAGGCCCATCCAGGGCAGGACCAGGAGAACAGCCGGGTTCTGACGAAACGCCAGCCCGATCTCCCCGCGCATCAGGGCGGAAAAAGCCCTTCCCATCCCGCATCCAGGGCAGTAAAACCCTGTAATGGCCCGGGTAGGGCATGGGATCCCATAGGTCTGCAGCACCTGATATACCAAAACCGCCGCCGCCCCGAGAGACGCCAGAAGCAGGCAGGCAAGCCCAACCCGCACCGGCCGCGGCCACACCCTTTTCATCAATAGTACATGTTAGAGGATACCCCGGCAAAGGCGCCGACAAAAATCAAAACAAGATATATGATAAGGAAAAGCAGACCACCCGCCGCGCCGATAATAGAGAAAAGCTTGGATTTTTTGGCCGCGGCCTGGGCTGCGGCATAATCTCCATTCATCAGCGCAGAGTTGATTTTGGTGGCAAAAATAATGCCGGCAATACCAAAGGGAAGGCAGCAGAGCAGCGTCACCAAAATAGAACACACAAGGTACGGCGTTTGGTTGATCTGCGGGCCCGCAGGCTGCGCCGGATGGGTCTGAGGCTGCACCGGAGGGGTCTGAGGCTGCACCGGAGGGGTCTGGGGCTGCACCGGAGGGGTCTGAGGCTGTTCCGGAGGGGTCTGAGGCTGCTCCGGGGCCACCGGTGTTCCGCAATAAGGGCAGAATTTATTCTCTTCGCCAATTTCCTGATGGCAATTGCTGCAAATCATTATGATTACTCCTCTCCAAATACTCACTGTCCATATTAATAGAATACTTCATTTTTGGTTTTATAGCAGCCCCTGCCGCATTTTATCCTGTACAGGCGGCTGCTTCCGGCAGTCCCGCGGCCACCCTGCCGCTTGCCCGCACCGGAGGCCTGCCCTGCCGTGCTCCATCCGGCTGAAACTCAAAGTAAGACTAAGCTTATAGTCTCAAAAAGCAGCAGCCACCCGCGTTTTTATCTGCCGAAAAGCTTTGCCAGAGGGCTCACCACATTTTTGAGGTCTTCAATGGCTTTGTTGAGGGAATCCACATCCAGTTCCTCAATTTTTTGCAGCGCCGCGGCCGCAGCGTCGGTGCTCTGCGCCACCAGTCCGTTCGTCCTTTGCAGCAGCCCGGGCAGGTCCGCCTGTGACAGCTGCCGGCTCACCTCCTCCAGGCTGGCCGCCGCCTGCTCCGTCCGGGCAAGCACTATCCCTGCTCTGGGCGCGGCGACCAAAACCACCACCAAAACAACAACAAAAACACCTGTCAAGGCAAGGCTGCCGAGCTTTGTCCAAAACAGCTGCCGACGTGCAATCTCCTCCAGCCTTGCGAATGAGTCCTCTTGGTTTTGCTGCACTATATTCATAGTCTGCCCTTCTTTCTCCTTTCACTCAACGTGTTTCTTCTTTTTCCCCGCCGCATAATGATCAAACAGCTTTTTGCTTTTCCAATTATATCACGCGTGCCGGAACGCCGCAAGGCGCGGTACATGCGCTCTGAAACGCTTTACTTACGCCCTTTTGTCTGTTATAATGCGCTTTGGAATTTGGGATACCCGGAAGGGTCCACGCAGAGAGGGCGGTATTGGATGAATCAGAATCAGCGCATTTTGGACACCGCGGTGGCGGCGGGAGAGCTGCTGCTCAAAAGCGGCGCGGAGATCTTCCGTGTACAGGATACCATGCTGCGGCTCATGAAGGCCTTCGGCGGGGAAAACTGCCATGTATATATCATCTCCAACGGCTTTTTTGCCAGCGTGGGAGAGGGCGGTCCCTCCCCCTGTACCGCCGTGCGACATGTGCCCCTGGATGCAGTGCATTTAAAGCGCATCGCCGCGGTCAACAGCCTATCCCGTTCGGCGGAGCAGGGGGCCCTCTCTCTGGCGCAGGCCCAGCGGGAGCTCTCCCGCATCGCGGTGTTTCCGGCCGCTCCCCCCTGGGCGCAGATCCTGGCCTCCGGCGTTGGCAGCGCCTGCTTCTGCTATATCTTCGGCGGGGACGGCCGGGACAGTTTTGCCGCCTTTCTGCTGGGCCTGCTGCTTTACGCCGCCCTGCTTCCCCTCTTTGCCCGGCGCACCTCCAAGATCATCACCAATCTGCTGGGGGGTGCGCTGGTCTCCCTGGCCGGGTTCGGGCTGCTGAGCCTGGGGGTCGGCCATGATATCGACCGTGTCCTGATCGGAGCCATCATCCCTCTGGTGCCCGGGGTATCCCTCACCACCTCTGTGCGCAGCTTTTTAAACGGCGATTATCTCTCTGGCATCATCCAGCTCATCGACGCCCTGCTGGTGGCGGCCTGCATCGCCGCGGGGGTGGGGTCCGTCATGCTGGCGGCAAACCTTTTGGGATGGAGGCCGGTGTGATGGAAATGCTGTTTCAGGTGTTGGCGGCGGCCGTGGCCACCGCGGCCTTCTCCCTGCTGTTTAACGCCCCCGCGCGTGAATACCCCTTCTGTGCGGCGGCTGGCGGCTTTTGCTGGCTGCTGTACCTCTTGGGGGAGGGATGGGGATATTCCCCCGCCTTCTCCTCTTTTCTGGCCGCCGCCGCCCTGTGTGCCCTCTGCCGGCTCTTTTCCATCCTTCGCCGCACCCCGGTCACGGTTTTTTTGATCCCCGGCATTTTTCCCATCGTCCCCGGGGCGGGCATCTATTACACAGCTTATCATCTTTTTATGGGGGATATGCCTGCTTTTTCCGCCAAAGGGCTGGAGACCGGCATGACCGCCGCCGCCATCGCCCTGGGGATCCTTCTTGTCCTTGCCCTTCCCCTGCCGCGGAGACACAGCGCTCCCCGCCGGTAAAAGTGTTTTTTGAGCGATCTCTTTCCCATCTGCAAAGCGGACAAAGCCTGCGGCGCACACCCGCCGCTCTTGTCTTCCAAAAGGCATGGCGCACGCCATGCCTTTTTTGGCAGGGTTTCGTTCCTTATTGGCCGCAGGTTTTCGGCGGGCGGCGAAACCGCAGCTCACAGAGCCCTCACTTTCCGTCTGCGCATATAAAAACGGGAGGCCGTCAAAAGCCCCCGTCCGGGCTCCCTGCAGTGCTCCGTGTCTCCCCGTTGGGACACACAGGCGCCGCTCGTTTTTCCGTATAAGACTGCCGCCCCGCCTTCTGCCCTTGCGTAGGGCATGCCGGGTTCCCGGCCAAAGCCCGTCTCCCCGTCCTGTTCCGGGAAGGCGGCCGTATAGGATACCGTATATCCGATGACAGCGCCGCCGACGCTCCGGCGGGCACCGGCCCCGGCTGAAGGGAACGGGCCTCCCCCCGCCATGATCGCCGCAGGGTGATCCACCGGGCCCTCTTCCGGCGGGGCGGAGCATCTGGACAGCGCCGCCGGCGCCATTTGCCTTTTCATGCACAGCCCTCCGTTTCAGGAGGATATCCCTCCGCCAAAGGTCACTTCCCGGCCTGGAGCGCTTTTTCCGCATCCTGTGCGGCGTAGTAAGCCAGCTGCGCGTCGTTTGCCGCCCTTACCCGCTCCTCCATGCCCTCTTCGTAAATATCGGCGCGGAGGAACTGCCGCACCTCCACCCGGCCCTCCGGGCGCCGGTCATCCTCTCCCCTCGGGCGCTGCAGGACAAAATCCATGGCGTAGAAGGGCACGCCCCCCTCCTCCATCAGCCGGCTGATCTCCAGCATGATCTCCGCGGCCCGCCCCGCGCTCACCGTCTCGTCGTCCACATAGATGACCAGGTGGCCGGCCCTTTCCCCCAGCCCCGGAATGTCGTAGAGCTTATCTGTTTCCAGATCCTCTTCAATAAGGGCATAGGGCGGCACGTCCTCTGCCCCCGCATACTCGCGGGGGATAAATGCAAGGTCGCCAAAGGCAATCTCGCCCGGGTACGGGAAAACCGGGCTTTCCAAGACGGTTCCGGCCAGCTCCCGGTAGGCTCCATTCAGCCTGCGGGCGGTGTTGCTTCCCGACATCACATCGGAATAGCTGTCCCGCACAAGCCTGCCACCCATGCTGATGCAGAGGGAAAAGTAACGGTCGATGCTGCTGGGAGATTTGATGTGGGCGTAATAGTTTCCGTCTTTAAAGCTGAAGGAAATGTCCTGAACGAAAAAGTCCGTCCCCGCGTAATTTTTCGCCAGATGCTTTTTCGCCGTCCCCGCGGCGAGCGCCCGGGAAACGGGGTTTCCCACCAGGGAGTTGGCAAAGGCGCCCACTCCGGCGATCAGTACGGCCGCCGCTGCCAGCGCCGCTATTTTCAAAGCCTTTTTCTTCATCTTTATTTCTCCCTTCTGAATGCGTAGCACAACAGCCCGGCGATCAGTACCCCCAGGGCGGCAAAAATGCTGTACAGCGCCGTCCACATCACCAGAGAATATCCATCCAGATGCTCCAATCCCCGTACCATGCCCAAAAAGTTCATGAGCCCGTGGGAGGCCAGCAGCAGCGCCGGGACTGCATACAGCGCCCTCCACCGAAAGATAAAATACCCCAGGGCGCCGATCAAAGGCATGATCAGGCTGTTGTAAATCATCCCGTTCTCCGCCGTCAGGCCAAGCCCAAAGAAGATGCCGAACATCATGACCGCGGCCAAAAAAGCCCGTATCTGCCGCCAGAGCTTTTGAAAAGCCTTTTCCGCATCCGGGGCAGACGGCGCTTCGCCGACGTACAGCGCCCGGCAGGCCCCGCAGGTTTTGACATGCTGCTCCACCGCCTGCCTGCTCTCCTCCCCCGCAATGCCATCCTTTACAAGCGGGATCAGGTCCATGCACACCCCGCAGGTGATCTCATTCATTGCCGCCGTCTTCCTCCTCCAAAATTTTTCGTATTTTTGTCTTGGCCCGGAAGTCGATGACCCGGGCCGAGCTCTCCGAGATGCCGTACCGGTTCCCGATCTCGTAAAAAGAAAAGCCCTCTATCCGCATCAGGACGATGTTCCGCGTCCGCTGGGGCTCCCTCTCCAGCAGCTCGCAAACGCGGCGGGCCAGCATCCGGTTTTGAAGCTCTTCTTCCACATCCCGCTCCGGCCCAGCGGAAAACTCCGAGAGCATCTCCGTCTCCATTCGGCAGTTTTTCCGCCGGAGATAGGCAAACCATCTGCGGCGGGCGATGGTGAAGAGCCACGTCTTGCCGTCGCACTCGCCCCGAAACGCGGCGATGGATTTTACAGCCTCCAGAAACACCTCGGCCGCCAGGTCCTCCGAAAGGGGTGCGTCGCGGCTGAGGCTGTACAGGTAAGCATATACGTCCCGGTAGTGCCGGGCAAACAGTTCTTTCAGCAGCTTCTGCATTCCGCCCCCCCTTTTCACCCTATTAGTGCCGGTCCGCCCCGGGTTTGTTACAGGCAAAACACAAAAACTTAAAAAAACCGGAGCATCCCGCCCTTTGTTCCCGGGCCCGCAGGGCCCCCGCCCGTGAAATTTATTTTTCCCCCGCCGCATAGAAAAAAGCTCCGGCGAACAGGCCGGAGCTTTTTTCTATGCCGGGCCCCTTTACGGCAGGATATGCCCGCTGCTCAGGTACAGCCGGTACCATTCCTCCCGCTCCAGGGTGATCTCGCTGCCCTTTATCACCTCCGCCATTCTGGCGGTGTTCGTAGTGCCCGCGATCAGCTGGACCTTTGCCGGGTGCCGCAGCACCCACGCCGCCGCAATGGCCGTCGGGGTGGCGCCGTAATGTCCGCCCAGCTCCTCCAATACCTGGTTGAGGGGGCCGTATTTCTCGTGGTTGCCCACAAAAACACCCTCCACAAAGCCGTAGCGGAAAGGGGACCACGCCTGAATAGTCATGTCGTTCAGGCGGCAGTAATCCAGCACGCCGCCGTCCCGGTCCACGGCGCCGTCGGTGCGCATATTGGCCTCCATCCCAACAGAGATCATGCTGGAAAAAGGGATGCTCAGCTGCAGCTGGTTGACGATCAGCTCCTGCCGGACATATTTTTTCAAAAGCTCCACCTGCCCCGGGCGGTGGTTGGAGACGCCGAAGTGTCTCACCTTTCCGGAATCCTGCAGAATGTCAAACGCTTCCGCCACCTCTTCCGGTTCCATCAGGGCATCGGGCCGGTGCAGCACCAGCACATCCAGATAATCGGTGTCCAGCCTCTGCAGGATCCCGTCCACCGAGCGGAGGATATAGTCCTTCGAGAAATCGTACATCATCCCCGGGCGGATGCCGCATTTCCCCTGCAGGAGGATCTCCTCCCGGCGGTGCCCCGTCTGCCGAAACGCCCCGGCGAAACGGCGCTCGCATTCCCCATCCCGGTAGATGTCCGCGTGGTCAAAAAAGTTGAGCCCGTGCTCCAGGCAAAAATCGAGATGGGCGGCCAGCGCCTTTTCCTCAAGGCCCGCCACCCGCATACATCCCACCGCGACCACCGGCACGCGGGGGCCGCTTTTTCCCAGGGTCATCTGCCTCATCATGTTTTCTTCCTGTATTTCCCATCGTTTTGCCGGAGGGCGCTCCAGGGGCTACCCCAGCTCGATCTCCAGCCATTTACCCTTGCGGATGCGCCTGTAAAGCAGCGCTTCCCGCACAAAAGCGTCTATGACAAAGGCGATCCACGGCCCCATGACCGCGATATACCGCCCGGGGAACCACGCCTCCGCCGGGTAACAGAAAAAGTAGGTCAGCACCGGGCGCAGCACCGTGACGCTGAGCAGCGCGCAGGCCGCCACATATTTGACGTCTCCGGCGCCGCGCAGGCACCCGGCATACACCACCCTCCCGTTTTGGGAAAGGATACCGAACACCACCACGCAGAAGGAGAGTGTGACGCCGGTGAGAATCTCCTCCTCCCGGGTAAAAAGCAGCCCCAACTGCCGCCGAAGCAGAAAGATGAAGATCATCAGCGCAAAGGAGAGGATCACGCTCACCTTTCGGGTAATGCGCACAGTGGCCATGGCGAGGTCCTTGCGCCGGGCGCCCAGGTTCTGCCCCACCAGGGAAGTGCCTGCCGTGGCCGCACCGTCCCCCAGCGTAAAGGAGAGGGTGGTCACCTGGGAGACGATCTGATAGGCGGCGAAGGCGTCGGTGCCGATACCCGCCACCAGCCGCGCCGTCACCAGAAAGCCCACCCGCAGACAGGCGGATTCCAGCACCGAGCTGGAACCCACCTTCAAAAGACCGGACATGGTCGCGCGGTCAAATTTCGGCAGAGAAAAATGATAGTAGCCGTCCCGGTGGCAGACAAACCAAACGGCGATGGCAAAGGAGACCATCGTGCTGCACAGCGTGGCGATGGCCGCTCCCTTTACCCCCAAAGCCGGAAAGCCCAGGTAACCGTTGATCAGGACGAAATTGAGACAGACGTTGACAATGTTGGCCGTGATATTGGTCGCCATGGTAATGCGGGTCTGTCCGACGGCCCGCATGGCCGCACAGATGCAGAGCGACCAGCTGTTGAACACCATTCCCAGGCTGATGATGCGGAAATAGTCCGCACTCAGCTGAAGGGTATCCTCGTTGGCCCCCGCCAGCATCATAAACCAGTCGGCGCCAAAATACCCGATGGCTGTCATCAAAAGCCCCAGCACCGTCACCACCGCCAGCGACTGCGCCAGGCAGGAGTTGGCCCCCTCCCTGTCCTCCGCCCCCCGGCGCCGGGCACACAGGGCCGTGGTGCCCACGCAGAGGGCCTGTACACAGATCAGCAGGATCATGCGGGGCTGCCCGGTGAGGCCCACCGCGGCAATAGCGGCGGAGCCCAGAGTACCCACCATCATGGTGTCCATGGAGCCGATAATGCTCAAAAGCGCCCCCTCCACGGTGGAGGGCCAGGCGATGGAAATACATCTTCTGTAAAGGCTCCGGACCTCCTGCTCCTCAATCAGCGCCCCATTCTGGTCTTTTACCCGGAACAGGTTTTTTCGCATCCACTGAGAAAACCCCAATTCTTGCGCCCCTTTCCCCGCGGGGGCAGCGCTGGTATGATATCGTTTTCATATCCAGCTCTGAAAAAAGACGCGCGCCGCCGCGCATCTTCCAAAAGCCTTTTCCCGCCGCAACCGCATGGTCCTTGCAAAAAGGTAGATCGTTATCATTGATAACTATCATATCACATTTTTTTTAAAAAGCAATGGCAGAAGAAACGGCGCAGCCAAAAGAGCACGGGAAGGCCGCCCCGGACAAACCAGAAACACAGGAAACCGCCATTTCGATGTTTCTCCCATAATCGATCCTCCTTCAAAATAGCACTTGGGCAAATTAGATCAGACAAATTCACCCTCGCCTGACAAGGGACAACATGGTTTTTCGGGTCTAAAACGACCGCTGGCTGTGTTAGCTCTGCTGCCGGGCGGCAGCCTGCCAAACCCGGGAACGAAGTCCAGCGCCCGCTTCGGCCGCCGACAGGCGTGCTGCTTCTTGTCAAGCGAGGGGAGCCTTGCCGCTTATTGATTTTAGAAGTTCAGCCCGGGAGTTAAGCTTATTATTGCAAGCGCGGACGCCGCACACCCACGCAGCAAAGGAGCCCGTGCAGCTTTGGCTGCAACAGCCCACATAAAACAGAGATCCGTCGGCAAGCAGACGATGATCGCGCCCGTCCCGTTCCCTATGATATGAGTTGAAAGGTTATATTGGGCGTCCCTGCATGGACATCCTCAAAAACCTCCAGCATCTTTACGCACTCATCTCTCAGGTCCCGCGGCATGGAGGAAAAACCCTGAATTTTTACCAAAT
>JALELV010000047.1 GCA_022768545.1 Oscillospiraceae bacterium
GCTGGAACGCTCCCTGCAGTCGGCCCGGGACAGCGGACGGGAGACCCTGGTGTTTCTGCACTATCCGCCCCTGTACGGGGAGGAGGCCTCCGCTCCCATTCTGGATGTGCTGCTGCGGTACGGGGTAAAGCGGGTCTACTATGGCCATATCCACGGGGCCGGGCGGGCCTGGGCCTTAAACGGCGAGTGTATGGGCATCCGGTTCCGGCTCATCTCGGCGGATCAGCTGGGGTTCTGCCCGGAGCTTATTGAGCCTTCCGGGCAGCCGGGCAGGTTTTAGGCAACATGCGGCAGGAAAAAGTTATTTCCCAACCAAGAATTGTTTATAATTTTGTGATAAATAATTGGCAGAGAATGTGCTATTATGCTATAATCATATAGTTAGGGCAAGGGGCCGGCCTTCCCGTTACCGGGAATTGCAGAACTCGCAGACCTGCGGTGGAATGCGGCTCCATCTTTTAAAAAGTGTTTCATTACAGGAGGAAGTACAAATGAGTTTGATCTCTGCAGAAAAAACCGGTACCAATCAGCATGAATTGAAAGTTTCCGTGGGCAAGGAAGCGTTTGCGGCCGCCGTGGAAAAGGCCTACCGCAAAAATGTAAAAAACATCAGCGTTCCCGGTTTCCGCAAGGGAAAAGCCCCGAAGCATATTATCGAGAAACTCTACGGCGAGGGCGTGTTTTATGAGGACGCCGTAAACTCCCTGTACCCCGAGGCCTACGCCGCCGCGGTGGAAGAAGCGGGCCTGGAGCCTGTGGACCGCCCCGAGATCGAGGTGGAAGAGGTAAGCGGCGACGGCTTTACCTTTAAAGCGGTCGTCACCGTGCGCCCCGAGGTTACCCTGGGCGAATACAAGGGCCTGACCGCCGAGAAAGCGGAGGCCAATGTGACCGACGCGATGGTGGAGGCCGAGATCGACCGCCTGAAAGAGCGCAATGCCCGTGTCATCACCGTGGAGGATCGCCCCGCGGAAAACGGCGACCAGACCGTGATCGATTTTGAAGGCTTTATCGACGGCGTCCCCTTCGAGGGCGGCAAAGGAGAGAAATTTGACCTTACCCTCGGCTCCGGGCAGTTCATCCCGGGCTTTGAGGATCAGATCGTGGGCAAAAACGTCGGCGACGAGTTCGATGTGGACGTCACCTTCCCTGAGGATTACCAGGCCGAGGAGTTGGCCGGCAAGCCCGCCGTGTTCAAATGCCGTCTCCACGAGCTGAAAACCAAGGAATACCCCGAGGTGGACGATGAGTTTGCCAAGGACGTCAGCGATTTTGACACGCTGGCGGAGCTGAAAGAAGACTTCCGCAAAAAGCTCACCGAGGCCGCTGAAAAGCGCGCCCAGGAGGAGTTCGAGAACAAGCTGATCGACCAGGTCGTGGAAGGCATGCAGTCGGAGATCCCCCCCTGCATGATCGACAACAAGATGGAAGATCTGGTAAAAGATTTTGACTACCGCCTGCAGGCCCAGGGCATGAACCTGGAGACCTACCTGAAATACACCGGCAGCGGCCTGGACGCCTTTAAACAGAACTTTGCCCCTCAGGCCGAGCGCCAGGTGAAGATCCGTTTGGCTTTGGAAAAGATCGTGGAGCTGGAGGGCCTGAAGGCCTCCGACGAAGAGGTGGAGGCTGAGTACGCCAAGATGGCCGGGACCTACAGCATGGAAGCCGACAAGATCAAGCAGTTTATCCCCGCTAAGGATATCGCCCTGGATCTGGCAGTGAACAAAGCCATCGACCTGGTGCGTGAGAGCGCCAAGGCTGTGGCCCCCGCCGAGAAAAAAGAGGAAAAGACCGAGGAATAAGCTCCTTCCTCCCCTTTTGCCTCCTTTGAAGCGGTACATACGGCTCCCTGCGGGGGGCGGAAGATATGGAGGTATGAAAGATGAGTTTAGTCCCAATGGTAATTGAACAAACGGGCCGCGGTGAGCGTTCCTACGATATTTTTTCCCGGCTGCTCAACGACCGGATCGTAATGCTCAGCGAAGAGGTGAACGACACCACCGCCAGCCTGGTGGTGGCCCAGCTGCTCTACCTGGAAGGACAGGATCCGGAAAAGGATATCTCCCTGTACATCAACAGCCCCGGCGGCTCGGTGACGGCGGGCATGGCCATCTATGACACCATGCAGTACGTCAAGTGCGACGTCTCCACCATCTGCATTGGCATGGCGGCGTCCATGGGGGCGTTCCTGCTCTCCTCCGGCGCCAAGGGCAAGCGCTTTGCCCTGCCCAACAGCGAGATCATGATCCACCAGCCTCTGGGCGGGATGCAGGGTCAGGTGACGGACATCAAAATCCACGCCGACCGGTTGATCCGCATCAAATCGAAGCTCAACCAGATCCTGGCGGACAACACCGGAAAGCCCCTCTCGGTGATCGAGCAGGATACGGAGCGGGACAACTTTATGAGCGCCGACGAAGCGGCCCAGTACGGCCTGATCGACAAGGTGTTCTACAAGAGATGACCAAAACGAATGGTTCGTGCGCGGGGCCCTGGGCCCGGTGCACGGGCCTTTCCTGTACAAAGGGCGGGCTTTGCGGCCCGGGCAAAGAGAAGAGATAAAAGCGTCCCCAGGGGGGACGGTCAGGAGGGACTATGGCAAAATACGACGATAATGGCAGAACGCTGCGCTGCTCCTTCTGCGGAAAGACCCAGGACAAGGTGGGGAAGCTCATCGCGGGCTCCGGCGTCTGCATCTGCAACGAGTGCATTGAGCTGTGCGTCAGCGTGCTGGAGGAAGAGGGCATCTCCTCCCGGAAAAAGCCGGTGCGGGAGGAGATCGACATCACCATCCCCAAGCCGGCGGAGATCAAGGAAATTCTGGATGAATATGTCATCGGCCAGGACGCCGCCAAGCGCACCCTCTCGGTGGCGGTATACAACCACTACAAGCGCATCTATTTCGGCGCCGGGGACGATGGGGACGTGGAGCTCTCCAAGAGCAACGTTCTGCTGCTTGGTCCCACGGGCGTGGGGAAAACATTTTTGGCCCAGACCCTGGCAAAGATCCTCAACGTGCCCTTCGCCATTGCCGACGCCACCACCCTCACCGAGGCGGGCTATGTGGGCGAGGATGTGGAAAATATTCTGCTGCGGCTGATCCAGGCTGCGGATTACGACATTGAGCGGGCGGAAAAGGGCATCATTTACATCGATGAGATCGACAAGATCGCCCGAAAATCCGAAAACCCGTCCATCACCCGGGACGTCTCCGGCGAAGGCGTTCAGCAGGCCCTGCTGAAGATCCTGGAGGGTACGGTCTCCAATGTGCCGCCCACCGGCGGACGCAAGCACCCGCAGCAGGAGTTTATCCAGATCGACACCAGCAACATCCTGTTTATCTGCGGCGGCGCTTTCGACGGCATCGAGAAGGTGATCGAAAAGCGGGTGAACCAGTCCTCCACCCTGGGCTTCGGCTCGGAGCTGGCGGCCGGAAAAAAAGAGATCTCCGCCCGGCTGATGGGCCAGGTGATCCCCCACGATCTGGTCAAATACGGGCTGATCCCGGAGCTGGTGGGCCGTATCCCGGTCATCACTACGCTGCAGGAGCTGGACGCGGAATCACTGGTGCGGATCCTGTGCGAGCCGAAGAACGCCCTGGTGCGCCAGTATCAGAAGCTGTTTGATCTCGACGGCATTGACCTCCACTTTGAAAAAGAGGCGCTGGAAGAGGTGGCAAAGCTTGCCATCGAGCGCAAAAACGGCGCCCGTGGCCTGCGTTCCATCATGGAGGATATTCTTTCGGATATCATGTTCACCGCCCCTTCCGACGGCACGGTGGACTCGGTGGTGATCACAAAGGGCTGTGTGGATAAAACGGAGCAGCCGAAAATCACCTACGACCCGGCAAAGAGGCCGGCGAGGATGAGCCTGCCCTCCGCCAAAAAGCAGAGGAGCCGCGGCTCCGTTTCCTGAACCCAAAAGCGGATCGAAACGCACTCTGACCGCAAGGAAGCGGCAGGGTGCGTTTTTGTCAAAAACAAGGGGAAAGCGGAGGAAATACAATATGCTTGCATTCAAATACGCTTTTCGCTATACTTTTAGCAGGCGGCACAGGCCGCTGCAGCCGCCTGTGGGCGGCCTTCCGGCGCAGAAAGGCGCCCGGATATATTTTGAAATAAAGGAGGAAACAACATGGAGGAAGAGAGAAATACTCCCCGCAGGCTGGAGCTGCCGATGCTTGCGCTGCGCGGGCTTGTTTTGTTTCCCAGAATGATCTTACATTTTGACGTGGGGCGGGAGAAATCCATCCGTGCCCTCAACGAAGCCATGAAAAGCGGCCAGCAGATCTATTTGGCGGCACAGAAGGATATCCAGACCGACGACCCGGAGGAGAGCGACCTCTACACCGTGGGCGTGGTGGCGGAGGTGCGGCAGATCTTAAAAAGCTCCGGCAACACCCTGAAAGTGCTGGTGGAGGGGCTTTACCGCGCCCGGACGGTGTCCCTGCTCTCGAAGGAGCCCTACTGGACGGCCCGGGTGGAGGAATACCCGCTGAAAAACCCGAAGATCCGCAATACCCTGCTCAGCGACGCTCTGATGCGCACCATCAAAGAGCTGTTTGAGGAGTACTGCTATCTGACGCCCAAGGCCCCTAAGGAAATCGTCATGAACGTATTCTCCGCGGAGGATCCCGCCTATCTGGTGGAATATATCGCGGCAAACCTTCCCCTGCGGCTGGAGGATAAACAGAAGCTGCTGGAGGAAAACAGCCTGACCCGTCGTCTGGAGGAGATGGCCTCCATTTTGGAGAGCGAAAACTCCATCATGACCCTGGAAAAGGATATTTACGACAAAGTAAAGGAGTCCATCGACCAGAACCAGCGGGAGT
Source organism: Oscillospiraceae bacterium (assembly GCA_022768545.1). GTDB lineage: Bacteria > Bacillota > Clostridia > Oscillospirales > Ruminococcaceae > JALELV01. The sequence continues at coordinate 4,835 of JALELV010000047.1, forward strand.
ATTTTCTGCGGGAGCAGATGCGGGTGATCTCTGACGAGCTGGGCGAGGGGGAATCGGTCCAGGACGAGGCGGAGGAATACCGGGAGCGCATCGAAAAGCTGAAGCTTTCCGGCGAGGTGTACGAAAAGCTGATGAAGGAGGCGGACCGTCTTTCTAAGATGCCGCCCAATTCTCAGGAATCCACCGTGATCCGAAACTATCTCGACACTTGCCTGGAACTCCCCTGGAACACCGCGACCCGGGACCGCATCGACATCGCGAAGGCGAAGGCCCGGCTGGAAAAGGACCACTACGGCCTTGCCAAGGTAAAGGAGCGCATTCTGGAGCTTTTGGCGGTGCGCAAGCTGGCTCCCGGCATCAAAGGGCAGATCATCTGTCTGGCGGGCCCCCCCGGAGTGGGAAAGACCTCGGTGGCAAAGTCCATCGCCGGGGCCATGGGGCGGAAGTACGCCCGTATCTCCCTGGGCGGCGTGCGGGATGAATCCGACATCCGGGGCCACAGAAAGACCTATATCGGGGCCATGCCGGGCCGCATCATCGGGGCCCTGCGCCAGGCGGGCACCCGCAACCCGCTTATCCTGCTGGATGAGATTGACAAACTGGGCAGCGACTACAAGGGAGACCCCTCCTCTGCCCTGCTGGAGGTGCTGGACGCGGAGCAGAACAGCGCTTTCCGCGACCATTACATCGAACTTCCCTTCGACCTGAGCGATGTGCTGTTTGTCACCACCGCCAACGATGTGGGGAGTATCCCCGCCCCTCTGCTGGACCGCATGGAGCTCATTGAGCTTTCCAGCTACACCCGGGAGGAGAAGTTCCATATTGCCCGGCGCCACCTGGCGCCCAAGCAGATCAAGCGCCACGGGCTTTCATCCAGGACCTTCCGTCTGGCGGACAGCGCCATCTACAGCCTGGTGGACAGCTATACCCGGGAGGCCGGCGTCCGCACCCTGGAACGGGAGATCGCCGCGCTCTGCCGCAAGGCCGCCAAGAAGATCGCCGCCGGAGAGGCGGAAAAGGTCTCGGTGACGGGGCAGAACATCGGGGAATACCTGGGGCCCAAAAAGTTCCTGCCGGAGACGATCGGCAAATCTGACGAGGTGGGGCTGGTAAACGGCCTTGCCTGGACCTCTGTGGGCGGCGAGATGCTGCAGGTGGAGGTTGCGGTGCTGGAGGGCGCCGGAAAGCTGGAGCTCACCGGTTCTCTGGGCGACGTGATGAAGGAATCCGCCCGCACGGCGGTCAGCTTTATCCGCAGCGTGGCCAGACAATACGATATTGACCCGGATTTTTATAAAAACCGGGATATCCATATCCACTTCCCGGAGGGGGCCGTGCCTAAGGACGGGCCCTCCGCCGGTGTGACCGTCTGCACCGCACTGGTGTCCGCTCTTTCCGGCTGCCCGGTGCGCCGGGAGGTGGCCATGACCGGTGAGATCACCCTGCGGGGCCGGGTGCTTGCCATTGGCGGGTTAAAGGAAAAGACCATGGCGGCCTATCGCGCCGGCATCCGGACGGTCATCATCCCCAAGGAAAACGAGCCCGACCTGGCGGAGCTGGACCCTGTGGTCACCGGCGCCATCCGCTTCATTCCCGTGGAGCGGGCCGACGAGGTGCTGAAAAATGCGCTGATCACCCCCTGCGAGGGCGCGGCGGGCCGGCACCGGCCCACGGCGGAGGCCCTGGTGCAGAAAGCCGAAAAGGATAAAGAGGCGGAGCACGTCTCTCAGTAAGGGGAATGACATGAATTTTCACAACGTGGTTTTTGAAGCCTCCTACGGGCTGTTTTCCCAGATCCCGGAGGACGACCTGCCGGAGATCGCCTTTTCCGGGCGCTCCAATGTGGGAAAGTCCTCGCTGATCAATAAAATTTTTAACCGCAAAAACCTGGCGCGGGTCAGCGCCGTGCCGGGCAAGACCGCCACCATCAATTTCTTCCGTCTGGAGGGGATGCGCTTTGCAGACCTGCCCGGCTACGGCTACGCCAAGGTGGCAAAAACCGAAAAAGAGCGCTGGTCCGGGCTGATCGGAGGGTATCTGCACAGCGGGCGGGACATCGCCCTCGTGTTTCAGCTGATTGACATGCGCCATCCCCCCACCCGGGATGACCTGCAGATGATCGATTTTCTGGTGGAGGGCGAAATGCCCTTTGCAGTGGTACTCACCAAGCGCGACAAGCTCTCCCCCCGGCAGCAGGCGGAGCGCCTGGAGGCCTTCCGGAAAGAGATCCCCTACGGGGATCAGATCGTCATGCTGCCCGTTTCCTCCGAGACCGGGGAGGGCATTGAGGCGGTGCGGGAGGTCATCGAAGAGATCGCCGCCGACTGCGCGGCCCATCCTGCGGCCGGAAGCCCGGAGCCCCTGGAAGGGGAGGAACAGGCCGGGCAGGGCTTTCTTGCCCCGCGCCCGAGAAAAAAGCAGCAGTGAACAGGCCGGGGGATACCCTTCCCCATGGGACAGAAGGAGAGGTTTGACATGTTCGTTTCCGACTGCCTTGGCATCAATGCCAAGGGGCACCTGACCATTGACGAAAAGGATACGCTGGAGCTGGCGGGGGAGTATGGGACGCCGCTGTATGTGATGAGCGAAACCCAGATCCGGGAAAACTGCCGGAAGTTCCGGCGCTCCTTTGAGGAGCACTACGGAGGAAACGGCATGGCTCTTTACGCCAGCAAGGCGTTTTGCTGCAAGGCGGTGTGCCGGATCGCCCAGGAGGAGGGCATGGGCCTGGACGTGGTGTCTGCCGGGGAGCTGTACACCGCGGAGAGCATCGGGTTCCCGGCGGAGCGCATTTATTTCCACGGCAACAACAAAACGCCGGAGGAGCTGGTGGAGGCGCTGCGCTATGGGGTGGGCACCATCGTGGTGGATAATATCACCGAGCTGGAGGTGCTGGACCAGATCGCGGCGTCCATGGGGAAAACAGCGGGCATCATGTTTCGGGTAAAACCCGGCGTGGACGCCCACACCCATGATTTTATCCGCACTGGGCAGATCGATTCCAAGTTCGGTGTCGCACTGGAGACGGGGGAGGCCATGGAGGCGGTGTGCCGGGCGGCGGAGCTCTCTCATGTGCGCCTGACGGGCTTGCACTGTCACATCGGCTCCCAGATCTTTGACATCGACCCCTTTGAGGAAGCCGCCCGTGTGATGCTGCGCTTTTTGGCCGAGGTTCGGGAGAGGACGGGGCTTACTCTTTCAAAGCTCAATCTGGGCGGCGGTTTTGGCATCAAATATGTTCCGGAAAACGACCCCGCCGGCCTGGAGACCTATATGGGCCGGGTGTCCGCCGTGGTACACGGGGAGTGCGGGAGGCTGGGGCTTCCCATCCCCTTTATTCTCATCGAGCCCGGCCGCTCCGTCGTGGGGGACGCGGGGATCACTTTGTACCGGGTGGGGGCCGTTAAGACCATCCCTGGTGTGCGCACCTATCTTTCGGTGGACGGCGGCATGACCGACAACCCCCGCTATGCCCTGTATCAGGCACGGTATGAGGCGCTGGTGGCCGCGCGGGCGGGGGAGGCCAAGACCATGGAGGTCACTTTGGCGGGGCGCTGCTGCGAGAGCGGCGACCTGATCGGAGAGAACATGCTGCTGCAGCCCGCAGCGCCGGGCGATGTTGTGGCGGTGCTTTCCACTGGCGCCTACAACTATTCCATGGCCTCCAACTACAACCGCGTCCCCCGTCCCCCGGTGGTGTTGGTAAAGGGCGCAGAGAGCCGGGTGGCGGTACGCCGGGAGACCTTGGAGGACATGATAAGCCACGACGAGCTTTAAAAAGGCAAAACCGGAGGGCGGAGCCCCTTCCCGGGGCCTCCCGGGCTTTTCCTGAGGAGAAAGGAGGGCGTTGTATGGCGCAGGGATTATCTGTACCGGCCGCGGCTGTGTGGGCTATTTTGGCGGCGCTGTTTCTCACCCTTGTGCTGCCGCTGGGGGCGGCGGCCTTTTTGGGGGTAAAGAAAAAGATCTCGGCTATGCCGTTTTTTGTGGGTGTTCTGGGCTTCTTTGTTTCCCAGATGCTGCTGCGGATCCCTCTGCTCACCTTTTTGAACACCAGGGACTGGTATGTGCGCTTTGCCTCCAACCCCTTTATATCCGCGGTGCTGATCGGCGGGCTGACGGCGGGCCTGTTTGAGGAGACGGCCCGTCTGGCGGGGGCCCGGCTCTTCTGCAAAAACCGTCTGGAGTGGAAGGACGCCCTCTCCTACGGGCTGGGGCACGGGCTCTGCGAGGCAGTGTTGCTGGTGGGGATGAGCTATTTAAACGCCGCGGTGCTGTTAAACGCCGGAGCGCTGGAAAGCCTTTCCCCTGAGCTTGCCAAGACTGTGGCGTCGCAGCTTTCCGCCTTTGAACCGGCCTCTGTTCTGCTCGGAGCGGGGGAGCGGGCTCCGGCGGTGATGTTCCATATCTTCGCCTCGGTGCTTGTCTTCCTCGGCGTGCGTAGGGGCAGGGCAGGCGGCTACTGGCTGGCGGTGCTGCTGCACACGGCCCTCAATGGCGGGGCAGTGCTGCTGGCCCGGTACGGGAACATCTGGGTCTCGGAAGGGTTCCTCTGGGCTTTTGGGGTGCTGATGCTCTGCCTGCTGCCCCGGCTGAAGAAGGCCTTTCTGCCGCCTTCGCCGGAGGGCGCGGACGATATGGCCGGGAGCCCTTAAAAACAGTGTTTTAGCAGTTTACTTTTCAGATGTAATATGGTAAACTATCCTTGTTGGTTTCCCGCTTTAGATCTTGAAAGCGGAAGGATGATCACAGGGGAGGATTTGCAGATGAACAGCAAGCTCAAAGACCTGAATATCGATTATTTATTTCAGGCGATCCTGTGTCTGGAGACTCAGGAGGAATGTTATAAATTTTTTGAGGACCTCTGCACCGTGCCGGAGCTGAAGGCTCTGTCCCAGCGTCTGACGGTGGCCAAAATGTTAAACGAAAAGAAGGTCTACAGCGATATTGTGGCGCAGACCGGGGCCAGCACCGCCACCATCAGCCGTGTCAACCGCTCCCTGAGCTATGGCAGCGACGGATATCAGATCGTGTTTGAAAGAGTGAAGGACTGATGAGCGGCTATTCCTGCTTTGCCCGGTATTATGACCGGCTGACTGAAAATGTAAATTACCGCAGCCGGGCGGAGTATTTCGCCCGGCTGCTGCAGCGTTATCGATCAGACCCCGGCCTGGTGCTGGACCTTGCCTGCGGCACCGGCAGTCTGACGGTGGAGCTGGCGGAGATGGGCTATGAGATGATCGGTGTGGATTCCTCCCCGGAGATGCTCTCGGAGGCCATGTGCAAAACCGGTGAGAGAGGGCTTTCAGTGCTCTACCTCTGCCAGGATATGACGCAGCTGGACCTTTACGGCACTGTCGAGGCTACTGTCTGCGCGCTGGACAGTGTCAACCACCTCACCGACCCCGCCGACCTGAAAAAGGCGTTTGAGCGTGTGAGCCTTTTTACCGAGCCGGGAGGTATTTTCCTCTTTGACGCAAACACCCCCTACAAGCACCGGGAGATCCTTGCCGATAACGCCTATATCTACGAGTTTGACGACCTGTACTGCGGCTGGCAGAATTCCTACGACCCATCCGACGGCAGCGTGAACATCCGGCTGGACTTTTTTGAACGCGCGAAGGGGGGCTGGCGGCGGGAACAGGAGGAATTTTCCGAGCGGGCTTACTCTGCGCAGGAGCTGGAAGATCTGCTGCGGGAGACGGGCTTCGAGCTGCTGGACATGTATGGGGATGACACATTAGCCCCACCCGGAGAGCAGGCCCAGCGCTGGGTCTGCGCGGCGAAAAAGCGATAAAAGCCGGTATGGCCGGCGGGAAAGGAACCAAGATCATGGCACAGATCGTACGAACCATATCCAGAGACGGCGGGGTAGTCTGCTCCGCCATCGATTCCACCGATATTGCCGCGGAGGCGGAGCGCATCCATAAAACCTCTGCAACGGTCACCGCCGCCCTGGGGCGCCTGCTGACGGCGGGCTCCCTGATGGGCTCCATGCTTAAAAAGAAGGAGGAGTCCATCACCCTGCGCTTAAGCGGAGGTGGGCCTGCCGGTCTGCTCCTGGTGGTGTCGGACGGCGAAGGAAATGTCCGGGGAACGGTGGATAACCCGGTGGTGGAGCTCCCCCTCAATTCCTACGGTAAGCTGGATGTGGCGGGGGCTGTGGGCCGGGAGGGGACCCTCTCCGTGGTGAAGGATCTGGGCCTTAAGGACCCGTACGTGGGCCAGGTGCCCATCGTGTCGGGGGAGATCGCGGAGGATATCACCCATTACTATGCTGTGAGCGAGCAGATCCCCACGGTGTGCGCCTTGGGGGTGCTCGTAAACCCGGAGTTGACGGTGCGGGCCGCGGGGGGCTTTTTGGTGCAGCTTCTGCCCGGCGCCACGGAGGAGGAGATCACCCGCCTGGAAGAAAACGTCAAGGAACTTCCCGCCATCTCGAAGATGATCGACAGCGGCATGACGCCGGAGGAGATCGCAAAGAAGGTGCTGGCGGGCTTCGAGCCGGAGGTGCTGGACCGCTTTGAGGTGGGGTATCGCTGCGACTGCTCCCGCCGGCGGGTGGAGCGCGCTCTCATCAGCATTGGCCGGGAGGACCTGGAAAAACTGGCGGAAGAGCAGGAGGAAACCGAGGTCTGCTGCCATTTCTGCGACAAAAAGTACCGTTTTACCGCGGGGGACTTAAAAGCTCTGCTCGCCTCTGCCCAGAAGTGATCTGCGGGGCCGGAGAAGGATGGCGCTTTTGAGGACCTGGGAGTATTTCGGGAAATTTGCAGGTTTTATCTTGACAAAAGCGGCATTGGTATAGTATAATAAAACCCGTCGCTTGAGAGATTAGGGGACACACGGGAGCATAGCTCAGCTGGGAGAGCATCTGCCTTACAAGCAGAGGGTCACAGGTTCGAGCCCTGTTGTTCCCACCATATGGCCTGGTAGTTCAGTTGGTTAGAACGCTAGCCTGTCACGCTAGAGGTCGTGGGTTCGACCCCCATCCAGGTCGCCATATGGTCCTGTAGCTCAGTTGGTAGAGCAGAGGACTGAAAATCCTCGTGTCGTTGGTTCGATTCCGACCGGGACCACCAAACAAAGCCGCTCCGCACGGAGCGGAATATGCGGGTTTAGCTCATCTGGTAGAGCGCCACCTTGCCAAGGTGGAGGTAGCGAGTTCGAGCCTCGTAACCCGCTCCAATAAAAAAGAAGAGCGTCTGACGGGCGAGAGCTCGCTGCCTCCACCGTTTTTCAAATCGGAGGTGCGGGGCCCCACGAAAGCGAAGCTTTTGTGGGGTGCGATAGCGAGTTCGAGCTGTGTCCCCCGCTCCAGTAAAAAGGAAGAGCAGAGGGAGATTTCTGAGCGCTCCTTCTGCTTACAAGATGGCGCTGTAGCCAAGTGGTAAGGCACGGGTCTGCAAAACCCTTATGCACCGGTTCAAATCCGGTCAGCGCCTCCAAAAAAAGCCGTATGAACCTGAAAAGTTCATACGGCTTTTCTTTTTTCATGCGGGAAAAAGCCGGAACAAAAGGGCTGCGGATATCCGCGGCCGGGAAGGGGAGACAGCTGCCATGAAAGCGATCTACACAAAAGCGCCGTACCAATTTGAGCTCCGGGAGGTAGCGCTGCGGGCGCCGCGGCACAACGAGGCGCTCATCCGGGTGGAGGCCTGCGGGCTCTGCGGCTCCGACCTGCACACTGCCCGGGATGCCGTGAGCTTTGAGCCCCTGGGACATGAGGTGGCCGGGGTGGTGGAGCAGGTGGGGGAATATGTCACAAATGTCCGCCCGGGCGACCGGGTAGTGCTGGAGAGCGGCTCCTACGACCGGTTTTCAAGCCTTTCACGGGACGGAAAATACGACCTGGACAACAACGGGCGGCACTTTTTTAACACCCAGCAGGACGGCAACGGCATGGGCTTTGCGGAATATCTGATCGCGCCGGACGAGGTGTGTGTGCCCTACGAGGGGCTTTCCCTGGCCGCAGCCACCATGATAGAGCCCCTGGGCGTGGCGTTTGACCTGGTGAAGGTGTCGGACATCGAACTGGGGAGCACGGTCATGGTGGTGGGTATCGGAACCATCGGGCTCTGCGCCCTCCGCCTGGCAAAGCTGAGGGGCGCTGCAAAGGTAATTGCGGTGAGCACCCGGGGGCGGGCCCGCCGGGACGCCGCGGCCCGGGCCTACGGCGCGGACGAGATCGTCTATGCCGGCGAGGACTTTTCCGCCTGCAGGGCGGACCGTATCCTCTGCACCGCCCCGCCGGAGGTGATGCCGGGGCTTTTGAAAAACCTGAATGTGGGAGGGGTCTTAAGCTATATCGGGGAGGGGGGCAGCCCCTACGCCACCTTCGATATGGATTATCTGCACTGGCACAAGCTGCAGATCCGGGCCTCCTACGCGGCGCCGGCGCTGTTTTTTCCGGTCTGCATCAAGCTGGCGCGGCTGAAGATGATAGACCTGGACCTGCTGCATACCCACGACTTGCGGCTGGAGCACTTTAAAGAGGATTTTGACTTTTATCGGCAGGACAGGGAAAACGCCATCAAGGCGGTGATGTTCACCGCAGGGCGGGAGGATGCCCCCGCCGCTAAAAGAGCAGAGTGACCCGGTAGACGTTGTGAGAGCCGGTGAGCAGCAGCTCCCGCTCTCCCTCGGAGAGGGCGGAGCCCCCCTCCGGGAGGCGGTGTATTTCTTCAAAACGCCGCTGCTTTTCCCGGTCGACGCAGTAAAAATAATATTTGGAGTGCCCCGGGCCGGAGAGGCGGTTTTGTTCAATGCTGTCTGCGTCAGGGTAGACAGCCCGGCAGGGCGCCCCGTGCCGGGCGGAGGGGGTGAGGGTAACCGTCAGCCCGAAGCGGGTGCGCTGCAGGGAGAGAGACTGAAAAAAGAAGCTGTCCTCACCGTCCGGAGTATTGGGGTAGTCGGAGATCACCACGCTGCGGGAGCGGTAGAGGTCTGCGATGAAAAACAGCATATCCCCGATCTTCCGGTCCTCCCGCTCTGCCAGCCAGGCGTAGTAGTCCTCCCCAAGGATCTCGGGGTAAGCGGGGGAGACGCCCAGGCTCCTTAGAAAGGGCAGAAGGGAGATGGTATTTAAAAAGAGGCGGTTGGAGCCCCTTAAAGCGTCTACCAGGGCGGCGATGCTGTCCCGGGCCAGGCGCAGGTCGTCAAGCTCCTGTGAGAAACAGGCGGCGTCTTCCGCCAGCATCTCCTCCGCCTGCAGGACGCATTCCCGCCAGTGCCGGATATACTGCTGTTTGCCGGAGAGGCTGAAAAGATCCGTCCCCGGCAGGACCACCGGGACGGCTTTCTGTTCCCACCCGCCGTACAGCAGGAGCTGGCAGGCCTCGTAGACACAGTTGACCGACCGGAGATAGCTGTCGCTGACCAGCAGTATTACCCGGCTGCAGCCCCGGACGCGCCGCATGAACCGGTGGATATCCTGGTCATACCCCAGGTCCCGCCGGTCCCGGGTGAGGGAGATGCCGCGGCGCAGGCAGAGGGAATCCAGCTGGTTTGCGGCTGCTTCGTCGTTCCAGCAATAGCTGAGGAAGATCTCCTGGTCCATTCCTTTGCTCTTTTCCGGCGCCTGTGGGAAGGGCGCTTGTGCACCGGGGCGTTTTTTAGTACAATATCAGTAGCTTTATTATAACATCCCCTTGCGGGTGTGGAGGGATAAACTTGGAAAAAGAGATCATTTTATTTGATCTGGATGGAACGCTGACTGACTCCCAGCCGGGGATCGTGCGGTCGCTGCAGTATGCCCGGGAGAAGCTTGGCCTGCCGCAGCAGACGGAGGAGGAGCTCCGGTGCTTTATCGGCCCGCCGCTGATGGAATCCTTCCGGCGGTTTTGGGGGCTGGAGGGGGAGAACGCCCAGACGGCTCTCCGCTTTTACCGGGAGCGGTTTTCCACCGTAGGGTTGTTTGAAAACGCCGTCTACCCGGGGGTGCCGCAGATGCTGTGCGCGCTGAAGGATGCAGGCAAAAAGCTCTATGTGGCTACCTCCAAGCCGGAGAAATTTGCGCGGATCATTTTAGAGCATTTTAAGCTGGCCGGGTGTTTTGAAGATATCTGCGGCAGTGAACTGAACGGCGAACGGGATACCAAGGTGGAGGTTATTGAATACTGCCTTGGAAAAAACTCTATCCGGAGCCTCAGTAAAGCGGTGATGGTGGGAGACCGGGAGCACGATATCCTGGGGGCCCATTCCATAGGTCTGGAAGCAGTGGGCGTGCTGTACGGTTATGGCAGCCTGGCGGAGCTGACGGCGGCGGGAGCGGAGGAGCTGGCCCGGAGCGCCGGTGAACTGGAGGAGCTGCTGCTGGGATGAGAGGGAAAGAAATGAAAAAATCGGTTTTGGTCACCGGAGCCTCCCGCGGTATCGGGCGGGCCTCCGCTGCGGCCTTTGCACGGGCGGGATACCGGGTTTGCATCCATTATCACAGCAGCGGGGCGGAGGCGGAGGCCCTGGAGGCGGAGCTTCTGGCCGAGGGCTGCGACGTCTTTCGCCTGCAGGCGGAGCTCACCAGCGCAGAGGAAGTGAAGAACCTGTTCGCCGCTGCGGGAAAGGTGGATATCCTGCTCAACAACGCGGGTATTTCCCAGGAGATCCCGTTTTTGGAGATGTCGGAGGAGGATTGGGACCGGATGCTCGCGGTCAATTTAAAATCCGTCTTTCTCTGCTCCCGGGCGGCCGCGGCGCAGATGGTGCGCCGGGGCGAGGGGAAGATCTTAAATATATCCTCCATGTGGGGGCTCGTGGGCGCCTCCTGTGAGGTGCATTACTCCGCCGCGAAGGCGGGCGTCATTGGTTTTACCAAAGCCCTGGCCAAGGAGCTGGGGCCCTCCGGAGTGCAGGTAAACTGCATCGCGCCGGGGGTCATCGACACGGACATGAACCGCTGGCTCTCCCCGGAGGACCTGGCCGTCCTGCGGGAGCAGACCCCCCTGGGGCGCATCGGCACCCCGGAGGATGTGGCGCGGGCGGCCCTTTACCTGGCGGAGGACCGCTTTATCACCGGGGAGGTACTCAACATCAGCGGCGGGTTTGTCATCTGAGCAGCAGGAGGGAAAAATGGAACGGAAAATGGGTTTTCGCATGGCGCGGCCGGAGGATACCTCCAAGATCCTGGAATTTATCCTGGCCCTGGCGGCATACGAGAAGATGGAGGACCAGGTGGTGGCCACGGAAGAGCTGCTGCGGGAATGGATCTTTGAAAAAAACAAGGCCGAAGTGCTCTTTGTGCTGGAGGATGGCCGGGAGGTGGGGTTTGCCCTTTTTTTCCACAACTTTTCCACCTTCCTCGGCCGGGCCGGGCTGTACCTGGAGGATCTTTTTGTCCTGCCGGAATACCGGGGCCGGGGGTACGGCAAGGGCCTGATGAAAAAGCTTGCCGAGATTGCGGTGCAGCGCGGCTGCGGGCGGCTGGAATGGTGGTGCCTAGATTGGAACCGCCCCAGCATCGGGTTTTATCTCTCCCTGGGCGCGCAGCCCATGGAGGACTGGACGGTCTACCGGGTGGCGGGCGAGGCGCTGACAAGCCTTGCGGCGCCCTCCGAAGGCCGGGCGTAAAAAAAGAGTTCAGGGCGCGGCGCGCTCTGAACTCTTTTGGCTGCGGCGGGGCCTCGGCTCAGCCTTTTGCCAGGAGAACTTTTAAAAGAGGGATGATCTGGTCAAGGCTCTCCTTTTGGGCAAGGCAGAGGGAGAGCAGCTCCGGCGTGGGAGGGACCAGGTCCGGCACCATGACCACCTGCATCCCGGCGCTGTGGGCGGAGCGGACGCCGGCAAAGGAATCCTCCACGGCGACACACTGCCAGGGCGGGATGCCCAGCTTTTTGGCCGCGGCCAGGTAGATCTCCGGGTGGGGCTTGCTGTGGGAGAACTGGTCCCCGGTGACCACGGCGTCAAAATAGGGGGCGATGCCGGCGCTTGAAAAATTGCGGTCTACACAGGCCAGGTCGGAGGAGGTGGCGAGGGCTACCCGCAGGCCTTCCTCTTTCAGATAGGCCAGCAGCTCGTGCAGGCCCGGCTTTTCCGGTACTTTTGGAGTGATAGCCTCAAAATAGTAGCGGTGAAGCGTCTTTTCAAAGGCGCGGTAGGCGGCTTCGCTCGGGAAATGCTTTAAAAAGAGCTCCACACTCTTTTGCTGGGTCATGCCCAGGGCTTCCAGGATCATGGCCTGCACCCCGGGGAGGTTTTGCTCCCGCTCGATGCGCCCTGCCGCCCGGTATTCTACCCCTTCGGTGTCAAAGAGGACGCCGTCCATATCGAATACCACCGCCCGGGGCTTTGTATCCAGGGGAGGGAGGCTCAAAAACATATCCTTATCCATGCGGAAGATGAGATGCGGCATGGCCTTCCCGCGGTAGACCTTGACACAGCTCCCCGCTTCTTTCATGCCGAGGGAGCGGGCCACCCGCAGGGAGGGGAGGTTTTCCGGCCGGATCTCCGCGATGGCGCAGTCGGCGCCCATCTCCTCAAACAGATAGCGCAGGCAGGCCCCCGCCCCCTCCCGGGCAAGCCCCCTGCCCTGAAACTCTGTCCCCAGGATGTACCCTATTCCCATGGCGGGCGCGCCGTCCGGAGTCTCCCGCAGGGGGCCGATGAGGCCGGCGACCTCGCCGGTGGCGCGCAGCACCGCTGCCAGATAGCCGCAGCCCCACTGCCGGCAGCTGAGCCGGTTGTTAGAGATCCAACCGGCGATCTCCTCATCGGAAAAGCAGTGTTCCCAGGCGTACATCACTTTTTCGTCCTGCAAAACAGGGCGCAGGGCGGGGAGGTCTTCGGGGACAAGCTCCCGCAGGACCATGCGGGGGGTCTGGATGGTGATGCCCATGGCTCATGTCTCCTTGTCAAAAAATAAAAGCGCGGCGTCGGGGGAAGGAAATATTTATGAAAGTAGTGCAGGTACACGATAAGGACCGGAAGAGCGCCATTACACTGAAGGTGATGGAGGCCCTGCCGGAGTGGTTCAGTCCGCCGGAGGACGTCCGGAGAAAAGCGTAGACCCACCGGGGCTTTGCCTTTTTTGCGGCGGAGGAAGGCGGAGAGGTTGTGGGCTTTGCGGCGATCAAACGCCACAACCCCTATACGGCAGAGCTCTACACAATCGGCGTACGGAAGGAATACCACCGCCGGGGAGCCGGGAAACGGCTGCTTAACGCCTGCGAGGAGTGGTGCCGCGGAGAGGGCCTTGTCTGTCTGACGGTAAAGACCCTGGACGGGTCGGCAGATTACCCGCCTTACAACGGGACGAGGGCGTTTTACCGGCGGCAGGGCTTCATACCGCTGGAGGTGTTCCCAACCTTTTGGGACGAGGAAAACCCCTGCCCGTTTTTGGCGAAGATGCTGTAATAAAACAGTCGGGACGGCACGCCGCCCCGGCTGTTTTTGCCGCGAAGGATCACTGCTTTTTATCCTGCTCCAGCAGACGGATGAGCCCGAGGAGGGAATCCTCCACAGAGAACAGCATGGGGCGGAGCTCATCGCTGAGGGGGATCAGATCAGGGATCATGACGGTTTTCAGCCCGCCGGCAAAAGCGGAGCGGATGCCGTTAGGGGAATCCTCCACCGCGAGGCACTCCTCCGGCCGGGTCTCCAGGAGGGCGGCGGCTTTTAAATAGATCTCGGGGTCGGGCTTGCTGTGCTCGATCATATCGCCGCACACCAGATGGTCAAAATAGCCGAGCACACCGGTGCGCTCCAGGTTGCGGCGGGCGCCGTCGCGGTTGGTGGAGGTGGCCAGGGCGATGGGGTAGCCGTTTGCTTTGAGATACTCCAGCACCTCGTGAAGGCCGGGCTTCTCCGGAATGCCCTCCCGCTCAATGGCGCGTACATGGTAGCCGTGCGAAAAACTCATGAACTTATCATATTCAAAGTCCGGCCCCATAGTCTCCATAAAGGCCTGGCGCACCGCCGCGGCGTTCATGCCGAGGATGCGGTAGGTCAGCTCCATGGGAATAGGCAGGCCGGAGGCTTTGATAGCCTCTACCAGAGATTCCCGGGCCAGGCGCTCAGTGTCGAAGAGGACGCCGTCCATGTCGAATACCACTGCTTTGATCATAAAAGTTTCCCCCGTTGTCACAAATTATGCCATCAGTATAACATATTAAGACGACCGGGACAAGCCAAGAAGGAAAAAAGCTCCCCTAAAATGGGAAACGCCGCTTCCCCGGCCCGTGCGGTATCGCTGCATTGCCTCGAAACTGAATTTTGCCCATAGCAACAGCAAGTTGCTTTCTTAATGAGAAAGCGGTGTTATAATATCTATGAGGTGATCATTTATATGGATACAAAAGAAATTATACTGAAACTCCGGACAGAAAACGGCCTTTCTCAAGATGAACTGGCAGAAAAGATCCATGTTACGCGGCAGGCGGTATCCCGTTGGGAAACGGGTGAAACTGTGCCGAACACCGAGACCCTGAAACTGCTTTCCAAGTTGTTTGATGTTTCTATCAATACGCTTTTGGGCCAGCCAAGGCAGCTTTTTTGCCAGTGCTGCGGCATGCCTCTTGATGATTCCAGCATCAGCAAAGAGCCGGATGGCGCCTTTAACGAGGAGTACTGTAAGTGGTGTTATGCCGGTGGAAAATTCACTTACTCCAACATGGACGACCTGATCCATTATTGCGCCGAGCATATGGCGAATAAAGACTGGCCTTCCGCGCAGGTACGGGAATATTTGAAAGACATGCTGCCGAAACTGAATTACTGGAAGCGGCCGAATGATTGACCGGAAAATTTCCGGTTATCGTGCAGATTTGCACATTCACAGGCATCAAGGCCTGCCGCTCAGCGGCGAGATCTGCCATGATACCGGATCCGGCGCCATGGTTCTGCCGGGGTGAGCCTGCCCCGAACCTTTCAAACACAGACGGCCGTGCATCGTAATTGATGCACGGCCGTCTGTGTTTTACGAAGCGCCCAACAGAGAAACGCCTTTTCTTTGCCCTGGGGCGCATTTGTTTTTTCAAAGGGCCGGGGCCTGGGCTGCGGTGTGTACCGGAGGTGCCCGACTGTATATTGCCGCATGCTTTCGGGCGGCGGGCGCACCTACATCTCCGCAAGCTTCCGGACGGTGTTTGCCGTTCGGATCGTCAGTTTTTTGCCGACGGCGGCGCTGGCCGTTCCGGGCCACCAGTTTGTCTTTTGATAATCCCTCCGGCTGAAGGACCAAAAGACCGCTTCCCGGTAATTCTCGACCCTCTCCAGAGGTTCCTTCGGCTCTCCGATCCCGGCGGATATCTCGTCAAAGGAGACAGGAGGGAGGATGAAGATCAGGTTGTCATAGATCTCCCGGTTTTCACCGCCCCACCAGCCGGGCGCATGGCGCAGAATATCCACAAGAGACTCCTGCGCCAGCAGGAAGACAGGGATCTCCAGGCCGAACTGTTCTTTTATCATGGCTTTGATACGGTTTGCCATAGCCTCTGTGTTCCCGCCGCTGCCTGAAAAGACCACGTTGCCGCTGTTGAGGTATGTTTTTACCTCTCCAAACCCAAGCGCTTCAAAGCCTTTTTTTAATTCCGCCATCGGGACCCTGTTTTTTCCGCCGACATTAACGCCGCGCAGGAGAGAAATATATCTTTTCATAGGTATCCTGCCCCCGTACCAGTTTTGTTGATCTGTTTTCATTATACCTTTACCGGCGGAAAAAGAACAGAGCAGAACGCAAAATATCCGGAGCAGGGACGGCCCCCGCGGCTGCCGGGCCCGGCATATTCCCCCGGGAGGCGACAGGACGGCACTGTTAACCGCCCCGCCGGGGGTGCTTTGGGGGGCTGGAAGAGGAAGAGCGGTGTTTCTCCGGGCGGGCGAACAGCTCCCGCAGCCCCAAAGCCAGCAGCAAAAGGGCAAACGACCGGGCCAGCAGTGTCTCGTCCATGGAGCGGGCCAGCCAAAAGCCTGCCGCCGTGCCCAGGATGCCGAACCCTCCGCAGAAAAGGGCGGCTTTATAATCGATGAGCTTTGCCCTGGCGTGAAAAAACACGGCCACGGCGGCCACCGGCAGAAAAAACACCAGGTTCATGCCCTGGGCGGTCATCTGCGCCACCCCTGCGAAGGCAGTGAGGTATAAAAGCAGCACCGCCCCTCCGCCAATGCCCAGGGCCCCGGCGGCCGCGGCCAGAAAAGCGACGGTAAAGTCAAGCATCCACTGCATGCAAAAGCTCCTCCCTACCCCCGTGCAAGCAGGCGAACGGCGGCGTACAGAATAAATACGGCAAAAACCTTGCGCAGCCAGAAATCCGGGATCCTGCGCAGAAAAAGCGCCCCGGAGGCGGCTCCGGCCAGCCCGCCGGGCAGGTAGCGCAGGCACTGGGAAAAGTCGATATAAGAGCGGTAAAAAAAGACGCTGAGGCAGGAAAGCGCCAGAATGATCAGCACGGAGGTGGCATGGGCGCCCTTAGCAGATAGCCCAAGCTTTTTTAAAAACGCAACGGCGACGATCCCTCCGCCGGAACCGAACAGACCGTTGAGCAGCCCCATGGCAAGCCCCGCTGCCCCATAGATGAGGTACTGCATTTGGCCGTCCTCCTCCTTCTTTGCAAAATAAAAGGCCTCCGGGTTAGTATAACCCGAAAGGACTGCGTTTTGCCGGGAAAGAGCGCAAAATGCGCGGCTGTTTTTTGGGGGGCCAGCCGGCCAGGGGACATTTAAACTTTCCGCCGTCGGGGCACGAGGGGCAATACACCGCTCCGGGGCCTTTGCCGGCGCTGGCTGTGTTTGGGACCGGGCCTTGCCGGTACCGGTTTATTCTCCCGGACAGACTCATGGGTTTTTGAGGGAGGAAATGAGCGGCCGGATGCAGGGGCAACGGTGCCGGATACTGGTTTTGCCATCAAAAGCTGTGCCGGCCCTTATGCGCCGACGGCGCTGCGGAGCAATAAAAAAAGCCCCGCCCTGCCGGCGTCATGGCGCCTAAAACCCATCTTATCGACAGGGTGGGTAAAGCTGCCCGCCGGGTTTGCGCTCCCTTCTTCCGGCACAGGGCCGGGAGGTCTGCGGTCCGCCGACGGAGACAGGATCCCTTTTAGAACGTGTTGGATTTCAATATACCATGACAATCGAACAGGGCAGGGTGGCGGAAAACCGCCTGTGCCATATTTTATTTAAGTTCGCTGAGTTCAGTCGACAAAGTCAAACTCGTCGGACAGGTTTTCCATAAAAATCCCGGACACTTCGTTAAACTCGTCCTCGTCCTCGATCGGCTCCAGATACTGATCTTCCCCTTCCCCGGCCGCCCGAAGGACCACAAGCTCGCCGTCGTCCTCCGACAGGTTTTCCTCGTCGATCACAGGGATCATGGCAAAATAGGTATGTCCGTTCTTATCCAACTGATCCAGTATCTCAAACTGATATTCCTCGCCGTCATCGCCGGACAGGGTAATGATATCCGGGCCAAACTCCATCTTTTCGTCCATTGCCGCAGCCTCTCTTTCCGCGCGGAGCACCCGCCGCGCCGCTGTATTAGCATACCCGGCGAGGCAATAATCATACGCCGTTCTGCTTCCGTTATCATCTTATCGAATAATGGGAAAGAAGTCAATGGATGAAAAAAATTAACCTATTATTCATAAAATAGCATATGTTTGTTGGTAAAAACTGTTGACAATACCCAAAAACCGTGTTATATTAAAGACACAGAAAAGATGATGAAAAAAGAACAGCATCTGAAGGAAAGGTGGCGATTCCCATGTACTCGGAAGAAACTCCGCACTGCTTTTCTTGCCGCGTGGTCCATGTGGAATGCGCGACGAGGCTGACCGACAGTTAAGCTCGTAATTTTCAGGAGCCGCAGAGTAAAAAAGATACCTGGCTCAAAACAACGGCAAGTGTGCCGGGCGAAGCGAAACTGGATCAGAGGTCAGTGAAGATAACCGGAGACAGCGAAAACGGATTGGATTTTGCAGGAGGCATTTGTTGCAGCGGCCGCAGGGGCCAGAGGGTTCCGGCAGCCAGAAAAGGCAAAAAGCTTAAAGCGCAGGGAAAAAGCCAGAGGGCTTTCTGAGCAGGAAAGCAAAGGCCCGAAAGGCAGACCGCAGAAGACAGAGGCTTCCAGTTACAGGCTGTTTTGCGTTCCTCTTGACGAGAAAGAGAGGAAAGAAAACCACGATCGTTTGTATCGGCAAAGCTGTGGGCTCCGTGGGGAGCAGCCAGAGCAAAAGCTGTAACGAAAAGTGCAAGCGAAAGGTGAGTCCAATGAATTAAGCAAAGCTCCATTCTACAGGGTATGAACTCTAAAAAGAAATAATAGAAGACGCGAGTTGGCCTATTGTTTTAGGAGAATTAACCTGTAAAAAAATTAAATAAAGAGCCGCGATGTGGTTTGCATCGCGGCTTTTGGTTTACGCGGAAGTTTACAGGCCTTTTCCCCGTCCCCGGGCGCAGAAAAAAGTGCGGGGGCGGAGCCGGTCCCTTGCCCCGCAGAAGAGGCCGGGGGCCGTATCCCCGGCCTTCGGCAGGGATGCCTGCAAAAGCTGCCCGTCCGCGCGGGTGGATATCCGGCGGAAGGAGGCTCTGCCGTTAAAGCTCCGGGGCATCGGGCGGAAGCGCCTGGACCCGCCGCAGAAAAGCGATGACCCGCCGCTCCTCCTCTTCCGGATAGCAAAAGCCCAGGGCAGAAGCTGTTTCCCTTCCGGCCCGGCCAAACAGCGCGGCAGAACAAAACAGGGCGCGCCAGATATCCTCGGCGGCGTAAGAGCAACCTGTCTCCATCAGCAGCTGCCACTCCTCCGGGGGGAGATAGCGGCGCAGATGTTTTCCCATCTTGCCGGTGCTCACGGAAAAGCCGGTGAGCGCCCCGGCGCGCCAGGAGAGCATCTGCAGCAGAGCGGGATGCAGTACCTGGTCCAAGTGCCCTTTGGCGTAGGTGTGCTCGTCCCGCCACAGGCCTTTGGCCACATAGGGTGCCACCCAGAGAAACTCGTTGCAGCAGTCTGCAAAGTGGGAAGGTTCCGGGCGTCTGACGTGGTAGCTCCGGTCGCTGGCGGGCGGCAGGGAAGAGAGCAGGCCGTCCTTGTCCAGCAGTGCCACCGAGAGGCTGTCCCCGGGGTAACGGAAAAACTCATCGGCGGGGAAAAGGGTCAGGTCGATGCGGTTGCCGTCCTCAAACTGCATGAGACAGGTAAAACGCCCGTCGCCGATGGGGGAGTAAAAGCTCATGGCCTCCGGCGTCTGCATGATGACGCGGGAGCCGAAACGGTCCACCCAGCGAGGCGTGCGGAGAAAAGGCTCTATTGACCGCACCAGAAAAAGAATATCGTAAGTCCTGAAACAGGTCTCTTTTGGCGCCGGGGTCGGCGCGGGAACCGCCCAGCGCCACAGCCCGCACCCGGTCATCCTCCCGGGCGGCGGAGAGGATGAGCTCCATCATTTCCGATTCGCTTCGCAAGACGATTCCTCCTTTTGGACACGCGCCGAAACCGTGTCCGTCTTTTATTTAAAGGGATGGGTGCGGCATCCAGGGCTTTTGCCAGCGCCCGGGCCATATCCGCCCGGGCTGCCCCTATGAGGCAATAGCAGGCGGGGACAGGCCAGACCAGCGGAAAGAACAGCAGCAGAGGCAGCCGGCGAAGCCGGATACCCGCAAGCTTCAGCCGGTATCCCCGCGTCTGCCGCGCCGACAAAGCGACGACCTGGAAAACAGAGAGGCCGGGAAATTGAGTAAGGTAAAAAAACACCAGCTCATACCGGCGGAGGGACACCCACAGGAAAAAAGCGCACAGCCCCAACAGCGCAAAACAGATACAGCCGGTAAGCTTTGCAAGAAGGAACCACAGGCTGTCCGGGGAAAACAGGCCCTGCGCCCGAAAGGCGGCCCCCAGCAGTAGGGCGGGAGGAAACAGGAACGCTGCCGCCCAAAGGAGCTTTCCGGCGCCGGTCAAAAGGCCGGCCAGCAGCGCGCGTCCAAGAGCCCTGCCCTGGCCAAAGCAGAGAAACAGTGTGGAAAAGGGGGCTGCCTCTCCGCAGGAGAGGGCCCATTGGCGTGCGGCCTCTCCGCAGGAAAGCGGGGAGGAGAGGAGCAGCCAGAGCAGATATGCCCCGGTACAGAGCAGCAGGGAGCCATACGCGCTCTGGAAAAGAGCCAGCCGGCGGAGGGTCCCCTCCGCCCATACGACGATGACCCAGGATGTCAAAAACACAAGCATCGCTCCCGCTCCCGCCGCCATGTGCCCTTCCAGGACACGGGCGGCAGGGGGAGAAAACCGGTTTGGTATCCTCATGAATATTGATCCTTTTGACAGTTTTTTGGAAGGGGCCTGCAGCGGCCGGTTCAGGGGCTTTGTCAGCGTCGGAGGGAGGGCTCGCCGTCCTCTTCCCAGCCGAAGTAGCTGCCGTCCAGCACGCCCAGCTCGTCGGTAAATTTGGCGTCGCAGTTTTGGTAGGGGAGCTCCGCATGAATCTCAAAGACCCGGTCGCGCATCCACAGCTCCGGGGTGAAAAGCAGGGTGAACCCGCGCCCCGGCCCGGTGAGCCACTCCTTCATCTCCCGCTTGGGGAACCCGCAGGCGGAGAGCAGCGACATGATGACCCCGCCGTGGGTGACAGCCGCCGCGCTGGAGATCTTTTGCCGCATCATGTCGCGGAAGATGGCGTCCAGGCCGGAGACCGTACGGGAGAGCAGCGCCTCACCGCTTTCTCCACCGGGAGGGGCAACGGAAAAACCGCCCTTCATCCACTGCAAAAACCGAGGGTCCTCCTTCAGCTCCACGATGCTTTTACCGGTAAATTCTCCGAAATCACATTCGTTGAGTGCCTCCTCCGTCTGGGTCCACCGGTCGGGGTACAAAAGCTCCGCCGTCTCCCGGCAGCGGGAGAGCGGGCCGGTATACACCTTCTGCACTTCCGGGTAGGAGTACTCCTTCCGCAGACGCACAAGCTTCGCGCGCCCGGACGCTCCGAGGGGCGGATCCAGCCTTCCGATATACAGGCCGTTTAAATTTTCATCCACCGCACCGTGGTGAATGAGATGGATTTTGTATGTAATCAATTGAAAACCACCGGTCCTTTCTGCATTTTTTGGCAAAATACCCAGCTTTTTTAGTTTTTGCCTTTACAAACGACAGTGTTTTATACTATAATTTACGTTGCGTAGAGTAATCATGTAGAGGATGTGTTCCATGAACGCTGATTTTCCAAGGATCCTGACTCTTCTTCGGAAGGAAAAAGGGATCAGCCAAAAACATGCGGCGGGTGAGCTGGGGATCTCTCAGGCTCTGCTCTCCCATTATGAAAAGGGAATTCGGGAATGCGGCCTCGATTTCCTGGTCAGGACGGCGGATTATTACCACGTCTCCTGCGACTACCTTCTCGGGCGCTCGCCGGATCGGGACGGCTCCACTCTGACGGTGGACGATATCCCGGACCCGGACGCCGCAGGGAAAGACAATGTGATGAAGGGCAGCGTTCTGCCGGTCCTCAACAAAAAGCTTATTGCAAACTCTCTCAACATCCTTTTTGACCTGCTGCAGCGGGCGGGGAGCCGGGCGCTTACCCAGGAGGTCTCCTCCTTTTTGATGCTGGCGGTCTACCGGATGTTCCGGGTGGTGTATTCCGTCAACCCCAAAAACCAGGACAGCTTTTTCACCATCCCCCGCAGGCTCTCTTCCCCCTATGCCGCCGCGGCCATGGAGGTATGCGGGGCAAACGCCGAAGCCGTAGCCTCCGGAGAGGCCCTGGAGGGGCAGGACCCGGTGGAGAAAACGGAGGAGCTTGCCATCACAACGGAATCATTGGCGGAGCAATATCCGCTTTTTTCATCCTCACTGCTCAACCTGGTGCAGAACAGTGAGCACCGGGCCGCGGAGGGGGCGCGGAGATGACCCTGTGTGGAATTATGCCCATTTTAACATTTTTTCATACAAAAGGAAAGCCGGGGAAAGGTTTTTTACCGATCGTTCACAGCGGCTTTACAGCTTTCGGGTATCATGAAAAAGAACGAGGTTCTTTTGATGATGCCCGTTTTTGTTGGGGCCCGGCCCGCCCGGCTGGGATTGACAGGAATCCGGGGATGTTATACTATAAAGTGTAATGGTTTGCCCGAAAAAAGGGGAAAGGAGGGGAGCTTTATGCGCGCTGTAAAAGTGGTTTTGATTTTTTTGGCGGCACTGATGCTCACCTCCTGCGCGGATCTGCAGCAGACGGCGGAGGACCTGATGCGCCCCCCGCAGCTGACCCGGCAGCAGGCGGAGCTGTTCGACGCTCTGAAAAACGCCCTGGGCGTCAGCACAGTCAAGCTGAAATACCCGCGGGCGGGCAGCTACCGCTCCGCCTTTGTGCTGTACGACCTGGATGGAGACGAAGGGGAAGAGGCCCTGGTATTTTACGACCCTGAGACGGAGGAGCCCTCCACCAAGATCAATATTCTGGATCACAGTGAAGAGTCCGGCTGGGTCTCGGTATACGAAACTACCGGCGAGGGAGTGGAGATCGACCGCGTGGACTTTAAGCATCTGGTCAGCCCGGACCGGTGGGATATCCTGATCGGGTGGAGCCAGTCCGACTCGGAGGAAATGGCGCTGCAGGCCTATTCCTATGAAAACGGGGCCCTCAGTGCCATCGGCGGAAAAAACTCCTTTTCCCAGGTGGAGATGGTGGACCTGAACGGGGATGGACTGACGGAGGTGATCCTGGCGGGGAACAGCGGTTCCGCCAAAGTGCCCAGCGTGAAGCTTCTGGGCAAGACCTCCGAGGGGTTCGGGCAGCTTTCCCGGTCCTTTTTAAACGAGGGAATCGTATCCTATTCCCGGATACAGCTTGGAGACCTGGACCAGGGTGTCCGGGCGGTGTATGTGGACGCCTCCCTGAGCTCCGGCTCTGCTGTCACGGAGGTGCTGGCCTACTCCGGAGGCCGCCTCGACCGCCTGTACGAGGAAGGGGAGGAAAATAAGGAGCTTTTCGCCCGCTTTACCCGCCCGCTGCCCATCCCCAGCGAGGACGTGGATGGGGATCAGATCGTGGAGATCCCCTGTATGGAGGAACTGCCGGGCTATGCCGACAGTTACAGCGCGGAACGGGAAAAACAGTACCTGACCCGCTATATTAAACCACTGGACCTGCTTCGGCTGGAGCCGGAGGAGGCTCCCTCCGTCTGGACCGGGCTGGTCAGCCCGGAGAGCGGGTTCCGTTTTCGCTTCCCGGAGGCCTGGGCGGGCCGGGTGACGGTGGAAAAGGCGCAGGAAAACAGCGAGTGGCGGTTTTATGCCCTGCCGGAGCAGGAGGAGGAAAATGCCGCTTCCAAAGAACTGCTGCGTATCCGGGTATATGGGCAGGACGAGGTGCAGGATAAATTTGAGACTTACGAAAAGGTGGCAAAAAAAGGATTTCATGAATACTACGTGCTGATTCCAAAGGATGAAAGCATTCCGGAGGGGATGGCCGTTACGCTGCAGCAGTGCAGGGAACTGCTGGAGTTGACCGAACAATAGGGGAGGCGAAAACCATGAAAAAAATATTGGTCGTGGAGGACGAGGACGTCATCCGGGATTTTGTAGTCATCAACCTGAAAAGGGCGGGATATGACGTGACCGATGTGCCAAACGGAGAAGAGGCCCTGCGGGTGTTTGAGGAACAGCAGGGGAACTTTGACGTGGCCCTTTTGGACATCATGATGCCCGGTATCGACGGGTTCCAGGTGTGCGAGAAGCTGAGGGCCCAAAACAGCGCCATCGGCATCATCATGCTCTCCGCCAAGACCCAGGAGATGGACAAGGTGCGCGGCCTGATGCTGGGGGCCGACGACTATGTGACCAAGCCCTTTAGCCCCTCGGAGCTGGTGGCCCGGGTGGATGCGATCCATCGCCGGGTCTCCATGGCCACCAAGGCGGTCCAGCCCTCGGACGAGGTGGTGTCCGGGCCCTTTGTGCTCAACCTGAAGAGCCGGACGCTGAAAAAGGGCGGCGAATCCATTGACCTGACTCAGGTGGAGTTCCAGCTGATGGAGGTTTTTATGAAGAACCCCAATGTGGCGCTGGAACGCACCGAGATCCTCAAAAAAGTGTGGGGAGAAAACTATTTCGGCGACGTCAAGATCGTGGATGTAAACATCCGGAGGCTGCGGATGAAGATCGAGAAAGAACCCTCCAGCCCGGAGTATCTGCTGACGGTGTGGGGCTTTGGGTATAAATGGATCGAATGACCCGGAGAGCTGCTGCAGGAAAAGCGGCGCCCGGGCCTGAGGGGAGGTAATGCGGCTTGGCCATGAGGAGGATCACCCGGAGATGGCTGTTTAACAGCTTCGGGGTCATTTTGCTGATTCTGATCGCCTTTGAGGTGGTCTTTTCCTTTGGCATCCGCAGTTATTATTACAGCAGCGTCCGCCAGACCATGAACGCCCGGGCGGACTACGTGGAAAGCCTGCTCAAAAAGTATTCCCAGGACGCCTCGGCGGATTACCGTTCCGAGGTGCGCGGCGCCGTGGAGAATTTTTCCGACAAGAACCGCATGGAGCTGATGGCGCTCGATTCCAAAGGCGGCGTGGTCATCACCTCCAGCGGCTTTGAAATGACGGAAGCGCTCTACATGCCGGATTTTGACGAGGCCATGGAGCTGGGAACAGGGTATTACCAGGGGACCATCAACGGCGAAAACGTCATGGCGGTGACCCGGCTTTCCCAGATCCCCGACGACGAGTTTTTTGCCATCCGCTTTGTAGTGTCGCTTACCGAGGTGGATCAGCAGATCGTGGCGCTCATCATTTTGATCACTCTGATCGGGGTTGCGATCATCTTTTTTGTGGTCATGTCCAGCTCTTATTTTATCAATTCCATTGTAGTGCCACTGGGCGAGGTGGGGCAGACGGCCGGCAAGATCGCCCGTGGGAATTTCGATGTTCGGCTGGAGAAAAAAAACGACGATGAGATCGGCGACCTCTGCGATGTGATCAATCACATGGCTGGGGAGCTCTCCGCCACAGAGAAGCTGAAGAACGATTTTATCTCATCTGTCTCCCATGAGCTGCGTACCCCTCTCACCGCCATCAAGGGTTGGGCGGAGACTCTTTCCGCCTGCGGCCCCGGCGACGGGGAAACCCTGGAAAAGGGGATGGGGGTCATCATTAAGGAGACTGAGCGGCTCTCTTCCATGGTGGAGGAGCTGCTGGATTTCAGCCGTATGCAGAGCGGACGCCTGCAGCTTACCATGGATAAGCTCGACCTGCTGGCGGAGCTGGGGGACGCGGTGCTGATGTTTACCGAGCGGGCCCGCCGGGAGAGTGTGGATATCCTTTACGAGGAACCGGAGGACTTTATCCCGGTGATCGGGGATAAAAACCGCCTGCGGCAGGTGTTTATCAATATTTTGGACAACGCGCTCAAATACTCCCATGTCCAGGGAACCATCACGGTGAAGGCTCTGCGCCGGGAGGACAGGGCGGTCATCACCATTGCGGATACCGGGGACGGCATCCGGCCCGAGGACCTGCCCCAGATCAAGACCAAATTTTACAAAGGCAACACCACCCGGAGAGGCTCCGGGATCGGCCTTGCGGTGGCGGAGGAGATCTGCACCATGCACGGCGGAAAGCTGGATATCGACAGCGTTTACGGTGAGGGCACCACAGTGACCATCGAGATCCCTGTGGCGACCAAAAAACTGGAAGAGACGATGCTCAAAAAGAATTTGCCGGAGGGAGCTCCGGCCGGGAAAGAGGAACAGATTCATGAGTGAAGCACAGAAAAAAACCTCCATCGGCGGCCAGGCGGTCATCGAGGGAGTAATGATGCGGGGGCCGGGGCGTTCGGCTTTGGCCGTGCGCCTGCCGGATGGCCGGATCGACGTGGAGACCTGGGAGAACAAAAACGGCAGGGCCTGGTATAAAAAAACGCCGTTTATCCGCGGCATTTTTAATCTCATCGATTCCCTGCGGGAGGGGTACCGCTGCCTGATGAAGTCGGCGGAAAAATCCGGCATGGAGGAGGAAGAGCCCAGCCGCTTTGACCGCTGGCTGGAAAAGACCTTTGGCGACAAGCTGATGAAGGTGCTTTCCGGCGTCTCGATGGTGCTTGGCGTAGTGCTGGCCCTGGGGCTCTTTATCATTGCGCCCACCTATGCGGTAAAGGGGTTGAGCCTGCTCGTCCCCCTGGGAGGATGGGCCACGGTGATCGAGGGCGTCCTCAAGATAGCCATTTTCATCGCCTATATGGCGCTGGTCTCCCGTATGCCGGATATCCGGCGGGTGTTTGAGTACCATGGGGCGGAGCACAAGACCATCGCCTGCTATGAAGCGGGGCTGGAGCTCACCCCGGAAAACGCCGCCCGACAGACCCGTTTTCACCCCCGCTGCGGTACCAGCTTTATCTTTTTGGTGCTGATCATCAGCATCCTGGTCAATTCTTTTTTAAGCTGGGAAAACGTGCTGCTCCGGGTGGTGTGCAAGGTGCTGCTGCTGCCCGTGGTCATGGGCATCACCTACGAGATCATTAAGCTGGCGGGGCGCTACACCAACGTATGCACCCGCGCCCTGTCCGCCCCGGGGCTGTGGCTTCAGCGCCTGACCACCCGGGAGCCGGACTTTGCCCAGCTGGAGGTCGCCATCGCTTCGGTAAAGCCGGTGCTGCCCCGGGAGGATGAGGACGACCGCTGGTAAACACCGGGAGGACATATGCGCGCACAGGAGCTGTTTCAAAACTGCATTGCCTTTTGTGAAAACCGGGGGGTCTCGATCCCCCGGTTTGAGCTTTATCTGCTTCTGGAGGAGTTTACGGGTGTCTCCCGGGCGAGGCTCCCCCTGGAGCGGGAAAAAGAGATCTCCCAAACAGCGGAAAAGCGGCTGATGGCCGCGCTGGAGGGCCGCTGCAGCGGAGAGCCGCTGCAGTACCTGCTGGGCAGGTGGGAGTTTTACGGCCGGGAATTTCGGGTGGGGCCAGGGGTGCTCATCCCCCGGGCGGACACCGAAACTTTGGTGGAGCACGCGCTTTTTTATCTTCAGGGCCTGTCTGCCCCAAAGATAGCGGATCTCTGCGCCGGCTCCGGCTGTGTCGGCGTCACCCTGGGGCTGGAGCGGCCGGACGCGGAGGTGTGCCTGGCGGAGCTTTCGGAGCAGGCGTTTTTCTACCTGCGGGAAAACATCCGCGGGTTAAAGGCGGAAAACTGCACCGCCGTGCGGGAGGACGTGCTGAGCCCCGCGCGTCTGCCGGAGGGGCTCGACCTCATCGTCTCCAACCCGCCGTATATCCCGGATGGGGAGCTGGGGAGCCTGCAGCGGGAGGTACGGCGGGAGCCTGCCATGGCCCTCTCCGGCGGAGGGGACGGCCTGCGGTTTTACCGGGGTATCCCGTCCCTCTGGCGGGCGGCTCTGCGCCCCGGCGGGATGCTGGCTTTCGAGATCGGATGCGGGCAGGAGCAGGAGGTAAAAGAGCTGCTGCTGCAGAGCGGGTACGAAGAGGTCCGCTTCCGGCAGGACCTGAGCGGCATTATCCGGGTGGTCTCCGGCATCAAAAAGAAAGAAAACGGGGAGGAGAGAAAAAATGCAGAGATATGATGTCCTGCTGCTTGACGCGGACGGAACCCTGCTTGACTTTCACGCCGCCGAAAAGGCGGCCATGGGGCGCTGTTTTATCAGCCTGGGTCTGCCCTTTGACGACACGATCCACCGCCGTTACAGCGCCATCAACCAGAGCCTGTGGCAGCAGTTTGAGCGGGGGGAGATCTCCAAGGCGGAGATCGGGGAAAACCGCTTCCAGCGGGTTTTAGACGAGTTTTCCATCCCCTTTGACGGCAAGCGGGTGGAACAGGCCTACCGGGAGGCCCTGGGCGAAGAAGCCCAGCTTGTCCCGGGGGCGCTGGAGCTCTGCCGGACGCTTGCGGAGCGCTGTCGGCTCTACATCGTCACCAACGGCGTTTCCAAAACCCAGTACCGGCGCATCGCCCTCTCCGGCCTGAAAGGGTATTTTGAGGAGGTCTTTGTCTCGGAGGACGCGGGGGCCCAGAAGCCCCAGCGGGAATATTTTGACTATGTGTTTGCCCGGATCCCGGGTTTCTGCCGGGAGCGGGCCCTGCTGGTGGGAGATTCTCTTACCAGCGATATCCAGGGCGGCGTCAACGCGGGGCTGGACACCTGCTGGTACCGGCCCGCTGGGACGAAAAACCTCTCCGGCCTGCGCCCCACCTGGGAGATCGATACCCTCTCCGGCCTGGCGCCGCTGGTGCTGGGGGAGCGGCGCTGAAAAGGCGCCCGGGTAAAGGCGCGGGGAGGGCCCGCGGGCGTTTTTGCAGGAGCATTTTTCAAAACAGTTTTTTACAGGGTATCTGGTTAAAACGGTTTGAAACAGGAGGGCGGCCAGCTTTTTGGGCTGGCCGCCCTTTTAAAAAAGCGCGGAGGCTGACCATAGTTACGGGCTTTCTTCCCGGTAGATGGCGTAAAAGACGGGGAGCATTTCTTCGATCCATTCATTGGTCTCCCGGTCATAGAATTTGGTGTCTGAGTTGACCGCGAAGGGGATGCCGGCCCCGGTGAGGGAATCGGTCATGAATTTGGCGAATGCGGCCTGTTCCGCGATGGTGTAGTCGTTCCCATCGTTGTAATTGCCCGGCATCCAGGCGCCTACCCAGGTGGGGATGCCCGTTTCTTTCTGCCACTGCAGGGCCAGAGATATTTTTTCGCGGATCTTATCTTTTTCCTCCTCCGTCCCGGTGGTCCAAAGCTTGCGCTTATTTGTCCTGGAGGGGCCTGCCGCGTAAAAATGCCACTCCGCCATCAGATAGCCGTTGTGTCCTGTGGGCACTTTCAGCTCGGAGAGGCAGGCCGCGTCCGACCGCAGCCGGGGCGATATCATGATGATCCGCTCCGGATTGGTCCTGCGGATCTCGGTGACCAGACGCTCGTAGATCTCATTGAGCTTTTCCGGCTGCTTGTTGAGCGCGTCGGTGGCCTCGATCAGAAGGTCAAAGGAGAGCAGGGGAGATTTATCCCTGTACCGCTCGGCCACGGCCCCCCACCACGCGGCCGCCTGGTCGATGTTCTCCTGGGTAGGGGAGTTTTTAAACTCATCCGCCTGATAGGCGATGACCGGGATGAGCTGATGCGCAAGACAGTCGTCAATCTGGGCATCCAGGTACCGGAACAGGGCTTCGTCTGCCGGGTCTTTGATCCGGATACGGACGTGGGAGACCCCCATGTCTTTAAAATCGGTTACACACTGTTCACGATAGGCCTCTTTCCCCTTGGCGGTTTTGGACCAGTCGACATCCATCCCCTTCCCCAAAAGCTTTTGGTAGTCGGAAGGGGAGATGGGGCCCTCCGCAGGGGTACTGTCTGTCCCGGAGGGGGCGCTGCCGGAAGGATCCTCGCTGGAAGCGGGGACAGAGGGGGGAGGTTCCCTGGGGTTCGGGGAGGGAGGAAGGCTCCCTTTCCGGGGCGCCGCCCTGGGAGGGGGCGCTGAAGGGCTGGCTCTCCTTCGGTGTTTCGGGGGATGTGCACCCCGCAAGAAGGAGCAGAAGGGCGCAGGCCCCTAAAAGGGCGTATTTTAAAACCCGCATGATGTTTCTCCTGACTGTTTGGAATGGAATGATAAGATACGGAAAATAAAGCGGCGTTCAGGGAACCCTTACCCCGCGGCCGGGTCCCTGGTTTCCAAAGTGTCGATGCGCCAGCCGTCCGGCGTGTTTTTCAAAGTGACGGCGCCGTCATATTTCCCGTCGTAGTAATCCATGCATTCCATGGACACGACAAGGAAGTCACCTTCCTGAGAGGATATTTCAGCGGTGGCGATGTTCCATATCCAGCCGCCTCCGCCGCCCTGGGCCAGATCCATCCAAAGCTCTCCGCCCTGTTCTCGGTAACGGATATAGGGGCCCTCCAGGGCGTACTGATAAAAATTCTCCTGGGCGTACTCTTTGGTATAGACCGACTCGGTATATTCGGTCAGGTCCTGGACAGAGTGAAAACGGTCATCCGTGACCGGTACAAACTGCTGCCCGTTTTCATCCGGGGCGGGCAGGTCGGCCTCCGCGTCAGTCTGCAGGCCTCCGCCGCTGTAAATGCCGTGGATCTCATCGCTTTTGGGCATCAGGTCCTCCAGCAGGGTTTTGAGCTCTTCTGCGCTCATTTTTTGACCGGGCACGGCGGAGGGGCTGACGGAAGAGCTCCCGGCAGAAGACACGGAGGAGCTTTCCGGGGCGGGGGGAGAGGACTGCCCTTCAAAGGCGGACTGACAGCCGGAAAGCCCGGAGACAAGCAAAAGGGCCAGAAGTATGGTGAAAATGTTTTTCATTTTGGGGCTCCTTTCTTCCTTCAGATCCTGCTTCAGGACCATTTGACACAGAGCGCATTTAAGGAACACAGGCACCTTTTATAAAACACAGGAGGGAGGCCCGCCGTTACAAAAAAGGAGGGGGAAGCCCCTGCTAAAAATTCCGGCCCGGCGGAAACCCGCCGGGCCGGAGTGCTTTATCGGGGCAGGAAGCCCACTTTTTTGTACATCTTCGCGAGGGTGCGCCCGGCAATGGCGTTTGCTTTGTCGGCGCCTGCCTTGTAGCATTCCTCCAGGTACGCCTTGTCCTTCATCAGGGCTTCCCATCTTTCCCGGATGGGGCGCAGATGCTCCGCCACCGCTTCACCCACGGTGAGCTTAAAGTCTCCGTAGCCCTTGCCGTCAAACTCCTGCTCAATGGCCTCGTAGCTCTTGCCGGTGACGGTGGAGTAAATGGACATGAGGTTGTTGATGCCGTCCTTGCCCTCCCGGTATTCCACCTTCATCTCGGAATCGGTCACGGCGGACTTAAACTTTTTGACGATGACCTCGGGCTTGTCCAGGATATAAATGCAGCCCTTCTGATTCTCATCGGATTAGCTCATCTTGCGGGTAGGGTCCTGCAGGGACATGATCTTGGCCCCAAGCTTGGGGATGTAGCCGTCCGGCACGGTAAAGGTATTGCCGTAGACGCCGTTAAAGCGCAGGGCAATGTCCCGGGCAAGCTCCAGATGCTGCTTTTGGTCCACGCCCACCGGCACCAGGTCCGCCTGGTAGAGCAGGATATCCCCGGCCATCAAAACGGGGTAGGTAAACAGCCCGGCGTTGATGTTGTCAGCGTGTTTTTGAGATTTATCTTTAAACTGGGTCATACGGGAGAGCTCCCCAAACTGGGTGTTGCAGCCCAAAATCCAGTTTGCTTCGGCGTGGGCGGGCACATGGCTCTGAATAAAAGTGATGCTCTTCTGAGGGTCCACCCCGCAGGCCAGCATCAGGGCAAAGGCCTCCAGCGTATGCTTCCGCAGCTCCGCTGGGTCCTGCCGGACGGTGATGGCGTGCATGTTGACGATGCAGTAGGTGCAGTTGTAATCGTCCTGCAGAGCCACCCAGTTTTTAAGGGCGCCCAGATAATTCCCAAGGGTGACGTTGCCCGTGGGCTGAATGCCGGAGAAAATCACTTTTTTGCGTTCTTGCTGTTCCATGGGTCTTTCCTCGTTTCCTTGTTTTTTCACGCCGGGGTCAATCGAACATCTCGTGGGTCAGGCGGCCCAGCTTGCGGACGCCTTCCACGATCTGCTCATCAGTGGGGGTGGAGAAGTTCATGCGGAAGGAATAGCTCGGCACCGACTCGTCCGGGGTAAAGGCGCTGCCGGGCACCACCGCCACCTTCTGCTCCACCGCGGTGCGGCAGAAGCCCATCATGTCGGAGCCCTGCGGCAGAGTGCACCACAGGAAGAGGCCGCCCTCCGGGACAGTGTGGGACACGTTTTTGGAAAACTCCCGATCCATGTGCTCCATCATCAAAGCGGATTTTTTGGCGTAGATCTTCCGAAGCCCGGCGATGTGGCCGTCCAGGTCGCACTCGGTGATAAAGCGGTGGCAGATCAGCTGGGAGAGGATGGTGGTGTGGACGTCATTGCATTGTTTGGCCACAGTCATTTTGGCCACGATGGGGGCGGGAGCCACTACATATCCCACCCGGACGCCGGGAGAGAGCACCTTGGAGAAGCTTCCGCAGTAGATCACAATTCCGTCCTCGTCCAGGCTCTTGATGGCGGGGACGTCCTCGCCGGCCCAGCGCAGCTCCCCATAGGGGTTGTCCTCCAGGATAAGAACGCCGTACTGCCGCGCCAGGCGGTAGACCTCTTTGCGTTTCTGCAGGCTCATGGTGATGCCGGAGGGGTTCTGAAAGTTCGGAATGGTGTAGATGAATTTTGCCTTGGGGTTTTCCCGCAGAGTTTTTTCCAAAGCGTCGATGTTCATGCCGTCGCCATCCATGGGCACACCGGCAAGCTTTGCGTTGTAGGAGCGGAAGGCATTGAGGGAGCCGATAAAGCTTGGATCCTCGCAGATGACGGTATCGCCCTCGTTGAGCAGCACCCGGGCGGCCAGGTCGATGCCCTGCTGCGCACCGGAGACCACCAGCAGCTGGTCAAAATCCCGTCCGGCGCCGTAGCGCTTCTTTGCCATTGCGGAAAGCGCTTCCCGCAGGGGCGGGTATCCTTCGGTGACGGAATACTGCAGGGCGAGGATAGGGGTGTTTTCTAAAATCTCCTGGGTGAGGCGGCGGACGTCCTCCACGGGGAAAGCCTCCGGCGCGGGGTTTCCCGCTGCGAAGGAGATCATGCCCGGTTCGGAGGTGAATTTTAAGATCTCACGGATCACAGAGGGCTGCAGAGAACTGATTTTGTCGGAAAACGTGTATTCCATGGCGGATACTCCTCTCAGGATCTGAAATAGCGCGGGAGCGCATCAAAACTACCCCTTATTGTATCACAGCGGCTTGGGAATGAAAAGGAAAAACCGTAAATTTGTTCCGAAATAAAGCCGGGGAGCGGCCGAAACGACGCACAAAAACCCCCTGCGCGGCCCGCAGGACCGCGCAGGGGGTTTAAAACAGTGTTACATAGAGAGCAGCTCGATGCCCTTGCGGATGCGGGCCAGGGAATCCTCCTTGCCCAGGATGGCGCAGATCTCCACTCCGCCGCCGGGGGTGAACTGTTTTCCGCTTACCGCCACGCGCACCGGCCACAGCAGCCAGCCGTTTTTGACACCCAGCTTCTCGATGAGGGAGAACAGGGCGTCGTGGATACCCTGCTCGGAGAAATCGTCCAGAGCTTCCAGCACGGGCAGCACGGCCTTCAGAGCCTCCAGAGAGGTCTCCTCGTTGGTCTTCATTTTCTTGTGGGTGTACAGGGCGGTGTCGTATTCCGGCAGGGCGTCAATGAAATCCACCTGCTCCGGAATGTCGCTGAGCACCTCGGTGCGGGCCTGCAGCACCCGGGCAATCAGCATGGTGTCCACATCCTCCCGCGTTACGCTCCGACGGATCCAGGGCAGGGCCTTCTCGTGAAACTCCTCCAGAGAGAGGCGGCGGATATACTCGCCGTTGATGTAATTGAGCTTCTGCACATCGAAGATGGCGGGGGATTTGGAGATGCCGGAGATGTCAAACTCCTTCTTGAGCTCCTCCAGAGTGTAGATCTCCTGGTCTCCCTTGGGGCTCCAGCCCAGCAGGGCGATATAGTTGAGCACCGCGTCCTTCAGGTAGCCCTTGGCGATGAGATCCTCGTAGGAGGCGTCTCCGTTGCGTTTGGAGAGCTTGTGGGTGGAATCCTTCATGACAGGTGGGCAGTGGATGTACTTGGGGATCTCCCAGCCGAAGGCCTCATAGAGGAGGTTGTACTTCGGGGCGCTGGAGAGGTATTCATTGCCGCGTACCACATGGGTGATGCCCATGGTGTGGTCGTCCACTACGTTGGCAAAGTTGTAGGTGGGCATTCCGTCGGTCTTGATGAGGATCTGATCCTCCAGCGTGGAGTTCTCCACCACGATGTTGCCGAAAATTTCGTCGTGGAAGGTGGTGGTGCCGGTCTCGGGCATCTTCTGCCGGATGACATAGGGCACGCCGGCGGCGATCTTCTCCGCCACTTCCTCCTTGGAGAGATTGCGGCAGTGGCCGTCGTATTTTGGGGCCATGCCGGATGCTTTCTGCAGCACGCGCACCTCTTCCAGGCGGTCTTTGTCGCAGAAGCAGTAGTAGGCGTGCCCGCTCTCCACCAGCTTTTCGGCGTATTCCTTGAACATGCCCATGCGCTCGCTCTGCACATAGGGGCCCACGGGGCCGCCGATATCCGGGCCCTCGTCCCAGATAAGGCCGGTCTCTTTCAGAGTGTTGTAGATAATATCCACGGCGCCCTCCACATAGCGCTCCTGGTCGGTGTCCTCAATGCGGAGCAAAAACTTGCCCCCCTGGGACTTGGCGATCAAAAACGCGTACAGGGCGGTGCGGAGGTTGCCCACGTGCATATAACCGGTGGGGCTGGGTGCAAACCGGGTGCGTACCCCTTCTAATACCATATCGACATCCTCATTTCTGTGAGATTATTGTTTGTCTGCGTACATTTTATAATACCGCCCGGGCGGGGAGATTGTCAAGGTTTACCGGGGCGAAAACCACATTTTGAATTAAAACGGGGCGGAGAAAAAGGCCCTCACCCAGGCCTTTTCCTTCGACAGGTTTTTCGGAAAATATTTCCTATAATAAAACAAAAAAGGTTTTCTTCGGGCCCGGTTCCGGGAAAGCCGACAGACAGGGAGATAAGGACAATGAAAACAAAGGCGGCGCCGGCGGAAAACTGGCGGCAAAAAACGGCGGAGCTTGTAAAAGGACAAGCCAAGGTATGGGAAAATATCGGCATCGGGCTGCTCTCCTTTTTAATGTCCAATGCCTATATCATGGGGGACATGGCGCCTTTTGGGGTGTCGCTGGCCGCCGCGGCCCGGCGGGACCTTGCCATGGCGGCGGGGGCAGGGGCCATGGCGGGGTACCTGTTTTCCTTCCAGCCCGCCTCCAACAGCCGGTATATCGTGAGCCTCCTGCTGTTGATGGCGTTCAAATGGGTGTTTGGCGGGGGCAGGCTGCAGAAATACAGGGCATTTACCGTCCCGGCGGCGGCCTTTGCGGCGCTGCTTGCCCCGGCGCTGCTTCTGCAGTCCATCTGGGGCATAACCGCCTACGACCTCATCATGGCGCTGTCGGAGGCGGTGCTCTGCGGAGGCGCTTCGTTCTTTTTTATGCGCACGGCTTCGGTCGTCATGCGGGGAGAGCCCATGTCGGCGCTTTCCACGGCGGATCTCTCCTGCGCTATCATCACCTTTGCCCTGACGGTGGTGGCGCTGGGCTCCTTTACCGTGGGGGATGTCTCCGTGGGACGGGCTGTTGCGGTGATGATGGTGCTGCTGGCGGCCCGGTACGGGAAAGAGGGCGGCGGCGCCATCGCGGGGGTCACCGCCGGGGTGGCCATGGGGATGCTGGGCGGTGACATTGCCTTTTTGACAGAATCCTATGGCCTGGGCGGGCTGCTGGCGGGGATGTTCTCCGTCTTTGGCTCCTTTGGCTGTGCGGTGGCCTTTGTGCTGGTAAACGGCCTTTCGGCCCTGGTGCTGGGGACGGAATACCAGGCCTACGCTGTGTTGTATGAGGTGCTCATCGGGTCGGTGGCCTTTATGCTGCTCCCCGGGCGACTGCTGGGCAGGATCCGTTTTTTTTCCCAGGCAAAGCCGGAGAGCACTGCCCCGGCGGTCCGGGGCCTTCTGCTGCGCAGGCTTTCCTTTGCATCCCGGGCGCTGGAGGATATCTCCGAGGCCACGGCGGAGGTATCCCGCAGGCTTTCCGAAGCGGGCGGAGGGAGCGTGGAAGAGGTCTATGCCGCCGCGGTGGAGGAGACCTGCCGAAAATGCCCCCGCCGGGCCCTGTGCTGGGAGCGGGATTACAGCGGCAGCATGGACGCTTTAAACCGCCTGACCGGGTCTCTGCGGGAGAAAGGGGAGGCAAAGTCGGAGGAGCTGACCGGCGCCCTGAAGGAGCGCTGCCGGAGGGCGGAGGAGCTTGTCGGAGCGGTCAACCGGAGATATCGGGACTATGAAAGCCGCCGGGAGCTCCGGCGCAGGACGGCGGGGGTGCGGGGCGTGGTGACAGACCAGTTTAAAGGCCTGGCCATGCTGCTTGCGGATCTGTCTGCCGAAATGGGGGAGATCTCGGAGCCCGACGGCCGCAGCGGCTTAAAGATCCGGAAGTTTTTTACCGAAGGCGGGGCGGAGCCCGAGGCGGTGAGCTGCTACGAGGACAGAGAGGGGCGGTTGACCGCGGAGGTGATCCTCCCCGATTATAAGCTGCCCCGGGTGGATGAAGCCGCCGCCGCGGTGGAGCTTTCGGAGATCTGCGGGGAAGAGTTTGGCCTTCCCTCCGTCACACAGACAGAGGGAAAGGCGCGCCTGATGTTCGCGCCAAAGCCCCGGTACGGCCTTGCGTTTGGGGCAAAACAGCTTACCCGCGGCGGGGCGAGGGTGTGCGGGGATGATTTTGAGCTGGTGCGGGACGGCCGCGGCCGCGCCCATATCATTCTAAGCGACGGTATGGGAAGCGGAGGCCGGGCCGCAGTGGACGCCGTGATGACCACCGGGCTGCTGAAAAGGATGCTGCAGGCGGGGTTTCGGTTCGACGCAGCCCTGCGCCTGCTCAACTCCGCGCTGCTGGTCAAGTCGGAGGAGGAATCCCTCTCAACGGTGGATATCGTCTCTTTTGACCTGTATACCGGGCAGATAGAATTCCTCAAGGCGGGGGCCGCCCCATCCTACGTGCTGCGGGGGCATGGGGTGGCCCGGGTGGAGGCGGCCTCCCTGCCCGCCGGCATCCTCCCGGAGGTGTCTTTTGAAAAGAATACCATAAACCTCCGGGAGGGAGACACGGTGATCATGGTCTCAGACGGGGCGGTATCTGCGGGGGACGGCTGGCTGACCGAGATGCTGAAAAGCTCCGCGGCGCTCCCGGTGCAGGAGCTCGCCGACGAGATCGCCGCCGCCGCGAAGCTCCGGGCCCAGGGGCTGCAGGATGACGATATCACCGTGCTGGCCTGCCGCCTGCAGGACGGCGCATGACCGGCAAAAAAGGGCGGGAAGCAGCTGCTTCCCGCCCTTCCGGCGCTTGAAAAGGGATATGCCCCGCCTTTCGGATCCCCACCCACGGGGAGGGGCAGAAGCGCCCCGGAAAGGGAGCCCTTACAGCTCCACCAGCATCAGAGCCCGCAGGGTGGGGGTATAGGTGGGGGCTTTATCGTCGTCATAATTGCAGCGCATGCTGTGGCAGAAGATGGGGACAAACTCCCCCACCGGGCAGAAGGAGCGCTCCACCGGGGAGACTCCGCCGGTGGGGGACACCCAAAACACAGGGGTGTCCTCCCCAAGATAGGGGGTGAGGTCCGCCGCGTCCAGGTGTTCCGCCGCCAAACGGTAGTAGTCGTCCCGGGCAATGGGAGCGAGCTCCGGAAGCTTTTCCCAGGGAAGGTTCCCCAGCCGGCGGTAGACCAGGGAGAATTCCTCCTCGTAAAAGGGGTGGGAAGGCTTTTGGTAGCCTTTTTCGGCCTTTTTCCCCCGGTCCAGCCGGAGAACGCCGTCCGCCCAGGAGAGGGAGAAAAAGGTTTGAGAGGTTTCTTTTTCCACAAGAAGGCGGCTGTCAAGGGCACGAAGCCCGCCGCGGTAGTCGAGCTCCAGACAAAAGCTTTCGCAGGAAAGCCGGGCCGGCCGCACCGCCTCTTCGATGGCGGCGACCGTATCCGGGGCAAAACAGCCCTTTCCGCCGGTTTCCAGCTCAAGATCCGCCTCCGAGGAAAAGGCGGCGCAGACCATCCAAATGCAAATTCCGGACACTGCGGCAAAGAACAACACCGTGACAGCGATACCACGCCTGTTCATTTTTGTCCCTCCTCTGCCCCCGAAACCGAGGCCCTTTTCTTTCAGTATACCGTTTTTGGGAGGAATTGGAAAGGGGAAGGAGAAAAATACAGGTGTACCGGGGGGGCTATTCCCCGCGGTCCAGCGCGCCGGGGCAGGTGCGGGCGTAGTGGAACAGATACTGCTGGGCAAGGCCCGCTTCGGGGAGGATCCATTCCGGGAGCCCCTGGGGGAAAAACTGCTGCATCACCCGGCGGATCCAGACGTCGGTGGGGCAGCATTCCACCCGCCCCAGGCCATAGAGCAGGGCACAGTCCGCCACCTTTTGCCCCACGCCGGAGATGCGCATCAGCTCCTCCCGGGCCTCCTCTATGGGAAGTAAGGCGGCAGCCCGCAGGCTCACCTCGCCGGAAGAAACTTTCCGGGCGGCGTCCAGAATGTATTTGGCCCGGAAACCGCTGCGCAGGGGGGCGAGGTCATCGGCACAGAGCCCGGCCAGCTGCTCCGGAGAGGGGAAGCTGTTCCAGCCCGGGGCGATGGGGCTGCCGAAAGAAAGGCAGAGCCGCTCCACAATGCCGGTGATGCGGGGGATATTGTTGTTCTGGCTGATGATGAAGGTACACAGGGCTTCCCAGGGGGGCTGCCGGAGCACGCGCAGCCCCGGGGAATATTCCACCGCCCGGGCCAGCACAGGGTGGGCCGCAAGCCGGGCTTTGAGCTTCCCGTAATCCCGGGAAAGGTCAAAGTAAGGCACCCAGAACTCCTCCCACACCGGAAGGGGAACACCGGTGACCCGAAAGCGGTGCCCCTCCTGTGCAATGCGGCAGACAAGGCCGCCGGCCGCCCCCTCCCACACGCCGGATGCGGCGCGCCTCCAGCGGAAGCACTGCCCGCACTGCAATGTCTGCTCCAAAGAGAAATCCTCCTGGGTAAAACAGATCTCCTCCGCCCCTGTTTTCAGGTATTTCATGCGCCGTTCCCCCCTGTGTCCTTTCCGTTTTGCTTTTGCCATTATAACAGATTTGTGCTATGATGGCCACAGAAAGATCGTCCTGCCCGGCCGGGCGGGGCATACAGGAGGTCAGCATGAAAGAGACGATCTATACCATTCCCGTCAGCGAGGTATTCGAGCCGAAGGACGGCTGCCCCATCTGCCGCATGAGGGACGTTCTGGAGGCCCGGTGTGTGGAATACATCATGGGCGCTGCCATGATGGAGCCGGATATCCGGATAGAGACCAACAAGGCGGGGTTCTGCTCCCGTCATTTTGGGCAGATGCTGCACTGCAAAAACCGCCTCTCCCTGGCGCTGATGCTGGAGAGCCATCTGGATCATCTGCAGAAGGAGGTGCTGAAGCCCAAAAAACCCCTCCTGGGCCGCGACCGGCGCGGGACGGCGGCCAGGGACCTTGCCGGGAGCTGCTATGTCTGCGCGAAGATCGACTGGGCCATGGAGCGGATGCTGGAGACCACCCTGCGCCTTTGGGGAAAGGAGGAATCCTTCCGGACGCTCTACGGGGAGCAGCCGGTGATCTGTCTGGAGCATTACGCCCTGCTCACCGGGCTTTCGGAGCGCTACCTGGGCAAGCGGGCCGCGGAGTTTAACGACGTGACCTTAAAGCTCACCCGTCAGTACCTGGAGCCGCTGCAGAAGGATGTGAGCCACTTCTGCCGCATGTTCGACTACCGCAACAGCGGAGGGGACTGGGGAAACAGCCGGGACTCCATCGAGCGGGCGGTCTGGTATCTCACCTCCCGCAGGCCGGAATAGTTGCCAAACAGTTTAAAATCCCCCGGCGGCCGGCGCTCATCCCGGCCGCCGAAAGTTTTTATATGTCGGGTCTTGGAAAGAGAAGCAGGCCGTCTGCGCCGCCTCGGCGGGCAGGCGTGAGACCTTGCGGGGAGGCAGAAGGATGAACATAAAACTGGTAAAGCTCTCTCCCTTGTACGGACGCCAGCTCTTCGACATGATGGAGGAATGGCTGGCCGCGGAGCAGCATTTTTCACCCCACGCGATCCGGAAAAATGACTACCGGGACTTTGAATATTATCTGGAGCACCTGGAGCGGAAGACAGAAAAGGATGGGCTCGTCCCCAACTCGGTATTCTTTGCACTGGATGCTGACCGCGACATATTTGTAGGCGCGGTGGACATCCGGCACTATTTAAACGATGGGCTTTTGGTTACCGGCGGGCGTATCGGCGACGGCGTGCGGCCCGGCGAAAGGCGAAAGGGCTGCGCCACCGCCATGATCGCCCTGGCGCTGGAGGAGTGCCGCAAGCTCGGTATCCCAAGGGTGCTGATGACCTGTGACAAGGACAACATGGGCTCCGCAAAGTCCATCGTCAAGAACGGCGGCGTCCTCGAAAACGAAGTGATAAACGAAGAAGGCGTTCTCGAGCAGCGGTACTGGATCACGCTGTAAATTCTGCGGGAGCGGGCAAAAGCTTCTGAAAGGCGGCTTGGCTTCAAGCGGCCGTTTTATGCCAGCGGGGCAATTTGCAAAAACGTCCGATGTGACCACGTCGGGCGTTTTTTTGCCGTTTTACGCGGCGGCGGCCGAAAAAGCTTCAGAGGAGAAAAACTTTTTGGAGAACATATGGGCAGAGTCTGTATATACATCCGCGGAGGTTTACAGACGGTATTTTGTCAAAGCCGGGCGGAGAGTGCCGAAAAAGCTTGAAATAAAAGGATTTGTAAAGGTTCTGAAAATTTTATTTCTGCTTTCCACATACCTCTGTGGAAAAGTTGAAAACAGCTTTCCACAGGGGTATGGGAAACGCTGAAACGCATAAAATCAAAGGGTTTCCACACTTTCCACCGTGTTTTCAACAGCCAGTCACACCATGCGCGATTACAGCGGGTATATGCAGGCGGGAAAAGGGCGGTAAAGCGTATCTTTTTGCCCCGGGCATCGGCGGATTTTGTGAATATACGTGAATAAGCCGAACACACTACAGGGGAGAAATGTTTTCCAATGCTGTTTTAAAGGGAGGAGAAGCCTGTGATCCGGGGTGTAAACAAAAAAATTATTGAGATCGTGGATATCCAAAACGACTACTTTGACAAGGCGATCCTGTTTGTGCGGGAGGAAAAAAAGGGGCAGGATACCGGGGAGATCAAAAAAAAGGCCGGGGAATATGTGGGCACCATTTCGCGGATGAAGATCCCGGTGCGGCGCCGCCCCTCCTGGGGGGAGCTGCTGCGCATGGGGACGGCGGGCGCTCTGGGCGCGGCGGCGGCCATGGTGGTTTCTCTGCTGGTGCGGTAAAAAGATGGATTTTCCCGCCGGCTGATATTCCAAAATTCGACAAAATATGCTAAGATAAAAACATATATCCGCCTGTGCCCGGCGGCGGGTGCTTTTTGTGCGGCCGGGCGCGTTTTGGCGCAGATGAAAAAACAGGGCTTTTGCCGCGCGGCCGCCGGACGGCGTCGCGGTTTCCGGCAAAGGGATGGAGGGGCAGCATGGACGGTCAGAAGGAACGGGGCGGCGCGGGCCGCCGGGAGGCCAGGGAGGCCGACAGGACGTCAGACCTGATTTTTGGGCGCAATGCCGTGCTGGAAGCGATCAAATCCGGGGCGGCTATCGATAAGATCTATGTGGCGCCGGGGGACGGAAAGGGCAGTATCGGCAAAATTATTGCTCTGGCCCGGGAAAAGGGGCTTCCGGTCAAGGACGTCTCTGCGCAGAAGCTCGACGCCATGACGGGGCATCAGTCCCACCAAGGGGTGGCGGCCACTATGGCGGCTGCCCGATACTGCGAAATGGAGGACATTTACCGCCGGGCGGAGGAAGCCGGAGAGCCGCTGTTTGTGGTTCTGGCTGACGAAATTGAGGATCCGCACAACCTGGGGGCTCTCATCCGGACGGCGGAGTGCAGCGGCGCCCACGGCGTGATCATCCCCAAGCGCCGCAGCGCGGGGCTCTCGCCCACTGTGTTTAAAACCTCGGCGGGGGCTGCAAGCCATTTGCCGGTGGTGCGGGTGTCCAATCTCATTGCCGCCATGGAGGAGCTGAAAGAAAAGGGCGTTTGGCTCTACTGTGCCGATATGGACGGGGAGAGCTGGTGCCAGACGGATTATTCCGGCGGTGTGGGCCTGGTGGTGGGCTCCGAGGGGAACGGCGTGGGAAGGCTGATCCGTGAAAAATGTGATTTTATCATCTCCCTCCCCATGCGGGGGGAGATTACCTCCCTCAACGCCTCGGTGGCCGGCGGTATTTTGATGTATGAGATCGCGCGGCAGAGACTAGGGCTGAGGGCAAAATAAACGGGCGGAGGGCCGCGGTGTGCCGGAGGGCGCGCCCGAAAGAAAGAAAGGCTTTTCAGCCGGCAGACATCGTAAAAGGAGAGGTTTTGGCCATGGATAAGCAGTACAACGTCGATGATATTCTGGCGGAGATCAAACGCAAGAAGGGCGGGCGCGGCGAGGGCGCTGTCTCCGCCCCGCCCCGGGGAGAGTCGGTATTTGCAGAGCCGGCCCGCCGCCCGGAGCGGGAGCCTTCCGAGGCGGAGGAAACGGCGGATGCTTTCGAGAGGGAGGAGAAAGGCCGGGAGCCCGGCCTCTCCGCCCCTCTCCGCGCGGGGCAGGGAGAAGAGCGGGAAACCGCTGCTTTTCCGAAGGAGGAGCCCATGCGGGAGAAGGCCGCCTTCCGGCCGGCGCCGGGGAGGGAGCTCCCGCCCCGGGACGACCCCTTTGACCTGGGCAAATATTTTGGCGAGGGAGCGGATTTTTCCACCCTGCCGGAAAAGGAACCTCCTGCTAAAAGCGTGAAAAAGCCAGCCCCGGTAAAGCCGGCTCCTGCCAGGCAGGCCCCCATGCCCGCGCCGGAAAAAGAGCCCTTCCGGCTGGAGCTGAGCTTTGCGGGAGAGGAAGGCCGGGAGGAGATGGGAAAGACCAAGCTGGACCTCCCCGTGGCGCCGGCAGCTTCCGGCCTGCGGCGAAGCGACCTGGACGACACCCGGGACCTGCCCCGGGCCGATTTTGGAGGCCTGCTGCAGGAGGATGAGCCGGAGGACGATGATTTTTACCTTGAGGAAGAAAACCCCGGGGAAAGTGAGATAGATGATTACACCGGCCCGCAGGATATTCCGGATATCAAAGAGGATTTCCGCCGGGTCAAATCCGGGCTGGTGACCCGTTTTTCCCTCACTTTTCTGTTGTTTTTGGTGCTGCTTTACTTTTCTGCGGCGGAGTACATCGGGGCACCGCTGCCCGGTTTTCTCTCCCCCACGGAGCAGCCGAGAGTTTTTCTCATCGCCAGCATGATCCCGGTGATCCTGGCGGCGCTGGTGTGCAACACGGTCATCGGCGGCGGGCTGCTCTCCTTCTTTACCTTCCATGCGGATGGGGACTCGCTCTCCGCTGTTTCGGTGATCGCCGTGCTGGTGCAGGGCGTGGCCCTGGCCCTGATGCCGGAACATTTTTCCGACGCCCGCATCGGTGTTTACTTTACCATGGTGGTGCTGGGCCTTGTCTGCAATACCGTGGGCAAATTGCTCATCATCAACCGTATCAGCACAAATTTCAAGATGGTTTCCGGCCCCGGTGAGAAGAAGGCCGTGCTGCTGGTGCGGGACCGTGAGCTCGCCCAGGACCTGGCGCGGGGGCTCGACATTGACCTGCCGGTGATCGCGGCAAACTGCGACAGCGGGTTTTTAAAGCATTTTTTGGATCAGTCCTACGCCTGTGATAGCACCGACGGCGTTACCCGTGTCCTGGCTCCCATTGTGACGGCGGGCGGTCTGATCATCGCGGTGGCTTCCTATTTCCTCACAGAGGATATTTTTGTGGCGCTGACTAATTTTGCGGCCTGTATGGCTATTTCCGCCCCCATCACCTCTGCTTTTGTGGGGAACCTTCCCCTGTACCGGGCCAGCCGGGCCCTGGCGCCCACAGGGGCCATGCTTTCGGGCTTTGAGGCGGTGGATACCTTCAGCGAGGTCAACGCCGTGACTTTAGAAGGAAGCGACCTGTTTCCCGAAAGTTCCGTTCAGCTGCACAACATCAAGATGTTTGAGAAAAACCGCATCGACGATGCCATTTTGGACGCGGCCAGCGCCGTCTGCTCCTGCAACGGTACCCTCAGGGGCATCTTTATGAAGATCATCCAGGGCAATACGTCCATGCTCAAAAAGGTAGAAAACCTCACTTACGAGGACGGCATGGGCCTTTCCGCCTGGGTGGACGGCAAGCGGGTCCTTATCGGCAGCGCCGAACTGATGCGCCGCCACGATATCGACACCCCCTCCCGGGACTATGAGCTCAAATACCGCACGGGGGACCGGGAGCTGATATATCTGGCCA
Source organism: Oscillospiraceae bacterium (assembly GCA_022768545.1). Taxonomy (GTDB): domain Bacteria; phylum Bacillota; class Clostridia; order Oscillospirales; family Ruminococcaceae; genus JALELV01. The sequence continues at coordinate 48,781 of JALELV010000047.1, forward strand.
ACTCCGGAGAGCTCATTGCCATGTTTGTGGTAAGCTATCTGGCGGACGACGGGATCGCCCGGGTGTTGGAGGATATGGAGCGCAAAGGGGTCGCGCTCATCGTAAAATCCACCGACCCCAACCTCACCGGAAAAAAGATCGCCTCGGTGTACGACCTCCCGGAGGATATGATCCGGGTGCTCCCAGCCAAGCTGCACCGGGATTTTGACCACGTCACCGCCCCACGGGACGCGGCAAAGGCAGGGCTTGCGGGATGCGGCGGGGCCTGCGGTTTCCTGGGCGGCGTCTCCGCCGCCATCGGTGTCAAAAGCGCCATGGGGCTGGGGATGATCCTGCAGATTGTGGGTGTGGTGCTGGGCTACGGCATCGTGGCGTTTTTCTCCCTTATGGGGGGCATTCAGCAGGTCAATGTGTTTACCGTCATGGCGTTTCAGATCCTCTGGGGCGCGGGGGTGCTGCTGTTCCCCAATTTAAAAAAGCTGCTTTGATCAAAAGGGGAAAAAGCCCGGAGAATTTTCTCCGGGCTTTTTTGACATCCGGGGGAGGAAGAGATAAACGCCTTTTTGGAAGATTGGTGGGGAATGTGTCCGTTTTTCATATCTTTTCGGTGGATAAAGAATAAAAAATATGCGTTTTGCACAATCTCTTTTTCATTTATTCTACGGATTTACAGCCCAAATTTCAGAAAACTTGCTTGAATGTGACAGGGAGAATCTGTATAATAGACAGTATGAAGCGCTGAAAAAATGTTGGATTTTGGATAATTTACACAATTTCAGCGTTTTGGTGCCGCAAAGCGGCAACCTATTCTGAAAGGGGAGAACAATTATGAGGCAATATAACGCAAAGCAGATTCGAAACATTGCCTTGGCAGGACACGGAAATGCAGGAAAGACGTCTCTGGCGGAGGCCCTGCTGTTTAAAGCCGGCGCTACTGATAGATTGGGAAAGGTCATCGAAGCCAATACGATCTGCGACTTTGACCCGGAAGAGACCCGGCGCAAGGTATCTGTCTCCATGGCGGTGGCTCCTCTGGAATGGGGCAATACCAAGATCAACCTTCTTGATACTCCCGGGCTGTTTGACTTTGCCACCGGCTTTTACGAGGGCGTGCGGGCCTGTGACAGTGTGCTGATTGCCCTGTCCGGAAAATCCGGCGTCTCCGTCGGCACCGAGAAGGCATACAAGCTGGCCGGCGACCTGGGAAAATCCCGGATGTTCGTAGTGACCAAGCTGGACGCAGAGCATGCGGATTTTTATAAGGTGCTGGAGGGCCTCAAGGCGAAGTTCGGTCCCTCCGTCTGCCCGCTGGTGGTGCCTCATTATGTGGGCAACGCCGTGGAAAGCTACATCAACCTCATCGACATGAAGGCCTACGTCTACGATGCGGCGGGAAACCCGCAGGAGACCCCCATGCCCGACGCGGGGCACCGCATTGACGGCCTGGTGGCGGCTATTTCCGAGGCCATCGCCGAGACCGACGAGGAGCTCTTTGAAAAATATTTCTCCGGCGAGCAGTTCACCGTGGAGGAGATTACCGCCGGTGTGAAAAAGGGCATCAAGGACGGTACCATCACTCCGGTGCTGGGCTGCTCTGCCTTTACGATGGAGGCGGTGGACACGGTGCTCAACACCATTGCGGCGCTGATGCCCAGTGCGGAGGAGGCCTCCGGCGAAACCGGAGAGACCCCAGACGGCGGCGCGGTGGAGATCCCCTGTGATGAAAACGCCCCCTTGGCGGCCTATGTGTTCAAAACGGTCGCAGACCCCTTTGTGGGCAAGCTCTCCTATGTCAAGGTAATCTCCGGCAGGCTCTCTGCCGACCAGATCCCGGTCAACTCCACCACGGAGCAGCCGGAGCGTCTGGGCAAGATCATCTACCTCAAGGGCAAAAAGCAGGAAGACACCAGCGCCATCGTGGCAGGCGATATCGGGGCGGTGACCAAGCTCTCCGAGACCCGCACCGGCGATACGCTCTATGACCCCAAACGCCCGGTGAAATTTGCGCCTTCCCGGTTCCCGGAACCCTGCCTTTCTATGGCGATCGCTCCGAAAACCAAGGGCGATGAGGGCAAGATCGCCCAGAGCATTCAGCGCCTGATAGAGGAGGACCCCTCCATCAGCTATGTCAACAATGTGGAGACCCATCAGCAGGTCATCTCCGGCCTGGGCGAGCAGCACCTGGATGTGCTGGTGTCCAAATTAAAGAGCAAATTCGGCGTGGAGGTCACCATGGAGGAGCCCCGGGTGCCCTACCGTGAGACCATCCGCAAGAAGGTCAAGGTGCAGGGCAAACACAAGAAGCAATCCGGCGGGCACGGACAGTACGGCGACGTCTGGATTGAGTTCGAGCCCTGGGATTGCGAAGACCTTGACTTCCAGGAGAACGTGTTTGGCGGCTCTGTGCCCCGCAACTTCTTCCCGGCGGTGGAAAAGGGCCTGCGGGACTGCATCAAGAAGGGCGTTTTGGCCGGTTACCCCGTGGTGGGCCTGAGGGCCACCCTGGTGGACGGCTCCTATCACCCGGTGGATTCCTCTGAAATGTCCTTTAAGATGGCGGCGTCCATCGCCTACAAAGAGGGCCTTGCCAAGGCGAGCCCCTGTATCCTGGAGCCGGTGGGCACCCTCAGCGTTTACGCGCCGGATTCCAATACCGGCGATATCATGGGCGACCTGAATAAGCGCCGCGGCCGCGTGCTGGGTATGAACCCGGCGGGGGACGGCCTGCAGGAGGTCGTCGCAGAGGTTCCCATGAGCGAGATGGCGGATTATTCCACCTTCCTGCGCTCCCTGACTCAGGGAAGAGGTTCCTTCTCCTTAAAGTTTGAGCGCTACGAGCAGCTTCCCGCCAACCTGGAGCCGGAAGTCATCGAGGCGGCAAAGGCCCTGCGGGACGAATAAGCAGAGCCCGGGCAGGCTTTAAAAGCCGGTGCGTTTCGCACCGGCTTTTTTGCGCCCTGCCGGCAGCCCCGCCGCAAAACAAAAATTCACAGAAAAGCTCTTGTTCCCGCCCCGGGGACGGGTTATAATACATCCGTGTCTGCGGCGGCTGTTTGCGGCCTGCTGCGGAAAACAACAAAAGGATAAAAAGCCGCCGGTCTCCGGAAAAGCGGGGGCGGGCGCGGGAGGACACGATGAAACGCTTTTTTTGTATTTTGCTTTGCGGCATCCTGGTGCTGTCTATGACGGCCTGCGGAAAACCCTCGGAGGAGGACATCGGCCAAAAGCTCTATGAGATTGACTGCTGGCTTGCCATGGATGTATGGGAGAACGGCTTCCGCCAGATAGTGCTCTACTCCGCTGGAGAGAAAGAGGAGGAAGAGCTCGGGGACATTCTGCAGGGCCTTTCCGACAGCCTGGAGAAAAAAGAGGAGTACGAAAAGTACATCGGTGCCCTGGAGGATGCGCGCTACGATACCCTGAAAGAGCGCTGGGGGTATGTGTCGGGGGAGATCGATAAGCTTCACGCCTCCATCCAGGAGGACCCTCCCCGCTGCGACGGCAGCTACGCCCTGGATACCATGATGTATGAATATTACTCCAATACCTTTTGGGATGAACTCAGCAAACTGGGGATCTATCAGTACGTGGGCTAACACAAGCGGGCAGCCTCTCCTATTCGGGCATCAAAAGAGAGGAAACCACTGGGGAAAAAGACTATGATAGAGACACAGGAGGCGAGATGGCATGGAATGGGCCGAATGGATGAACCGGGCGAAGAAAAATAGGGCTGGCCGCAGCCCGGAGCAAAATCTTTCGGCTGCCCCTTGCATATCCCGCGGGAAAGGGATATAATAAAGGTCAATTGAAAAAATGCTTTTTGGCTATGATAAAAGTTATGTTCCAACGCCCTTCTGCAGAGAGCCGGTGGCTGCTGAAAACCGGTGGGGGCGCGGGGCTTTCCGCTTTTGGAGCCGCCGGTGAGGAGCCGGAGGGGGATGCCCTTTAACGCATCGCACGAGAGGCCGCCTTTGTTGGGCGGCAATTTGGGTGGCAGCGCGGGTTTCTTCCGTCCCATAATTTGATGGGACGGAAGTTTTTTTATGAGGGGTTCCGGCGGCTTTGCCGAATCCCTGATCTTAACGAGGAGGATAAAAACAATGCTGGATATCAGAGTAGTGCGCAATGACCCGGAGATGGTCAAGGAGAACATCCGCAAAAAATTCCAGGACGACAAGCTCGTGCTGGTGGACGAAGTGGTGGAGATGGACCGCCGGTACCGCGAGGCAAAGACACGCTGCGACACCCTGCGCGGCCAGCGCAATTCCATCAGCAAGCAGATTGGCGGCTTTATGGCCAAGGGCCAACGGGATGAGGCAGAAAAGGCCAAGGCGGAAGTGACAGCCATGGCAAAGGAGCTGGAGGAGCTGGAGAAGCTGGAGGAAGAGCTCTCCGCCGAGATCAAAAAGCGCATGATGGTGATCCCAAATATCATCGATCCTTCCGTGCCGATCGGCCGGGACGACAGCGAAAACGTGGAGGTGGAGCGCTTCGGAGAGCCGGCCGTGCCGGAGTTTGAGGTGCCTTATCACATCGACATCATGGAAAACCTGAAGGGTGTGGACCTCGACAGTGCCCGCCGCACCAGCGGAAACGGTTTTTATTATCTCAAGGGCGACATCGCCCGCCTGCACTCCGCCATCCTCTCCTACGCCCGCGATTTTATGATCGACCGCGGTTTCACCAATTATATTCCGCCCTTCATGATCCGCGGTGATGTGGTAAACGGCGTCATGAGCTTTACCGAGATGGAGAACATGATGTACAAGATCGAAGGGGAGGATCTTTACCTCATCGGCACCAGCGAACACTCCATGATCGGCAAATTTATTGACCAGATCCTGGACGAGAGTGACCTGCCCCAGACCCTGACCAGCTACTCCCCCTGCTTCCGCAAGGAGGTGGGTGCCCACGGCATCGAGGAGCGCGGCGTTTACCGTATCCACCAGTTTGAAAAACAGGAGATGATCGTGGTCTGCAAACCGGAGGAGAGCGCCTCCTGGTTTGTAAAGCTGTACCAGAACACGGTGGATTTCTTCCGCTCCCTGGATATTCCGGTGCGCACCCTGGAATGCTGCTCCGGAGACCTGGCGGATCTCAAGGTCAAGAGCATCGACGTGGAGGCCTGGAGCCCCCGCCAGAAAAAATATTTCGAGGTGGGCAGCTGCTCCAACCTGGGCGACGCCCAGGCCCGCCGCCTCGGCATCCGTGTCCGCGGGGAAAACGGCACCTACATCCCCCACACCCTCAACAACACCGTGGTGGCGCCGCCCCGTATGCTCATCGCTTTCCTGGAAAACAACCTCAGGGCCGACGGTTCCGTCGCTATCCCCCAGCCTCTGCGCATGTACATGGGAGGCAAGGAGGAGATCCGCTGACCTTTGCGGTCTGTCCCGATCAAAACGCTCTGTCCTTTCGGGGGCAGGGCGTTTTTGCGTGCCGGGAAACAGCCCCGCAAGGTGAAAAAGCCCCGGCCCAAAGGAGCCGGGGCAGGGGCCGCAGAAAGCGGGAGGGGGTGTTACAGGTCGGCGCGGGTGAGGTTTTTGATCCAGCGGAAGCGGTTTACCTTTACCACCGCCACGGCGCATTTTAAGACCTGGTCTGACTTGAGGCACGCGAACACCACCCAGGGTTCGGCGTGCAGCCAGAAGGCGGCCACACAGGCGGAGGGGATGACGATGAGCCACACAAAGATCAGGTCGTTGACCAGCACAAAATGAGTGGCTCCGCCCGCCCGGACGATGCCGGTGAGCACCGACATCTGGTACCCGGTGCCGACGATGGTGACCGAGAGCACCGTGAGGAACTGGGAGGCCATGTGCAGTGTCTCCGGGGCGAGGTTACGGTAGACGGCCTGGATGATGAGATCCTTGCTGAAGAACACCAGCGCCCCGGTAAAGAGGCCCATGCCGAGAAAGATGAGCTGCATGGTGCGGGCGTACTGCTTCACCTTTTCGTAATCGCCGGAGCCAACCGTTTTGCCGATGACGATGGCGGTGGCGCCGGAGAGGCCGTACACCCCCACGGAGAGGATCTGCAGCAGGGTGTTGGCAATGCTCACCGACGAGATGGCCGCCGCGCCCAGCCGCCCGATAATGGCGCTCTGGGTGGCCATGTTGAGCCCCCAGGTGATGTCCCCCAAAATGACGGGGAAGCCGTAGCGGAAAAAGTCTCCCACCAGCACGCGGCTGGAATGGAGCAGTTCCCTGAACTTCAGGCAAAGCTTTTGATCCACGCGCTTGATGTAAAACAAAATGATGGCGCTTTCCAGCATCCGGGCGGACAGGGTGGCGATAGCCGCGCCGCGGATGCCCAGGGCGGGGGCGCCCAGATGCCCGAAGATGAGCACCCAGTTGAGGAATACATTGGTGACGAGGGCGGAAAAGGAGAGATACATACCCACCCGAACGGTTTCCACGCTGCGCAGGGCAGCCACCAAAACGTTGGTAAACACAAAGAACGGGTAGCTGAAGCAGACGATACGGATGTAGCGGGCCCCTTCCTCCACCACGGAGGCCTCGTCGGTGAACAGCCCCAGCACCTGGGTGGGGAAGAAAAACACTGCCCCCCAGCAGAGTACGGCCAGCAGCATGGAGAGCTTCATGGAGATGCCGATGAGCTGCTTGACGGAGCCCAGATCCCGCCGGCCCCAGTACTGTGTGGCCAAAACGGCCAGTGCAGCGGCCAGGCCGGTGACCAGCATCTGCAGCAGAGTTTGGATCTGGTTGGACATGAACACACCGGAGAGCGCCGCCTCCCCTAAAGAGCCCACCATGACGTTATCGGCCAGATTGACCGAATAGGTGACGATATTCTGCAGCATCAAAGGGGCGGCCAGGGAAAACAGGTTTTTGTAAAAGCCCTTGTCGCGGGTAAGCCAGGACATAGTAACCCTCCGTTCATATGGCTTTGCAGGATGGGAAAACGTTTACATATCCGCCTGAAAAAAAGCCGGCAGGCCTTGCGGCACCCGGCATTTCAGCTTGGTTTCAGTGTACCGCCCCGCGGGGGAAAAGTCAAATATTTTTGAATGGGGCGAAGCATCCGGCAGGATTTTTGCAAAACCGGGAGAAGAACGGGGAGCCGTTTAAAGCTCAGGCCGGAAACCCCGGGAAAACAGGGGAAAAGGCCGTCTTGCGCGCTTTGAAAAGGCCGGTGAGTCTGTGGTATGATAGAGACGGAAAACGGCGGGCCGTTATTCCAGGATAACAGGGGATACTCCAAAACAAACAGGTTAGGGGTGGAACCATGTACTGACAAAACTTACCTTCTTTTGTATCAATATAAAAGGTGAGTGAAATTATGAATTGCCCGGAGCTATATCAAGTGCAAAAAAGCGACCTGAGACAGGCCGCGGGGATGATGGCGGAGAGCTTTTTTCAGGACCCGCTCTATGTCCATCTGATCCCCAGCGAAGAAATGCGCGCCAAAATACTGCCGGGGTATTTTAACTGTTATCTGGAAATGTGCTATCCGTTTACCGACATGCTGGCCGACAGCCCGGCCCTCGACGGCATGATCACAGTGTTTGATTCAGAACGGGAGGGGCCCTATCGCTCCTACCGCCTTGCAGTGGCCCGCTGTATCCTGCGGGTGGCCTGGCTCTTGTGGAGGAAAGACCCTTCGGGAGCGACGATCCGAAGCTTTCTTTCTTTTCGCAGCTGCCTTAGCTCCAAATGGGAGCGCAAGCTGGAGGTTGGAGAATCGGTGCATATCGACCTGCTGGCCGTGCGTCCTTCCGCCCAGGGAAGGGGGATTGCAGGGCGGCTGATGAAGACCGTGCTGGACGCGGTGGACCGGAGAAATATCTCCGCGGCACTGGAGACCCACAACGGGAAA
>JALELV010000056.1 GCA_022768545.1 Oscillospiraceae bacterium
CCCACGCCGGACCGCATCACCCGGCTGGGCATCGCCCGTACCTTCCAGAATATCCGGCTGTTTTCCAGCCTGACGGTGTATGAAAATGTGCTGATTGCCAAACACATGCGCGCCAAACAGAATTTTCTCACCGCGACGCTGCGCCTCAGCTATAAGGAGGAGCAGCGGATGCGCCAGGAGTCCCTGGCACTTTTGGAAGAGCAGGGCCTTGCGCATCTGAAGGACGAGGTGGCGGGTTCCCTGCCCTACGGCCTGCAGCGCCGGCTGGAGATAGCCCGGGCGCTGGCCACCGACCCGCAGCTGCTGCTGTTAGACGAGCCGGCCGCCGGAATGAACCCGCAGGAGACCCAGGAACTGACCGATTTTATCCGGCAGATCCGGGACAAATACGGGCTCACCATTCTGATGATCGAGCATCATATGGACCTGGTCATGCAGATCTCCGAGCGCATTTATGTGCTGGATTTCGGAAAGCTCATCGCCCAGGGCACGCCGGACGAGGTGCAGAGCAATCAGCGGGTGATCGACGCATATCTGGGGGTGGATGAAGATGCCTAACATTTTGGAAATAAGAGATCTGGTGGTCTCCTACGGGGGGATCGAGGCGGTCAAGGGAGTCTCCCTGGACGTGCCGGAGGGAAAGATCGTCACCCTCATTGGGGCAAACGGAGCCGGAAAATCCACTACACTGAAAAGCATCGCCGGTCTGGTGCGCCCCAAAACGGCCTCCATCCGCTTTGAAGGGGAGGAGCTGACAGGGAAACCCAGCGACTATATCGTCTCCAGAGGGATCACCCTGGTGCCGGAGGGGAGAAGGGTGTTTGCCAACCTGACGGTGCTGGAGAACCTGAAGATCGGGGCCTATCTGCGCAAGGAAAACCTGACAAAGGACATTGACTATGTGTACGGCCTTTTCCCAAGGCTCAAGGAGCGTGCCTGGCAGCTGGCGGGAACCCTCTCCGGAGGGGAGCAGCAGATGCTGGCCGTGGGCCGTGCCCTCATGGCGAGGCCCCGTCTGATCATGATGGATGAGCCGTCTTTAGGCCTGGCGCCTTTGGTGGTAAAGGATATTTTCTCCATTATCCGCACCATCAATGAGCAGGGGATCACCGTTTTGCTCATCGAGCAGAACGCCAACATGGCGCTGCGCACCGCCGACATCGGCTATGTGATGGAGACCGGACGCATCACCCTGCAGGGCACCGGCATGGAGCTCTACGAGAATGAGACCATCAAGGAAGCGTACCTCGGCAAGAAGAAGCAGGCTTAACACAAAAAGGCAGGCGCCCGCAGGCGCCTGCCTTTTTTGCTGTCTTTCATCACAGGGACTGCCGGGCTACATCCACCACGGTAAGGCGTCCGTCCTGTACGGCAAAGCGCACCTCCAGCCCGGCAAAGCTCATGCCGTAGACGCGCCCGGGCGTATTCTGGTAGGCGGGGCGCGGATCCTGCGCCAGCACTGCCGTCAAAGCTTCCCGGCGGTCTTCGGGGACACGTTCCAGCAGCTCGGGAGGAAAATCCACCGGGAGCACCCCCGCTTTGACCTGCAGGGCAAAGCCGCCGGAGGCGTCGGGGTGGCAGTCCACATAGGGAAGGTAGGGCTTGATGTCGTAGATGGGAGTTCCGTCCATCAGGTCCGCCCCCATCACCCGCAGCACGGGGCCGTCCGGAGTGTGAAGGTCAATGCCCTCCAGACGCACGCAGGAGAGGCCGATGGGATTGGGACGGAAGGGGGAGCGGCTGGCAAACACCCCCATCCGGGTGTTGCCGCCCAGCCGGGGAGGGCGGACGGTGGGGGACCATCCCTGCCCGGCCGTCTGGGAAAATTGCCAGATGAGCCAGAGGTGGGAATACCCTTCCAGCCCCCGCAGAGCCTCGGGAAAGCGGTATTCCGGCTCGAACACCACGGACGCCTTTAAAGAATCCACCAGGCCGCTCTGGCGGGGAATGCCGAATTTAGAGGGGAAATCGCTGTAAAGGCGGGCGATGGCCCGCAAAGAAAAGAGCTCGGACAAATCAGTTCACCTCCCACGGTAAAATGCCGGGGCGGCCCTCACAGGGAGATCCCCCCGGCAACAAGATCGTAAAGAAGTTTTCCAAACAGAAGGGCGATGGCGGTGATCACCATGGGGCGGATGAAACGGGCCCCTTTTTTAATGGCGAGGCTGGCGCCGAGGTAGTTCCCCGCGATAGAGCACAGGGCGGCGGGGATGCCGACGGCGAAGGCTACCTTTCCCCCGGCGATATAGGCCGCCAGGGAAGCAAGGTTGGAGGCGAGGTTTACCGCCTTGGCATTTCCGGTGGCCTGAATAATGGGCATTTTGAGGATGCCGGTAAAGGCAAGCACCAAAAAGGTGCCGGTGCCGGGCCCGAAAAAGCCGTCGTAGACGCCGATGGCAAGGCCGATGAGGGCGCAGAGCAGCACAGCGGAGCCGCTGCCGAAGGAGGGCTCTGCCGCCTGCTCCCGGCCGAAGTTTTTGTTGCACAGCAGAAAGACCGCCACGCAGGGCAGGATCACCATCAAAGAGATCTGAAGGTATTTTTCCGGCAGGAAAAGGGCAAGCTGGGTGCCGCACCAGGAGCCGGTCAGCGCTCCGGCCGCGGAGACCAGGGCGGGGCCCAGGCGGATATTGCCGCTTTTATAAAACTTCCCGGCGGCGATGGCAGTGCCCCAGCAGTTGGCCATCTTATTGGTGCCGTAGGCGGTGTGGATGGGCAGCCCCGCCAGAAGGTAAGCGGGCAGGGATATGATCCCCCCTCCGCCGGCGACAGAGTCCACCACCCCGGCGAAGAACACAAGGGGACAGATGATGAGGAGCGTTTGGGCATAGGACATGAAAAATTCCTCCCGCGCCGCGGTGGGCAAACAAAATTAATTACCGAAAGGGGATGGAAAGCGGAGGCCCGCTGTGTTAGGATAATATTGTTTTACGGGGCGTGCCCCGGGAAAGGAGAGCGGATACAGGTGGTTCCAGTTGCTGTGCTGATCCCTCTGACGGAGGAGGAAAAACGGGTTTTTACCCAGAACTGTCCGGAGGGGGCGTTCGATTTTTACGACAGGCCCATTACCCGGGAGGAGATCGCAGAATACGAGATCCTCTGTGGGGCAGGGGTGCGAAACCTGTTACAGTATGCCACAAAGCTGCGGTTTTTGCAACTGCCCTACGCGGGGCTGGACGGCTACGCCGACCGGGGAATGTATCCCCGGAAAGATATCGTTTTGGCGGGGGCTTCCGGCGCCTTCGGGCCGGATATTTCGGAGTATATGCTGGGGGCGGTGCTGGCCCTGATGAAGAACCTGCACCTATACCGGGACGGGATGACACAGGGCGTGTGGAAGCGGCTGGATGCCCCGGTGGATTCCCTGGACGGCGCGGTGGTGCTTTCGGTAGGGGTGGGGGATATCGGTTCCCACTTCTGCAAAAAGGCAAAGGCCATGGGCGCCCATGTGATCGGGGTGCGGCGCAGGGAAGCCCCGAAGCCTGATTTCTGCGACGAGGTGTGCACGGCGGAGCATCTGGACGGGGTGATCGGCCGGGCGGATGTGGCAGCCCTTTCGGTGCCGGGCACCGAGCGTACCCGGCGGCTGTTTGACCGGGAGCGCCTGGGCAGGATGAAGCGGGGGGCCTACCTTGTCAACGTGGGCCGCGGCACCGCTGTGGACCTGGACGCTTTGTCCGATGCGCTTTTGTCCGGCGCGCTGGCGGGGGCTGCCCTGGACGTCACCGATCCGGAGCCTCTGCCGCCGGGACATCCCCTGTGGAAATGCCCAAATGCCCTAGTCACGCCCCATATCTCGGGCCTCAACCAGTACCGCCGCGCCCATGAGCGGGTGGTGGCCATCTGCGCGGAGAATATCCGCCGGGTCTGCCGGGGGGAGGCGCCCCTCCGCCCGGCCAGTTTTGAAGAGGGCTACTGATAACACGCCGGTGTCATGAAGTTCCCCTGCCCCTAATAAGATATGGGGAAGGGGGGCTTTCGGTGGGACTGAAAAGGGATTCTGTTCTTTACAACGCCTTTGTGCTCTCTCTCTCCTCTCTGGGGCTTCAGTGCATGGGCTTTTTGTACCGCATTGCCATGAGCCGCATGGCCGGGGCCCAGGTCATGGGCCTTTATCAGCTTATCATGCCGGCTTACTCGGTCATCATGGCCTGCACCTGCTCCGGCCTCACGATGGCGGTGTCCCGGGTGGCCTCCGCTGTGGAGGCCGTGGGGGATACCGGCAGCCTGCGGCGCATTGTGCCGGTGAGCCAAATGGTGTTTTTGGCGCTGTTCGCCGCCATCGGGCTGCCGGTGGCCCTGGGCTCCCGCTTTATCTCCAGTACCTTGCTGGGGGATGGGCGGGTGCGGGCGGCACTGCTGCTGCTTTTGCCCTGCCTTTTTCTCACGGGCTTTGAAAACATCTACAAAAACTTTTTCCATGGGGTCAAGTTTGTACTGCCGCCCATCGTCTCGGAGCTGACAGAGCAGTTTGTGCGCATGACGGCCGCCCTGACGCTGTTCTGCCTGTTTCTTCCCTGCCCGGAGGGAGAGGCTGCCGCCCTCATCGTGGTGGGAATGGTGGTCAGCGAGGTGTTCAGTGTTTTGATCCTCACGGGGTTTTACCGGAGGTTCTGGAAAAGGAGAGGGGATCTGCGCAGGGCCCCCGGCCTGAGCGGGCCGGCGCTTTTAAAACGAATCGGGTCGGTGGCCCTGCCGGTCTCGGCGGCGGGCCTGCTCAATAATCTTTTGGCCAGCGCCACCACGGTGATCATCCCCGCCCGGCTGATGGCGGCGGGGGTGCCGGAGGGCGAGGCCATGTCCAGCTTTGGGGTGATGGTGGGGATGACCATGCCCCTGCTCTCCCTGCCGTCGGCGTTTCTCTTCCCCCTTACCACGGTGCTGCTTCCGCGCATTTCCCGGTACAGTGTCCTGCGGGAGGAGAGCCAGGTGCGCCGCAAGGCGGGCAAGGCCATCCAGGTGACGGCGCTGGCCGCATTCCCGGCCTTTGCGCTGATGACGGCGGTGGGCAGCCCCCTGGCGGAACTCATCTACCGGCAGCCGGGGGCGGGGGAACATATCCTGCCCCTGGGGGTGATGATGCTGCTCTCCTTTTACCACGCCGTCACCGGGACGATATTGGGCGGCCTGGGCATGCAGAAAAAAGCTTCTGCCAGTGTGGTGGTAACGGGGGTCCTGGAGTTTTCCGCCACCTGGTTTTTGGTGCGCCGGTATGGGATCGGAGGGTATGCCGCCGCCTGCCTGATCAGCGAGATCGCCGGGGTGGCGCTGAACCTGCGGTGGGTGTTTTCCGCGGTTCCCATCCGCTTCCGGTGGAAAAACTGGCTTGTCTCCCCGGCACTGGCGGCGGCCGCGGGCGGGCTTGCCGCCCGGCTGCTGTATGTGAGCCTGCCGGGATGGGCCCAGTGGCCCCGGGTGCTGCTCTCTGCGCTGGCCTGCGGTGGGTGTTATTTTGCGGCGCTGCGCTTTTTGGGGCTCAGCTTCCCAAGGTACCTCCGCGATGTGCTGGAGCGTGTCCCCGCCCGCCGGGAAAACACCTGTCACAGGCCGGAAAAAGAAAGGAATTTGTTATGAAATGCTATCTCTGCCCCCGCCTCTGCGGGGCTGACCGCAAAACAGAAAAAGGCGCCTGCGGCATGGGGGAGGCCCCCGTGGCAGCCCGCGCCGCCCTGCACCGCTGGGAGGAGCCCTGCATCAGTGGGGAGCGGGGCTCCGGCGCGGTATTTTTCAGCGGGTGCCCGCTGAAATGCGTTTTTTGCCAGAATACGGAGATCAGCCGCGGCGGGTTTGGAAAAGAGATCACCGTCTCGCGCCTGAGAGAGATCTATGAGGAGCTGATCGCCGCCGGGGCCCACAATATCAACCTGGTAAGCCCCACCCATTTTGTTCCGGCGGTACTGAGATCCCTGGAAGATCCGCTGCCGGTGCCGGTGGTGTACAACAGCAGCGGCTACGAAAGGGTGGAGACCCTGCGGATGCTGGAGGGCCGGGTACAGGTCTGGCTGCCGGACTGCAAGTACTCCGATGAGATGTTGGCCCGGCGCTGCAGCGCCGCCCCGGGCTATTTTGATATTGCCAGGGCCGCTATCCTGGAGATGTTCCGTCAGACAGGCCCTTACCGCATGGGGGAGGACGGCCTGCTTCAAAGCGGAGTGGTCATCCGGCACCTGGTACTGCCGGGACAGCTTGAAAACTCCAGGGGGGTCATCGACTGGGTGGCGGAGACCTTCCGCCCCGGGGAGGTGCTGTTCTCCCTTATGAGCCAATATATCCCCTGCGGGGGCGCGGCGGACATTCCGGGGCTCGGCCGGCCGCTTTCGGCGGAGGAACAGGAGGAAATCGAGGAATATCTCTTTGAAAGCGGCATTGAGGACGGCTTTGTGCAGGAGCGCTCCGCTGCCGACAAAAGTTATATTCCGGCTTTTGACCTGACGGGGGTTTGAGGGACCATGGCACTGCCGTGGTCGAAGGCGGTGTGCTTTAAACGCAAAGAAGCTGCCGGCTGGGCGCCTGTTTTGGCGCCGGCCGGCAGCTGTTTTTAAAGGGGCTTATTTATTTTCCGGGCCGTTCCGGTTTGCATCCTGGGCAGGAGGCGCTGCGGGAGCGGCGGGCTGTACAGGGGGCATGGGCGGAAGGGGAGGCATGGCGGGCGCCGCAGGCGCCGTGGGGTACAGGTTCGGGCGGGGGGCCTGCGCGGCGCGGCGGGCGGCCTTTTTGCGGGCCCGTTTGACCGAAAGCAGGGTGACCAGCACGATGACGCCGATAAATACAAGCCAAAGTGCCAGGAAGGGGGAATTGACGGCCAGCCAGATCCCAAACTCCGTGAAACCGTTTTGGATACTGTAAAGAGACTCCGCAAACCCGGTGCGGATGCGGTCTCCGGCGGTCTTTTCCGGCTGGGCGGAGACGCGGGCCACCTCGCTGATGCTGATGTTGACGGTGCTGTAATCCACCAGGCTGTCGTAGTTGCGGAGGGTGGAGTTGTAGCTGTCCAGCTGATAGCGGACCTCAGAGAGCCGGGACTCCAGCTGGATGATGGATTCCAGATCGGTGGCCTGCTCCAGCAGGGCCAGCAGCCGCTCCTCTTCAATTTCCAGGGAGGCCTTCCGGGTCTCGGTGTCCACGTAATCCAGGGTGATATCATTGGAGCTCTTGTCCGTATGGGTCACGTTGCACATCCCGCTGACCGTATTTAAAAAGGTGTCCAGTTTCCCGGTGGGGATACGGGCGGTGACGCTGCCGTAGCGGTAGCCATGGGAATCGTTGATGCCGTTTCCGCTGACCGAAGAGCTTTCAATGTACCCGCCGGTCCCGGTGATCTGCTCCTCCAGGGCGGGCAGAAAGGAGTCAAACTCCAGCGTCTCCACATCCATGCCCACCGTCCAGATGATCTTGCGGTTGGGGGAGGAGGAGACGGTAAAATCTCCGGCAGAGAAGGCGGAACGGTCGGCAGTCATGCCGTCCGCAGGCGCTGCCGCGGGCTCCTCTGGGTAAGCCATTTCGCTTTCATAAGCGGCAGTGGAGCTGGCAGAGTCGTAATAGGCTCCCGTGCCGGAGCTGGCCCCGCACCCGGAAAGGGCGAGGACAAACGCCGTAAAAACAGCAAGGGCTGAGCACAGGCGAAGCTTTGCTTTCATAAAAAGGCCTCCTTTTTGTCCGGCGGCCCGGGGGCCGCACAAATGAGCTTCTTACCTTAATAGTGTAAAACAAGAAAGGGATTATTGCAATAAAAACCCGGGGACAGGGGCGGAATTTTATAAAGAAGCAAAAACGTGCAGGCCCCGGCAAAGAAAAGGGGCCTTTCGGTCCCGGCGCGGGTTTTGGCTAAAATTGCTTATAATCGCCGCAAAAAACGGGAAAAGAACGGCCATTTCTCCGAAGGAAAAATGGCGTGTCCCGGTTGACTTACGGCTGCAAAATCAATATAATATAAGGAATATTACGCACCGGCTCCGCGTTGCGGCCGGAGGGAAAACATTACGATGGCCGGGGGAAGGGCCCGGCGGAAAAGGAGAAGTGAACATGGCGTATTACTTTGACGAACCGTCCCGTACCTTTAGCGAGTATCTGCTGGTCCCCGGCTATTCCTCGGCCCAGTGCATCCCCGCCAATGTGAGTCTCAAGACCCCGGTGGTAAAGTACCGCAAAGGGGAGGAGCCCGCGCTTACCATGAACATCCCGCTGGTCTCCGCCATCATGCAGGCGGTGTCCGGGGAGAAGATGGCGGTGGCTCTGGCGCAGCAGGGGGGCATCTCCTTTATTTACGGTTCGCAGAGCGTCGCCGACGAGGCCGCCATGGTGGCCCGGGTCAAGAGCTGTAAGGCCGGCTTCGTCCGCAGCGACTCCAATGTGCGCCCCGACCAGACTTTGGCCGATATTCTGGCGCTCAAGGCGCAGACCGGGCACTCCACCGTGGCCGTCACCGATGACGGCACCGCGGAGGGGAAACTTCTGGGCATCGTTACCAGCCGCGATTACCGCGTGACCCGCATGGACCCTTCCACCCGGGTGGATACCTTTATGACCCCCTTTAACAAGCTCATCTATGCGGATGAGGGCGTCACCCTGAAAGAGGCAAACAATATTATCTGGGATCACAAGCTCAACTCCCTGCCGGTGATCGACGGCGAGGGCCGCCTGCTGTATATGGTGTTCCGCAAGGACTACGACTCCCACAAGGAGAACCCCCTGGAGCTTTTGGACAGCCATAAGCGCTACGTGGTGGGCGCGGGCATCAACACCCGGGACTATGCCGAGCGGGTCCCCGCCCTGGTGGAAGCCGGAGCGGATGTGCTGTGCATCGACTCCTCCGAAGGTTTCTCCGAGTGGCAGAAGCTGACCATCGACTGGATCCGGGAGCGCTACGGCGATACCGTCAAGGTGGGCGCGGGCAACGTGGTGGACCGGGAAGGCTTCCGCTTTTTGGCCGAGTGCGGCGCGGACTTTGTCAAGGTAGGCATCGGCGGCGGCTCCATCTGCATTACCCGGGAACAGAAGGGTATTGGCCGCGGACAGGCCACCGCCCTCATCGAGGTGGCGGCTGCCCGGGACGAGTACTATAAAGAGACCGGGATCTACGTCCCCGTCTGCTCCGACGGCGGCATTGTTCACGACTACCATGTTACTTTGGCGCTGGCCATGGGGGCCGATTTCATCATGCTGGGGCGCTACTTCTCCCGCTTTGACGAAAGCCCCACCAACAAGGTGAATATCGGCGGAAATTATATGAAAGAATACTGGGGCGAAGGCTCCGCCCGGGCCCGCAACTGGCAGCGGTACGACATGGGCGGCGACAGCAAGCTCTCCTTTGTGGAAGGAGTGGACTCCTATGTTCCCTACGCCGGGAGCCTCAAGGACAATGTGGGCATGACGCTGAGCAAGGTGCGCTCCACCATGTGCAACTGCGGCGCCCTCACCATTGCGGAGCTGCAGGCAAAAGCCAAGATCACCCTGGTGTCCGCCACTTCTATCGTGGAGGGCGGCGCCCACGACGTTGTGCTGAAGGACAGCGGAAACACCGTAAAATAAGAACGGCAGCAACAGCAGCAAAAAGGCCCCGGGTCTCCGGGGCCTTTTTTGTATGCGAATGTGCTGTATGGAGAGGAAAAGCGGTCACTCCTCCACATAATCCCCCAGGAAAGCAAAGTCCGGCAGCTGGGAGGAGAGGCTGCCGATCAGCTGTTCCAGCATCCGGTCGTCGGTGCTTCCCGCAAAATCGAGGTAAAACAGGTAGTGAAAGCTCTCCGGCGCCGGTCGGGACTCGATTTTAGTCAGGTTGAGCCCCATGGCGGAGAAATGGGCGAGGGTGCGGTTGAGGGAGCCCACCTCGTGAGGAAGGGAGAAGATCAGGCTCACCCGGTTGGCGCCGGGCGGGATGATGAGCTTCTGCGAGACCGAGACAAAGCGGGTGGTGTTGTTTTTGTCCGATTGGATCCCCGCGGCCAGTACGTCCAGGCCGTAGATGCCGGCGCAGTAGACCGAGGAAATGGCGGCTTTTTTAGGGTCTCCCAGCCCGGCCACCATTTTGGCGGCGGAGGCGGTGTTGTTTAAGGGGATGGTGCGCACCCCCGGCAGGGCGGAACACCACCTGGCGCACTGGGCCAGGGCCTGTGGGTGGGAATAGATCTCCGAAATATCGTCCAGAGAGGCGCCGGGCACCCCCAGCAGGTTGTGTACCACCGGCAGGCGGCAGGCCCGGGAGATGGTGAAGCGGTATTTCATCAGCAGGTCGTACACCTGGCCCACGGAACCGGCCAGAGAATTTTCCACCGGGAGGACGCCGAAATCACAGCGGCCATCCTGAACGGCCCGAAATACATCGTCCCAGGTCTCCACAAAGTGGAGCTCCCCCCCGGGGTACATCCGCTGGGCGGCTTCGCCGGAAAAGGCACCGGGGCTTCCCTGGCAGGCAACGCGCGGCCGCAGCGGCAGGCGGGAGGCGTTTTCCCGCCCTTCCCGCAGAAGCTCCGGCTGGGCAGAGGGGGCTTTGGCGTGCTGATAGCATTTGCTCATATCCATCATGGAGGAAAAAACGGGTTTTACATAGGGGGCAAGCTCCGGCCCGGCCGCTTTTTCCACCCGGTCCAGCACGGCGGCCTCCCGGGAGGAATCCAGCACCGGGAGGCCGGCCTCCTTTTTCGCGCGGATCACGTCATCCACCAGGCGCATCCGCTCCCCCATAAGGCGCACCAGTTCTCCGTCCACCCGGTTGATCTCCCGGCGGGCCTGGTCCAGCAGTTCGCTCATATCCGATCCACTCCTTAAAAATGTTTGCCTTCCATGTCGGCATAGCGCTTGAGGCTGGTCATAATGCCGTCGAACATCTCGGGCTTTACCGACTGGGCGCCGTCGGAGAGGGCGCGGGCCGGGTCGTTGTGCACCTCGATCATCAAACCGTCGGCGCCGGCGGCGATGGCGGCTTTGGCCAGGGGCTCCACCAGCCAGGTGATGCCGGTGGCGTGGCTGGGGTCTACTACGACGGGCAGATGGGTGAGATGTTTTAAAACGGGCACGGCGGAGAGATCCAGTGTGTTACGGGTAAAGGTCTCGTAGGTGCGGATGCCGCGCTCGCAGAGGATGACCTGTTCGTTGCCGCCGCTCATGATGTATTCGGCGCTCATGAGCCATTCCTCAATGGTGGAGGAGAGCCCCCGCTTGAGCAGGATGGGCTTGTCCAGATGCCCCAGCTCCTTGAGCAGCTCAAAATTCTGCATGTTCCGGGCGCCCACCTGGATGATATCCACGTCCTTGAAAAAGGGGATCTGGGCCACGCTCATCACCTCGGAGACAATGGGTAGCCCGGTGGCGGCTTTGGCCTCCAGCAGCAGCTCAATGCCCTCGGCCCGCAGGCCCTGGAAGGAATAGGGGGAAGTGCGGGGCTTAAACGCGCCGCCCCGCAGGATGTTGGCGCCGGAAGCCTTGACCTTTTGGGCCACCTCAATGATCTGGTCTTTGCTTTCCACCGAACAGGGGCCGGCCATGACCACCAGCTGGTCGCCGCCGATGGTGAGGCCGTTTTTCAGGGCGATGACCGTATCCTTGGGGTGGAACTTGCGGTTGGCCATTTTATAGGGTTCCTGTACCCGGGTCACCCGCTCTACGATGTCGTGGGCAAGGATAAAGTCCTGGTCTACCTTGGAGGTGTCCCCCACCAGGCCAATGATGGTGACCATGCTCCCCTCGGTGATGTGGGCGCTGACCCCGTTGTAGCATTCCAGCTCCTTGATGAACTGATCCCGGGCTTCCCGGGCGGTGTGCGGCTTTAATACGATAACCATTTTTGATCTCCTCCTGCGGATTTTATTTGAAAGATGGATTCATGGCCGGGGGCACGCGGGCAGTTTTGGCAAAATAAAATGGGGCTTATGATTTTCATATCATAAGCCCCATATCTTTATCCTGCAATTGCCGGTGACCTATCATATTTTACCATATTCAATTAAGCCGGTGGTAAAGAAAAACCCCCAGCTAAAAAAGTAGGTAAAGTTTTGACAGGCGGCACGGTATTCCATAACGCAACCTCACTTGAATGAATCGTCGGGCTCATTATAACAGCTGAAAATAAAAAAGTAAAGAGAAAACTTCAAAAATTTTAATTTCAGGCGGATTACCGCAATTATATGCAAAATTGGGAGGACTTTCGGCTTTTTATATGGAATGTGGATCGTTTTGGTTGCACCGGTGTGAGAAATATGCTATGATGCGGGCAGAAATACAGGAAAAATGGAGGCGGTGGACCGTGACCTGGACCAGGGCTTATTTGAAGGAAAATGCCAAACAGGTGCTGAAGTGGAGCTATTGGAATGCTCTTCTGGTATGTTTTTTAGCCGAGCTTTTGGGCGGAGCCGCCGGAGGCGGCGGGGGAAGTGCGTCTTTTCATTATTCCTCCGGTACATCCGGAACGGGCGGTGGGGAGCTGCCGGCGGAGATCGTTGTTCTGATGGTCGTGATCGCTGTGATATTCCTGCTTGCCGTGGCTGCGTTCCAGGTTTTTGTGACGAACCCGGTCCAGGTGGGGAAACGCCGCTATTTTATCGCCAACCGGCAGCGCCGGGGGGAGACCGGGCAGTTGTTTTCCCTGTTTAGAAAAGGAATGTACCTCAATGTGGTAAAGGTAATGTTTCTGCGGGATTTGTATACCTTCCTTTGGTCGCTGCTGTTTGTTGTGCCCGGAGTGATCAAAGGGTATGAATACAGCATGATCCCCTATCTGCTGGCGGAAAACCCGAACCTCGACGCGGAGCGGGCGTTTCAGATCAGCAAGGCAATGACCAGCGAAGAAAAGCTGGATATGTGGGTGCTGGATCTCTCCTTTATTGGGTGGAGACTGCTGGGGATTTTAGCCTGCTGCATGGGCCTTTATTTTGTGTTTCCCTATATCGAGGCCACCTGGGCGGAGCTTTACGCGGTACTCAAGTATAAGGGCATTTCCGCGGGCGCCGCCCACCCCGATGAACTGGGTGGTCAGCAGGGTTATGTCGGGGAGCCCCCAAGGCCTTCCTATCCAGGGGCCTGGCGCGCCTGTGGGCCGCAGAGCTGGGCCCCCCAGTGGCAGGCGGGGTACGGCCATCCCCCGTACCCTGGGTACCCCGACCGGGGGCCTGCCCCGACATCCCCATCCCCGGTACCCCAGCCCGGCCCGGCCTTTTATGCGCCGCCTCCCATGACGGGAAGGCCGCCGGAGGCCGCTCAAGGCGCTCCTGCCCCGGCCGTGGAGGCGGCAGAGGGGCCAAAGGCCCCGCCGCCTGCCGCCCCGGAGAGTTTTTCCGCCCCGGTTTATGAAAAACCGGCCTATGAAAAACCAGTGTATGAAAAGCCAAATGATCTGCAGCCGTCCTGCGGCGCGGAGCGTGCGGAAACGCCCCCTGTTTTGGGGGATGAGCCCGCGGAGGAGAGAAAGCTGCAGGACAGGGCGGAAGAATAAGGTTTCAGCGGAAGGAGAGCGACAGACTCTCCTTCTCTTTTGACAAAAAATGTGCAAAAAAGAAATTTTCCTGAAAATGATGTAAAGATAAAACAAAGAAATTGAAATTTGTAAAAAACGAAAGGAAAAGATTCTGAAAAGCTGGCAATCCACCTGAGATACGGCAGAGATATTTGTGCATTTTTGCCCAATGACAGAACGGGAAAAAGATGATAGAATGATATTTGAAATAAAAACGTTTTCAAATCGAAAGAAACGGCGGTGATATTATGCCAACAATACAGGATGTGGCAAAGGCGGCGGGAGTCTCCATCGCGACGGTCTCCCGCGTGATCAACAGCCCGGCGACGGTCTCCACCGATAAAGTAAAGCGGGTGAAAAGCGCCATCGAGGAGCTCAACTATTACCCCAACAGCTCCGGACGCAACCTGCGCCGGTCGGAGACAAAGACCCTGCTGATGATCTGCGCGGCGACGATCAGCGATGTGTTGGACGGCGCCTATGAGGCGGCGGCACGGCAGGGCTACCGCATTGTAGCTACCTATGCGGACCGTCGGCAGCTGGCCCGGGGCATGAGCTATTTTAATGAGCTCTTTATGGGGAATGTGGACGGCGCCATCCTGTTCAGCGCTCTGCGCAGCGACGAGAGCCTGGTGCGGCTCTGCCAGACGGTGCCCATCGTCCAGTGCAGCTCCTTTTTGGACCTTCCCAATGCATCCAGCGTCTCCACCGACGAGGAAGCGGCGGCCTATGATGCGGTGTCCCATCTGATTGAGACAGGAAAGCACCACATCGGTATCATTACCCAGGAGATCATGCCCGGGGCGGAGGACAGCTACTACACCCGCAGAGAGCGCGGGTACCGCCGCGCCCTGATGGACGCAGGGCTTCCGGTAAAGCCGGAACGGATGGTCCGGGTGCCGGGCGGGGTGCAGAACGGCTATTCTGCCGGGCGCCAGCTGCTGAGCGAACAGAAGGTGGACGGTATCTTCGGCGTTCAGGATACTTTGGCTTTCGGCGCCCTGGTGGCGGCCCAGCGCCTGGGGCTCTCCATTCCGGAACAGGTGGGGATCGTGGGAATCGACAACACCGGTTTCTCCCAGCTCTCCGACCCGGGGCTCACCACGGTGGAGCAGTCCTTCCACGAGATGGGCCAGGTGGCGGTCAACATGCTGATCGAGCAGATCCGGGGAGAAATGGAGGTAAAGCGCAACGTCTACCTGCAGCACCGGCTGCTGGTGCGCGGTTCCACCGTGCGGGGGCGCAGCGACGGAGAAGCGGAAAAGTAATATTCCGGAGGGCTTTTCAGAAGGCCCTCCGCCTTTTGCGGAAAAGATTGTAAACGATTTCTGGAGAAAAGTGACCTTCCAAAATTTGTTTGCTAACCCGCCGGAAGGGCCAGCAGGCGCCCTGCGGCGGGGAAAAGATATTAACAACAGGAAAGAACGGTGTATCGACATGAGTGAAAAGAAATTTGGCATTGTGGTCATCGGTTACGGCGGAATGGGTTCCCGGCACTGCATGCTCCTCTCCCAGACGGAGTGTGTGGAGGTAAAGGGAGTGTACGACATCCTGGAGGAAAAGAACGAGGCGGCCCGCCAGAAGGGCTTCTTCGCCTACGGCAGCTATGAAGCGGTGCTGGCGGACCCGGCGGTGGATATCGTTCTGGTGGCGATCCCCAACCATCTGCACAAGGGGGTGGTGCTCCAGGCACTGGAGGCGGGGAAAAACGTGATCTGCGAAAAGCCCGTAACCCTTTCCTCCAAAGACCTGCAGGACATTCTGGACACGGCCGAGCGCGTGGGCAAACAGTTTACAGTGCACCAGAACCGCCGCTGGGACGGCGATTTCCGCGCCATGAAGCAGATCTTCGATTCCAAGATCCTGGGCCGGGTGTTCAACATCGAGTCCCGCGTGCAGGGGTCCCGCGGTATCCCCAGCGACTGGCGCACCCACAAGGAGTTCGGCGGAGGCATGGTGCTGGACTGGGGCGTGCATCTGCTGGACCAGCTGCTGCAGTTTGACCCTTTCGACAAGATCAAAAAGGTATACTGCCAGCTCTCCTACCTGCTGGGCAACGACTGTGATGACGGTATGCGGGCGGTGCTCACTTTCGAGAGCGGCATGACCGCCCTGGTGGAGGTGGGGACCTGCCATTTCGACGCTCTGCCCCGCTTCTATATGAACGGCGTCATCGGCACCGCCACCATTCAGGACTGGCAGTACGATGGGCGTCTGGTCAAGCTCATCAAATACGATACCGCCGATGCCGTGCCGGTGGAGACTGCGGCGGGCCTTACCAAGACCATGGCCCCCCGCACAGAGGATGAGCTGCTGCGCAAACCTATCCCCAGTGCGCCGGAGGACGTCAAGAATTTTTACCGCAACTACTGCGCGGCCCTGGAGGGCAAAGAGGAGATCATTGTCAAAAACAGCGAAGTCATGCGCGTGATGAAGCTGATGGAGGCCTGTTTCCGATCCTATGAGACCGGCAATGCGGTGGATTTTGAATAAGGAGGAATTTTCGTGGCAGACAAAGTAAGAATTGGCATTATCGGCTGCGGCGGCATTGCCAACAGCAAGCATCTGCTGGCTCTCGGCGCCCTGAAGGACCGTGCTGACCTGGTGGCTTTCTGCGATATTATTCCGGAGCGTGCCCGGAAAGCGGCGGCGGAGTATGGGGTTCCCGACGCGAAGGTGTACACCGACTACAAGGAGCTGTTAAAGGATGACACCATCGAAGCGGTCCATGTCCTCACCCCCAACCGCTGGCACCGTGAGATGACGGTGAATGCCCTGGAGGCCGGGAAGCACGTTATGTGTGAAAAGCCCATGGCCATCAACCCCGCTGAAGCCATGGAAATGGTAAACGCCGCCAAGCGCACCGGAAAGCTGCTGGCCATCGGTTACCAGTACCGCCAGAGAAACGACTCCCTGGCTCTGAAAAGGCTGGCCGACGAGGGAGCGCTGGGCGATATCTATTACGCCAAGGGCCACGCGGTACGTTTCCGCGGCGTGCCCACCTGGGGGGTATTTACCAATAAGTTTGAGCAGGGCGGCGGCCCCCTCATCGATATCGGTACCCATGCCTTGGATCTGGCTCTGTGGGTGATGGACAACTATAAGCCCCGCATGGTGCTGGGCAGCGTGTTCAACTACCTGGGCACCTCCCTGAAACCCGGAGAGCAGGGCAACCGCATGGGCGTCTGGGATCCGGACACTTATGAAGTGGAGGATTCCGCCTTTGGCATGGTGAAGATGGAAAACGGCGCCTCCATTTACCTGGAAGCGGCCTGGGCCCTGAACATCAACGACATCCGCGAGGGGATGATCACCGTCTGTGGGACCAAAAGCGGCGCCACCATGGTGCCTGTCGACGGCGACAACAGCTGGCGCACCGACAAACAGCTGATTTTAAGCAGCGTGGTGGCCGATACCCCGGCGGAGACCCGCCCCAAGGTTTCCCCTGTGAAGCCCGGCCAGGGCCCCCACGACAAGGAGTGTATCAACTGGCTTAACGCCATCCAGACCGGAAGCCCCCTGCTGGTGCAGCCGGAGCAGGCCTACACCGTTACCCGTATTTTGGACGGGATCTATCAGTCCAACCGGGAGGGAAAGGCTGTCACCTTCAGCGAATAAGAAAGTACCCGGGCGGCGGGATTGCCGCCTGAGTTTACCGAAAAAGATAAAATCCTCCGGGCCCTCAAGGCCCGGAGGATTTTTGTGTATCGTAGGGGCGTATAACGCCGCCCTCTGCCCCGTGAAAAAGAAAAGGCAGCCCCGTCCCTCCAGTTGCGGGTAAGGAAGACGGACTATACGGACGGCGAAGGCTCGGTCAAGGAGTGCCGGGAGGCTTCTGCAGAAAGGGAAGCAGCGCCCCGGCGTAGACCTCCTCCAGCCTCTGCCGGGTATACCACCGGCAGTTGGCAGGGCTTGTGGAGGGCAGGGGGACGGCTTCCCGCCCGGTGTGGGGAAGGCAGTGCCGCCGGTACAGGGCCGCCGCCTTGGTGCCGGTGGTGAACACCGCTCTGATCCCGGTGCGGGCCAACAGGCCTGCGATGTCATTGGGCTGCGGGCGGGAGATGGAACCGTCGTCCGCTCCGCGGATCTCGCAGGAGGCGAGAACGTCCCACAGGGCGACGCCCCGGCGCAGGGCCAGGGCGCGGCGCTCCTCATTGTTTTGCGGAAGGGGTTCCCCCAGTACCGAGGAGAGCACCGGCCAGAAACGGTTTTGGGGGTGGGTGTAGTAAAAGCCGTTTTCCCGGGAGCGGGGGGAAGGCATGGTGCCCAGGATGAGCACCCGGGAGTTGGGATCCCATACCGGCGGGAAGGCATGAAAGACCATTTCGCGTTCCATAGGTGCCGCTCCTTTCAGCCCAGGACCAGAAAGACAGCCCCCAGCGCCGCCGGGGCCAGCACCAGGACGCGGCAGAGGAGACCCCTGCCGTGGGAGAAAAAGCGCAGGGCAAGCCCGGCGGCGCCGGGCAGCAGCAGGCACCAGGAGAGGAAGATCTCCAAATGGCAGTTGGAGGGGAATGAGCTTGCCAGCATGGAGACGACCACAATGCCCCAGAGGGCCGTGAGACAGAGCAAAACCGTGTTGGCGCGGGGAGAAGGAAGAGCAAACAGCAGTATACCCAGCAGCAGAGTGACCAGGGCGACGGCGGCCAGAAGGATAGCTAAAATTCCGATAGCCATAAAAATGCCTCCTTTTTGACGGATCAAAGCGGATGAACTTCATAGGTGAGATACGCTCCGGCCGGGCGGTAGCCCAGCTGAACGGCCAGAGCGGCGGAGATGGGGGTAGCGGCGTCCCAACTGGGGTACCGTCCCAGGCGCAGGGACTCTAAAATAAAAGCGGCGGCACAGGCGCGGGCAAGGCCCCGCCTGCGGTGGTCCTCCCGGGTGTCGATCTCGATCTCGTACCCGCGGGAATAATAGCTGTAGGAGGAGGCGCCGCAGACGAGCTCCTCCCCGAACAGGGCGGCCACGCCCAGGCCGTGAAGCCGGTAGTCTTCCCAATCCTGGAACAGGGAGACCAAGTCTCGGCTCCAGTCCTCCGCGAGGGCCTGGCGATAGAGGGTACTGTCTATACGGCGGAGGGAGTACCCTTCCGGCACGGCACGGATGAGGGTTTTCAGACGGGCAAGGTCAAAGACCGACGGATCCTTATCAAAGGCGTAGCGTGAGACGGCACGGCACCGGCCGGGAAAGGCCGCCTCGATGAAGGGGGCCCAGTCTGGGGTGCGCGGTACCATCAGCAGACAAGGGGCGGTGCGGCCTTCCGGCCAGCGGACAAGCTCCGGGGAGGGTTCCCCGGCCAGAAAGCAGAAATCCCCTACCAGGGCGCGTACGCTGCGGGGAGCGGAGGGGGAGTCTGCCTGAACTTCCCCCATCAGGCCCTCCAGGCAGGACCAGAGCATCGTTTCCTCCCAGCGCTCAAACAGCGGGGCGGCAAGGGAGGGGAGGATGGTAAAAACAGCCATGATAGACACCTTCTTTTTTTAAAATAGACGGAAACGAGCCGCCGGCCTTTTGGGCGTGCCGGAAGTTCAGACGTAAAAGACTTCCACCCCGCCCAGGCTGACGTTCCTGGACGGGACTTCTATTCCCCCCAGGGAGGCGGAGGCGTCGTTTACCACGCTCCACCCGGAAGGGACATAGAGCTCCACACCGGAAAAGGAGACGTCGAGGCCGACCAGCGCGGCGCCGTCCCGAACCACGGCGTTGTCGAAATACACCTTCATGGCGCCGAAGGAACAGTGGATGGAGGCACGCTGAAAGCGGTCGGAGTGAACATATTTGATGCTGGAGCCAAAGCTTGTGGAAAAATCCACGCAGTCGCCGGGGACCTGATCCACACGGTCAAAGTGCTCCTCCCCGTGCCACGCGCGGCACCGCGCCCTTCTGCGGCCAAAGAGCAAACCGCAGCCGATGCTGCCCAGGGCAGCCGCGCCCAGCACCGGCCAGGGGGTGGGAGACTCCAGATGAAGGGGCTCTGCATAGAGGATGCAGAAAAAGGCAAGGGAAAACAGAATGCCGGCGGGGCTCAGGCGGAGGGTGCTTTTGACGAGCATTGCGGCCAGCAAAATGGAAAACAAAAGCGTCCAGATACCGACGCCGGAGAGAAAACCGAGCTTCCCCACAATGAGAAATACGGCCCCGAACAGAAAGAAAATGCCCCGGCAGCAGCTCCTCCAGCTCGTAGAGCCGGTAGTGTACCTGATACACATCACGGGCGGTGTGGGCGCAGATCGTTCCGCCGTCGGTCTCAAAGAAAAGGATCTCGCTTAAGGGCAGGTAGTATTCCGTC
>JALELV010000088.1 GCA_022768545.1 Oscillospiraceae bacterium
CCGTCTGAGGGACGGGGGCTGTTGTTTGTTTGAAAGACAGGTCTCAGGAACGTTCGGAAAGGCGGAAGATCAGATGGCGGAAAAATACGGGACCCCGGACCAGCTCAAGGGGAAAAAAGGCTGGGAGAACTTTTGGTACTACTACAAATGGCATACGGTCGCCGGCGCTTTTGTGGCGATCCTGCTTGCCGTTTTGATTCACGATATTGCGACCAAGGAGGTCTATGACGCCACGGTGTTTATGGCTTCCGACTCCTACCTTTCGGATGAGCAGGCCGAACAGCTGTGTTTAAAGCTGGAGACCTATGTGGGGGATTACGACGGCAAGCAAGGGGTCAATATCGAGCTTGGACAGGCAAATTTCCCCAAGGACATCGAGACGGGAGACCCGAACCTCGTTATGGCGGCTTCCACCCGCTTTTCCGCTACCCTTCTGGAGGATACGACGGTTTTCCTTGTAGATGATTCCCAGTACGCCAAGCTTTTGGGGGAGGATCTTCTCATGGACCTGACCGAACGCTACCCAGAGCTTGAGCTGGAGGATCCTTACCGCATTCCCCTGGCGGAAACAGACCTCGCCGATGGGATCCAGGGGCTCCCCGAGGATCTGATGGTCTGCGCCCGTCGCAAGGACGGGATGCAGAAATCTGACACGGAAAAGGTAGCCGCCCATTACCAGTATCAGCTGGGGCTTCTGGACGGCATCATTCTGGGCGCCGGAAATTAAACACACGCGGACCCAAAAAACAGCCGCTCCTCCCATACGGGAGGAGCGGCTGTTTGCCGCGCGGAAAAGGGAGGAGGTCAGTCCCACTCCACGCCGGTGAATTTTTTAAAGGCGTTCATGCTGATTTTGATGGAGTCGATCTCATCGATGCGGGTGAGGTCCTGTTCCAGCAGAATGTATTCCACACCGGCCTTATTCCCGGCGTCGATGTAGTCCTGAATGGGCAGAATGCCATTGCCGACTTCCGCAAAGGTTCCCACGTGGCGGTTGGTGCGGTGGGTTTCCGGGAAGATGGGCTTGTTGATGTCCACGCGCTCTTCAAAAAGATTGATGGGCTCTCCGGCGTCTTTGGCAAAATCCTTCTGATGCATGAGGATGAGACGATCCCCCAGTTTTTCGGCCTCTTTCACCGGATCCACGCCGCCGCGGGCCGCCCAGTAGTTATCCTGCTCAAAGTAGACAAGCCCGGGGTCGGTCTCTTCGGCGATGATCTCCATCACGGTTTTGCCGTCAAATTTTTGATACTCCCAGAAGTGGTTGTGGTAGTAATAGCGCAGGCCGTATTTACGGGCGATCTCCGCGTCTTTTACCATGAGCTCGATCTTGCGCAGGAGCTCATCCTTGCCGCCGGGGTAGAAGTCTCCGCCGGAGCCGAAGTTTTTGGCGCCGAGGTAGGCGTAGTAGTCGCACATGTCCTCAAAGGCCTCCAGGCCGGGGTAGTAGTAGTGCCCGCCGGCGATCTGGATGCCGGTGCTGTCCAGAAATGCCTTGGCGTCGGCGCGGTTCATGCCCAGTCCGTAAGCTTTTTCCGCTTCGCCGATGGGGAAGGCGTTGGAGGAGAAAGGCTCAATGTACTTGTAGCCGATGTCGGCCACTTCCTTCATGGTGCCGAGGCCGTCCTTCATCAGATGCTCTTTGACGGAGTATAACTGGATACCAACTTTCATATTCTGCACTCCTTTTTTGATGGTTCGGGAAACCGGTTCCGGTCTTTGCGGCTTCCTACTGCTCTTACTCCTATCTTAACGCAATGTAAACGCTTTCGCCACCAAAATTATGATGTAAACCTATCCGCTTTATGATGTTTCCGGCGCCGCCCGGAAAACAGGCGGCGGATGCAGATAAAAAAGAGGACGGCTCTGCGGCCGTCCTCTTCCAGAACTTGAGGAAAAACGTTATTTCGCAACGATCTCCATGGTGTCACGGGCGATGAGCAGCTCCTCGTTGGTGGGGATGACCCAGGCCTCCACCTTGGAATCGTCGGCGGAGAACATGGCGTCGTGACGGGAAGCCTCGGCGTTGCGCTCTTTGCAGATCTTGAGCCCCAAAAACTCCATGTCGGAGCAGACCAGCTCGCGCACCTTGGCGTCGTTCTCGCCGATGCCGCCGGTGAAGATCACGGCGTCCACCCCGCCCATGGCGGCGGCATAGGAACCGATGAATTTCTTGATTTGGTATACCAGCATGTCGATGGTGAGCTGGGCACGGGGGTTGCCCTGCGCGGCAGCGGACTGCACGTCGCGACAGTCGCTGGAGATGCCGGAGATGCCCAGGAAGCCGGATTTTTTGTTCATGATGTCCGCCATCTGGTCGGGGGTCAGGTTTTCCTTGTTCATGATGTAGGTGACCACGGAGGGGTCGATACCGCCGCTTCTGGTGCCCATGATGAAGCCGTCCAGAGGGGTGAGGCCCATGGAGGTATCGGCGCATTTGCCGTCCTTCACCGCGGAGATGGAGCTTCCGTTGCCCAGGTGGCAGGTGATGATGCGGGTGCCCTCCAGAGAGCCCTTCAGCTCGCCGTAGTGCTGGCTGACATAGCGGTGGCTGGTGCCGTGGAAGCCGTAGCGGCGGATGGAGTACTTCTCATAGTACTCGTAGGGAACGCCGAACATGTAGGCCTTGGGAGGCATGGTCTGGTGGAAGGAGGTGTCGAACACGGCCACCATGGGAACGTCCTTGCCGAATACTTCCTGGCAGGCCTTCATGGCGATGGCTTGGGGCGGGTTGTGCAGCGGGCCCAGCTCCCGGAAAGCCATGACGTCCTCGATGACCTTATCGGTGACCAGAGTGGAGGTCTTGTACACCTCGCTGCCGTGAAGCACCCGGTGTCCGACGGCGGCGATCTCTTTTACGCTGTCGATCACCTTGCCCTCGCCGGAGGTCAGGACCTCGACGACGGTCATAAAGGCCTCTTTATGGGTAGGGAACGCCACCTCTTTTTTTACTTCCACGCCCGCGG
The DNA here is from genome assembly GCA_022768545.1 of Oscillospiraceae bacterium. GTDB lineage: Bacteria > Bacillota > Clostridia > Oscillospirales > Ruminococcaceae > JALELV01. Next base: position 2,967 of record JALELV010000088.1, read on the forward strand.
CGGTTTTGTGGGTGATGAGGCCGTCGATGCCGATGCGCTCACAGTTGCCCTTGGCCAGGACGGACTCGTTCTCCATGTTGAAAAGCTGATATTTGAGAGAAGAACTGCCCGCGTTGATAATCAAAACTTTCATTGATGATCCTCCCGATTTTTTATTCCCCTGCCCGCTTGCTTGACAAGGAGCAATACTCTTATATATTATTACAATCAGAAGGAAAATGCAAGGCAAAACGCTCTTGCCGCCCGTGCTCCGGGCGGGGAAAGGAAGGCCCTATGAAGACCGCGGGGATCATCGCCGAATACAACCCTTTTCACAGGGGGCATGCCTATCAGATCGCGCAGACGCGGGCCGCCGGGGCCACCCATGTGGCGGTGGTGTTGGGGGGAAACTTCCTCCAGCGGGGGGAGCCCGCCCTGTTTCACAAGGATATCCGGGCGCTTGCCGCGCTGCGCAACGGGGCGGACCTGGTGCTGGAGCTGCCCCAGCCCTACGCGGCGGCTACGGCAGAGCGCTTTGCCTACGGCGGGGTGTTCCTGCTGGGGGCCCTGGGCTGTGTGGATATGCTGAGTTTCGGCGCGGAGGATTCGCTGGAGCTTCTGGAAGAGGGGGTGCGGGCTCTTGGCGCCCGCCGCTTTGGAATAGAGCTGCGGAGCCGCCTTTCCGGCGGGGCATCCTTCGCCGCGGTGCGTCAGGAGGCGGTGCGCCGCACGGCGGGGGAGGAGTGCGCCGGGGCGTTCCAAAAGCCTAACAACATTTTGGGGATGGAATATATCAAGGCAGCCAACCGCATCGGCTTTCTGCCGGAATTTTTGGCGGTGAAACGGGCCGGGGCGCCCCACGACAGCGGACGGCCCGAAGGGGGCTTTGCCAGCGCTTCGGCCCTTCGCGGTATCCTGCGGGAGGAGGACGGCCCCTCCAAAGCGCAGCCATATCTTCCGGAAGGCGTAGCGGAGCTGTACCGGGAGGAGATCTTGGCCGGGCGCGCGGCGGAGCCTGAGCTGCTGGAGCGGGCGGTGCTCTCCCGCCTGCGGAGCCTTACGCTGAAAGAGATCGCCGCCCTGCCGGGCATCAGCGAGGGGCTGGAAAACCGGGTGTATCAGAGCGTGCGCCGGGCATCCACTTTGGAGGAGCTGTACGGGATGATCAAGTCTAAGCGGTATGCCCACAGCCGCATCCGGCGCATTGCGGCCTGCGGCTTTTTGGGTGTGACGGAGCGGGTACAGACGAAGGACCCGCCCTATATCCGCGTGCTGGGGTTTAACGGCCGCGGGCGGGAGATCCTCTCCGCTGCCCGGGATACGGCTTCGCTGCCGGTCTCGTCCTCTCTGGCGCGCCTGCGGGAGCTGGGCGGGGCCGCGGAGGAGTTTGCCCTGCTGGAGGCCGCCGCGGGGGACCAGTACGAGCTGGCCCTGGGGCGCCCGGGCCCCTGCGGGCGGGAATACACCCAAAAGCCGGTGATCCTGCCTTAAGGCGATGCCTCTTGGCGAGGTCAGGCAGCGGTATTCCGTAGGTTTTGCGGCAAATGGGAATGTGATTTTGGGGCTTGGGGGTATCCCCAGGCCCTGAGTTTTTGTGTGCTTAAGGATGCGGGGGATTGGGGTGCAGAGGGCCGAACATTGCCTTCCATAGTTTGCTGTTTCCTGGAATATCACCTTACACATAAGACAAATGACTTTCCATTTTCCGAAATCTCGGCGACACAGCTTTACTGTTTCTATGATTTTCCACTTATTAAAGAGCCATCCTTCGCGGCAGGGCGGTTGCCTTACTCCCGTTTGGGCGGCCCATGAGCAGGGGCCGCCCCCGGGTTTTCCCGGCTGAAAACTAACTTCTTTCCGCCAAGGCCGGGGTGCGCTTGCCCCGCGCTTTCTAAAAGCCGTGGGGTGCAGGGGCGGACATCTCACTCTCCGCCTGCTGAGTCCGCCCCTGTGTACGTGCTTTGCCTACTTTCCCACGGGGGAAAGTAGGCCGCTGTCGGGCGGCTCCCGACAAGGCGGGGAGCTTGAAGAGAGACAAACTTTAGAAGCAGAAAGCAAGCACAAGCTTCCACGATTTACCATTTTCCGACATTCAGGTGGAAAAACTCTGTTGCTTCTATATTTCTTCCATCTCTTTCGGCGCGAGACAAATGTATTTCCA
>JALELV010000099.1 GCA_022768545.1 Oscillospiraceae bacterium
GCCAAAGCCGGTATCATGCTCAACGAGACCTTCGTTAAGCTGGTTTCCTGGTACGACAACGAGTGGGGTTACTCCAACAAGGTTCTGGAGCTCATCAACCACATGTACGCTGTGGACAACAAATAATTGTTTTCCAACCAACAAAGGCCGCCCCTTCGGGGCGGCCTTTGTGCGTCTTTTATGGGCTGCCCCGTCCGGAAGCGGCCGGGCGGAAATTTTAAGCTTCGTACATCCGCTTTGGGAAAACAGACGTACAAAGCTTGGAGAAAACGGACGCGCGGATGAGACGGCGGCCTGCGTGGTTTCCTGAAGTATTGTGAGGGAAAAAACCATTGCCGCAGCAAGGCGGCAAAACCCCGGAAAGACGCGGAGCCGTCACGCCGTCTGGATGACGGCGCCCCTGGGCGCCCGGGTGACCAGAGAGATCCCGATGAGGATAAGCAGGGAACCTGCAAAGGAGGCGGGGGTAATGGGCTCGTTTAAAAACAGAACGCCTGCAAACATGGACCACACGGTGGAGATGGTGCCAAAGGCGGCAAGCTTAAACACCGAGAGCCTGCCGGCGGCGTAGTTTACCATGAGGTTGGAGAGGATCGAGCAGAATATGCTCAGGGTTATCACCGGAAGGATAAACTGCGGGTCAAAAACCGGGCGGATGTACTCCGAAAAGCTCCAGCCGACGGAGCGGAAAGCGGCAAGCGTAAACACGATGCTGGAGCAGAGGATGCAGAAATAGGTCCGCTCAAATGGGGTGTATTCCAAAGCGAATTTCCGGTTGAGAATGCGGAAAAACGCGGAGACCAGACAGGCGCCCAGGAGCAGCAGCACCCCGGCAGGGCTTATCACCCCCATGGCGCTGCCGGAGATGGTAATGACGATTACCCCGATGACGGGGAGAAAGCTGAAAAATACCTGCCGGCGGGTGGGGTATTCCTTCAGCAAAAGGGCGGCAAGCGCCATGGCTACTACGGGCACCGCCGCCAAAACGACCCCCGCGAAGGTGGAGTTGGTATAAAGGACGCCGTAGCTCTCAAAGAAAAAATAAAGAAGATCCATGCTGCCCAGGGCAAACAGCGGCCATATCTTTTTGCCTTTGAGAGAGATGTGCCCTTTCCCCAGAAGAAGCATGGCATTCATCCCCAAAAAGGCAAGAATAAAGCGGACCGAGAGCAGTACGTTCGGGTGGACGACGCCCAGAGCCGCGCGGGTGAACAAAAAGCTGAACCCCCAGAAGGTGTTGCCGGCGATGGCCGCCAAAACGGGCAGCAGAGAACCGCCGTGTGAAAATTTTTTTACCGCCGCCGGCGTTTTTCCCGCGGCGCAGGCAGAGTATTCCATTTTTTATCTTCCCCCAAAAGTTTGCTGCAACCCGTATTATAAACGCCCGGAAAGTAATTGTAAAATACAGGAATTTGCGATATAATATTGAACATATTCAATATTTTGCGGAGGGAAAACGACATGACGAGCTCGGAGATCGAGGCGTTTTTAGCGGTCTGCGAATACAAAAATATCTCCAGGGCGGCACAGGCGCTGTTTATCAGCCAGTCCTCCCTCAGCACCAGGGTGCGTATTCTCGAGCAGGAGCTGGGATGCCCCCTTCTGCTTCGGGGAAGGGGGCGGCGGGAGATGACGCTGACCGAGCAGGGGGAAAAGTTTTACCCTCTGGCGCTGGAATATGCCGGGCTTGTGAAAAAAATGCAGGCCTTGGGCGGAGAATCCAAAAAGGGCAGGCTCCGTGTCTCCTCCTCCAACAGCCTGGGGACCTATCTCTTCACCAAGGTTTACGAGCGGTTTATGGAGACCACCCCCGGCGCCGTACTGGAGATCCAGGATCTGAAGATCGGCTCCGACCTCCGGAGCGTGGAGGAGGGAATGACGGATCTGGCCTTTGTCGCCGGGCAAAGCGAATCGCCCAAGGTGCTTTCGCGGCCTGTTTTTGCCGAACCCTTTGTGCTGGTGTGCGCCGCCGGGACGGAGTTTTCCGGCCCTGTGGAGCTTTCCCGCCTGCGGGTGGACCGGGAGCTCTATGTCAACTGGTGTGATGAATTTATCAGGTGGCACCGCGGCGTTTTCGGCGCGGAGGCAAGGCCCCAGCTCAAGCTGGAGATCATGAGCCAGCTTGAGTTTTTTGTGATGAAAAAGGAGAGCTGGGCAGTGGTGCCGGCCAGCGTGGCCCGGGGGCTGGCCGCAGGGGGGGCGGCGCGCTGCTGTGCGGTTTCTTTTCCTCTGCCGCGCCGGGTGACCCACTGCCTTTTCCGGCCCGGAGAGATGGAAAACCCGTTTGCGGTGCAGCTTCTCTGCTGCCTGCGGGAAGTGCTGGCCAATGGCGATTTTGGAGAGATCGAGGTCCTTACGTAAGGGCCTTTCACCACCGCAGGGTATACAAAGCCAGGCGGCGGTTTTTTTATCAAGGATTTAAAACGTTTACATTGACAAAACGGCTTTTAAAGAGGATAATAGTGGCAGAAAAACGGCTGGGAAGTCTGTTTTTGTTGTAATCGTTTTTTCTGCGAAGGAGAGAACAGATATGAAGGTGCTGGTAGGATCTATGACGGCAGAATCCAACATGCTGTGCCCTTACGAGGAACAGCTGGAGGAATTCGAGATTTTTTACGGGGATCAGATGATAGACCACATGTATTCCAAGGATCTTTTTGACGCGGCGGGGATCGAGCTGATCCCCAGCATCTTTGCCAGCGGCGGCGCCCGGGGTTATGTGGCAAAATCCGCCTACGATTTTATTCTGAAGCATTTTACCGACGCCGCCCGGGCTCATAAGGACGAGATAGACGGCGTGTTCTTCTTTCTGCACGGGGCAAGCCATGTGGTGGGGCTCTATGGAGATTCCGCCGAGCACGACATTGTGGAGAAGGTGCGGGAGATCCTGGGGCCGGATATCCCCATGGCGGTATGCATGGACCCGCACGGAAACCTCTCCAAGCGCCTGTGCGACATGGCGCAGATCATCCGCACCTTCCGGGAGTCCCCGCATTTTGACCGGCAGGAGGCCCACCGCATCACCGCCCGGATGCTCATCGACCTGCTGCAGAGGCCCCGTCACATCGAAACAGAATACGCCCGGGTGCCCATGCTCATCGGAGGGGAGCGCTGTGTTTCGGCCGACGAGCCGCTGGCCACCATCAACCGGAAGCTCAACGAGACGGAGCAGGAGGAGGGCATTATGAGCGCCTGCTTCCATGTAGGCTACGCCTGGGCGGACAGCCCTTTGTGCTGCGCTGCGGTATCGGTGGTGCCCACGGAGGAGAGATACCAGGAAAAGGCGGGGCGCACGGCGAAGGCCCTGGCAGACTATATTTTTGCAAAGCGGGAGGAATTCCACTTTACCGGCTACGCCCAGGACCCGAACGCCGCTTTGGCTGAGGCCTTTGAGACGGAAAAGCGCCCGGTGTTCATGACGGATGCGGGCGACAACGTGACCGCGGGAGCCCTGGGCCACAATACCTTTATGCTGAAGCAGTTTTTGGAGAGAAAGGACTACTGCGGAAAAAAGGTGCTGATCGCCAGCATTTTTGACGCACCGCTGTGCAACTATCTGCTTCGCTTTCGGGAGGGCGACCATGTGGCCTTTACTGTGGGTGTGGGCATCGACGGCGACAGCGGCCCCGTTTCCCTCACCGGCGTCATCAAGGCGATTGGCGACCACAACAGCTTCTACGCCTTTTCCCGGAAGATCGGCGACGCCGTGACCGTGACGGTGGATGGCTTTGACCTGGACCTGACGGTGACCAACAAAAACAATGCCTACCGGGAGGTGCAGCAGTTTAAAGCCTCCGGGCTCGATTATACCGATTACGATATCATCGTGGTAAAACAGGGGTACCTCTACACCGAGGAGGAGAAACTGGCGGGCCTGAGCATCATGTCCCTGACCCCCGGTATGACCTACCAATATACGGAAGAGCTGCCCTATAAGACGATCTTCCGCCCCATGTTTCCGGTGGATAAAATATTCTATTGAGCTTACCTTGCTCCCGGATCCCCACCGGCCGACCTGCGGCGGCCGGTGGGGATCTTTTTGCTTTGAGGAGAGCCGGCGCCTTCGCTCTCCGAAAACTTTCGGTAAAATTTCCGCGCGGGGACGGAAACCGTATTGCGCGGCGGAAGGAGGGAGGAATACATCCGCCTTCCCAAAAGCGGGCGGCGGCCGGAAAGGAAGGCGCGAAGAGATGGAAGAACCGAGACTTTGGAACTTGCTCCGGGAGCTCAAATCCCCGTCCTACGAATGGGTGGACCTGACCCATGCGTTCGACGATGAAAGCCCCCGGTGGCAGGGGTTCCCGGCCATGGAGAGCCGGGCGGTGTACGATTATGACAACGCCATTTTCAGGGCGCACGTGTACTCTCTGGTGGGCCAGTACGGCACCCATGTGGATGCGCCGGTGCATTTTTACGAACAGGGCCGCACGCTGGATCAGATCGGGGTGCGGGAGATGGTGTTTCCGCTGTGCGTGGTGGATGTCCACAAAAAAGTGGAGAAAAACTGCGACTACGCCCTGTCCCGGAAGGACCTGGAGGAGTGGGAGAGCCGCCACGGCCGTATTCCGGAGGGGGCCTTTGTTGCGATGCGCTCCGACTGGCACAAGCGTTGGCCCGATTCGGAAGCCTGCATGAATTTTGACAGTGCGGGAAATGTCCA
>JALELV010000105.1 GCA_022768545.1 Oscillospiraceae bacterium
GTCTCTTTCCGAATCGTCATGCAGGTGGTGGAGCAGGGCCAGTGCAGCAGGGAAAACAGCATGGTGCAAAGGGCGGTCAGCCAGGTCCAGCCGTGGCTGGTCAACAGCTCTTTGAGCTGGGAAAGGCTCTCGAACTCGGCCAGGCTCCCGCTGGAGAGATAGGCCATGATGACGATGGGCATCACGATCTCGTTGGCGGGAAAGCCCAGGATAAATGCCAGCAGGATCACGCCATCCATCCCCAGCAGGCGGGCAAAGGGGTCCAAAAAGCCGGCACAGAGGGAGAGCAGCGTGGCCCCCTCCACCGTCACATTGGCCATGACCCAGATGATGAGCCCCGCCGGGGCCGCCACCGCCGCCGCCCGGCCCAGCACAAAGAGCGTCCGGTCCAGCACCGAGCGCACCAGCACCCTCCCGATCTGGGGCCGGCGGTAGGGCGGCAGCTCCAGTGTAAAGGAGGACGGGACCCCTTTGAGCACGGTACGGGAGAGCAGCCGGGACACCCAGAAAGTCATAAGTATCCCCAGCAGGATGACCCCTGTGAGAAGCGCCGCCTGCCCCGCCGAGGCCGCCGGGCCGGAGGCTCCCGCCGTAAAAAACATGGTGATGATGGCGATCAGGGTGGGAAAACGCCCGTTGCAGGGGACAAAATTGTTGGTGAGAATGGCAATCAGCCGTTCCCGGGGAGAGTCGATGATACGGCAGCCCACCACCCCCGCGGCGTTGCAGCCAAAGCCCATGGCCATGGTGAGAGCCTGCTTTCCGCAGGCGTCGGCCCTGCGGAAGCAGTGGTCCAGGTTGAAGGCAACCCGGGGCAGGTACCCAAAATCCTCCAGAAGGGTAAACAGCGGAAAAAAGATGGCCATGGGAGGCAGCATCACCGCCACCACCCAGGCGAGTACCCGCCACACCCCTTCTACCAGGGCGCCGGTCAGCCAGCCGGGCGCCCTTAGCAGTTCAAACAGACGCAGCAGCTGCCCCTCCACCCAGCCAAACAAGCCGGAGAGCAGCTGGGAGGGGTAGTTTGCCCCGCTGATGGTGAGCCAGAACACCCCGCAGAGCAGCAGGAGCATTGCCGGGATCCCGGTCCATTTCCCCGTAAGGATACGGTCTAATTTCCGGTCGCGCTCCATCGCCCTCTCCCGGGCTCCCGCCACGGCACCCCGACAGAGTGCCTCCGCCCGTTCCATCAGGGCGGAGGCGATGGCGTCCGTCAGGGCATCCCCCGCGTATCCACCGGCCTGCAGGGTGGCTTTTGCCCTTTTAAGCCCCTCCCGCACCTCTTCGTCCTCCCGGATGTCCTGCCCCAGATGCTCCGCTATGGTTTTCATCAGGGCAGCATCCCCCTCCAGCAGCCGCAGACACACCCAGCGGCTGCTGAGCCTTCCCGCCAGGGCCCGCTCCACCGCGGGAAAGAGGATCTCCACCGCCCGTTCCACCGGCGCCGGGTATTCCGTCGAAGGCGGCACCGGAGCCCCCAGAGCCTCCACCCGGTCCATCAGCTCTTCAAGGCCCTCGCCCTGCCGGGCGCTGGCCCCCGTCACCGGGACCCCCAGCCGCTTTTCCAGCAGGGAAAGGTCCGGCCGGATGCCCTTTTTCTCCGCCTCATCCATCAGATTGACGCAGACCACCGTTTTGGGGGTGATCTCCATGGTCTGAAGCGCCAGCCCCAGGCCCCGCTCCAGACAGGTAGCGTCGCACACCACCACAGCGGCGTCCGCCCCTCCAAAACAGATAAAGTCCCGGGCCACTTCCTCCTCCGCCGAGTGGGCCATCAGGGAGTAGGTCCCGGGGATATCCACCAGGATGTACCCCCGGCCGCGGTGGACATGCCGCCCCTGGGCGTTGGAGACGGTTTTGCCCGGCCAGTTTCCGGTGTGCTGGTTCAGGCCCGTCAGGGCGTTGAACACGGTGCTTTTTCCCACGTTCGGGTTGCCCGCCAGGGCGATGACCCGGTCCTCAGGGCTCTGTTTTTGAATGACCAACCCCTGGTCCGCCGCTTTGGAGCCGGTGGACGCCGCGGTAAGTCCCATAGGGATTTCCTCCTTTCATTCAGGACAGCAGCCTCAGCTTGGGAACACCAGAATACTCCGGGAATCCTCTTCACGCAGGGCAATGGCGGCGCCTCGGATCAAAAACGCCGTCGGGTCTCCAAAAGGGCTCCGGCCAAGGCAGGTCACCGGCGCCCCGATGGTAAGCCCAATATCCTGCAGTCTTCTTCGCATGGCGCCCTGGGAGGTAATGCTCTCCACCCGGGCGCTCTGACCTTCTTTTAATGTATAAAGCGGCACCTTCGTGCTCATAATCGTATGCTCCTTGCAGTATGAATTAGGAAAAGGAAACTTTCTTTCCCTGCTCTATCTTACTTGGAGAGAGGGAATTTGGTTCCTGACAAAGGAGGTCGCCGAATGGCAAACAGCGATTATTATACTCTGAAGGGATATGCGCTCAAGGACCCCGGCCCGGTCACCGGAGCCATGGAGGATTATCTGGAGATGATCTGCCGCATGGAGGGGAACAGAGTTCAGGTGCGCATCGGAAGCCTTGCGGCAGAGCTCCACGTCCGCCCCTCCTCGGCCTCCAAGATGGTATCCCACCTGCGGGAACTGGGGCTCATCCGCTTTGAACCCTATGGCGCCGTGGTGTATCTCACCCCTCCCGGCCGGGAGCTCGGGGAATACCTGCTGTGGCGCCATCAGGTGCTGCACCGTTTTCTCTGCCGGGTAAACCGGACGGAAAACGAGCTGGAGCTGGCGGAAAAGATCGAACACTTTTTGGACCGCCGCACGGTGGAAAACCTTGCCCGGCTGATGCGGGAGCTGTATCCGGAGGAGGATTGCAAAAGCCCACCCGCTCTGTTATGATGAAAGCAAATACAAAAGGGAGGCCTTGCCATGTGTAAACTGGAACTCACCGCGCAGAAACTGGCCGGAATGTTCGACCACACCATCCTGAAACCGGACGCTCCGCTTTCCGCCTTTGAGCGGACGGCGGCGGAGTGCCGAGAGTGGGGCTTTGCCATGATGGCCGTAAACTCCGCCGCGGTGCCCCTGTGCCGCGGGCTTTTGGAGGGTTCCTCCACCCGGGTAGGGGCCGCCGTCAGCTTTCCCCTGGGGCAGACGCCGCTGGAGGTAAAGCTCTTCGAGACCCGCACTGCCATCCGGGAAGGCGCCGGGGAGATCGACTATGTCACCGACCTGACCCATGTGAAAAACGGCCGTTGGGATGCCGTCCGCCGGGAGATGGAGAGCCTGACGGACGCCTGCCGGGAGGGCGGCGTGACCTGCAAGGTGATCTTGGAGACCTGCTATCTCACTGAAGACGAGATCGTCCGCCTGTGCACCCTTGCGCGGGAGATCCGCCCCGATTTTGTCAAGACCTCCACCGGTTTCGGCACCGCCGGCGCCACGGCAGAACACGTCCGCCTGATGAAGCGGACGGTGGGGGACGCCGTCCAGGTGAAAGCCGCCGGCGGCATCCGCAGCCTGGATACCTGCCTTGCCATGATCGGTGCGGGGGCCGGGCGCATCGGAAGCAGCTCCAGCGTAAAGATCATGGAGGAATTCCTCCGGCGGGAGGAGGACGCCCGCTGACCTTTTTGGGGAAAGCGCCGGAGGTTTTAAAAGGAAAGGACCTGCCCGCCGTGGTTTCAAAGGAAGAGTTTGTCCGCCGCTGGGGTGGGGACACAGTGTTCTGTGGTGACCTGCTCGGCCGTGCGGAGGCCTTAGGAGCTTCCGCGGAGGAAGCCGGCGCCCTGCGTCGGGAGGCGGAGGGGCTTCTGCTGCACCACGGCAATCATCCGGAGCTGGAGGCGGTTTTCTCTTTTTACCTCTCCCGCTGTCCCTATCCTCCGCTTTGCCGGGTGATGGAACGCGTCTGGACGGGAATGGCGGAAGGCCTGGGGTTCGTCTCTCCCGGTACTGATGGCCCTTATTTTGACAGCAGCTTTCTGTGCCTCTTCCCCATGGATACTTTTTTATAGGCCAAAAACATGCTGCTGTTGTTCCACACCTTTTCCTTCTCCCATTACCTGGGGGAGCACAGCCTCTCTGCGTAGGAGAAGATTTTAATGGACGGGCTTTTGGAGACGGTCCAGGCCTCCGCCCACTGGAACCTGTTTTGGGGGCCTCCCCCACAGGATTATTTTTTTGAGCGTGCGGAGGCCGCCATTCTCCGGATGCCGGAGGACATTCGGGAAAATTTCGTCTCGTGGTACCAGCTGCTCTCTCTGGGCTGCCTGGGGCTTTTTCTGCTCCACGAATGCGCCCACGCGTTTTGGAAAACCGAGCCGGAGCAATGTATTGCCCTCTCCGGCCTCGGAGAGCTGCCCTGCTCCGGCCCGGAGCGGGAATATGCCGCCGATGCCCTGGCCTGCGCCCTGCTCCGCCGGTGCTTTTCAGGAGAGGGCGCGGAGCCCCGCATCCCGGAACATCTTGTCCTCGGCGCAGTGCTGGCCTTTGCTTATCTCTACTCCTCGGGGGATTTCTGCATCCGGGAAACCGCGGCCCACCCGGCGGTGGAGGAAAGGCTCAAGCGGGCCTGCGACCATTTCAGCTTCTCTGTGGGCATCCCCGCCGTAAACCGGATCTGGGATTTTGTCTGCCAGTTTCTCACCTCTTTTTCCGAGATGTCCCAAATGTTCTGACTCCCTCCGGGCGCTGGAGGCCGTACCTGAAAAAACGCTCCGGCCCTGGGTCTCAGGGCCGGAGCGTCTGCGCAGGCGATGCTATTTTTCGGTATGGATCACGGAGACCGGGCAGTTTTCCGCTGCTTTGAGCACCTTGTCCCCATTTGCCCCGCTTGGGGCCTCGTATACCTCGGCCAGGCCGTCCTCCGCCATCCGGAACACCTCCGGACAGAGGGCGGCGCACAGCCCGCAGCCGATGCATCCGCCGCGGTCGATTTGGACCTGCATGTCTTTCCCTCCCTGCCGGTTTGTCTTTTGCACCCTTGAGGCGGCTCTCCCCGGCAGCAATAGCTTTCCCGCTTTTTGCCGTGTTTATCGGGTGCAGGCCGTTTTTTTGCAGGCCTTTCAAAAAAGCCTGCTGGACCGCCCATGTCACAATAAGGCCGCAGACAAATACCTGACTGCCCACAGCCGGGTACGCAAAAAAGGAAGGACCCATATGTTCCGCAAAAAACCTCCGCTCTTATCGTCCTGGCGGCAGTGCTTGCCCTTTTCCCCGCCTGCGGGAAGGGGGGACCCAGCACCGAAAGCGCGCCGGGCGTAACTTCAAGTTCCTTTGCACAGCCCGAGACCTCCTCCGCTCCCGAAGAGGCCGGGTCCCCTGAGGAGGACGCGAAAAAAGAGCTCCGCCTGGGTGACCTGCTCCCTTTTACGGCGGAGGAAGTCCTCGCCTTTGAGATCCAGCGCCGGAATATCTCCGAGATCAGATCCGCTGTTTTGGAAGGAGAGGCGGCCGTCCAGCTGGCCGGGGAGCTTTTGAACTTTGCAGTGGAAGAATTTGACCGAAAGCGATATGACCCCGTGACCGGGGGCGACATAAATTATGTCATCACCCTCTCGAACGGCTCTGTTTTTGAGGTCAGAGACGATGGAAGCAGCGTCCTCATAAACGGCGGGGAGAAGTATCTGCTCGCCGGCGAAAGCTGCGAACTCTCTGTGCCCGAATCCGCCGTCTGGCACACCGAGAAGCAGGATTTCCCCTATTAACGGGCCATTTCCCCAGGGAAATGGCCCGGGGAGCCCCTCCGCCTTCCCCGCATCCGCCGCCCGGGCGCCGGTATTTTGACTAAGGCCGCGTCCTGATCTTTCGGGACGCGGCTTTTGTTCTGTCTGCGCCGGCGCAGGCTCCCATGATCGGACACCTCTCCGAAAACGGATATCTGCCCGGAGGCCGTAAGGGCCATCTGTTTTTGGGGACATAAAACGCCGCAGCTTTGCCGCGAGACAGAAAAACGCCTGCGGCCGGGCGCTGTAATGCGGCAAGCTGCCTCGTTTTCCGCTAAACCGGCCGAAGGGCCGGCGGCGCGTTTGCACCGCAAATTCAGAGCGGGTACTAAAGTACCGAAGGGTGGGGCGGCCAACGGGAACGGAACCACAAGGGAAAAATGCCGTACACCGAGGGCATGCCCGCAAAAGGCTGGCCGCGGCAGGGAGCTGCCGCGGGGGCGTTTATGCCCATAGGGTACAGACAACCGGGCAGGCGGCTGGGCGCAGCCTTTTGCAAAAGAGGTAAAGCAGCAGCATGGGCGTACTTTGACTTTTGGAAAAAATCGGAGCCAAGCGATACAAAGCTTAGCTCCGATGTGTCTACCTGGGATAAAAGAGATGCTGAGAAATTTTCTGTTTTCGGAAGGAAAGAGGAGTGTGAGGGGAAAACCATCAGGGTTTTCACCCTCATTTGAGCGAAGCGGATAACCCGCCCGCAGGCGGCACCAAATAAAAACAACCAGTCTTTCGACTGGCTGTTTTTATTTGGAAAGGACGGTTAAAACGATATTTTTTCGATAAAGTAAAAAGCCGCCCGAAGGGCGGCCGCAAAATCGAAGCCCAGCGCAGCGGGTTCGATTTTGAAAGGAGGAGCAGCGGCGCGAGCGCGCTCTGACTTATAAAACAAGTCGGAGCAAACGATACAAAGCTTGCTCCGACGTGGTACGGGTAGTGGGGGTCGAACCCACACGCCTTGCGGCACAGGATCCTAAATCCTGCACGTCTGCCAGTTCCGCCATACCCGCACATGCAGGCGGCGGAAGGCCCCGCCGCCGTTTTGATTGCCGTTTGCCGGGGAGAAACCCCAAAAGCTGCCCCCTCGCGGCGTCTTTCAAAATATAGCACAAAAAAAGGGCAAAAGTCAATCGGAAAGCCCCTTGAGCAGCCCCTGTTCCAGCATGGACTGAGCCGCCAGCAGCACCCCGGTCTTTCCGCTTGCGTAGGTGAGCCCGCCCTGCATCCAGACGGCATAGGGTTCCCGCAGCGGCGCATCGGCGGAGAGCTCTATGGAAGAGCCGAGGGTAAAGGCCCCCGCCGCCATAATGACCTTGCTGTCGTACCCCGGCATATCCCAGGGCTCCGGGCTGACAAAGGAATCCACCGGGGAGCCTTTCTGGATCCCCTGGCAGAAGGCAATAAGGCTTTCGCTGTTCTCCAGCATGACAGACTGGATGATATCCGTGCGCCTTTCGTCAAATCGGGGGGTCACACCGTACCCCAGCTCCTCAAACAAGCGGGAGGCGAAGGAGGCGGTGCGCACCGCCTGGCCCACCACGTGGGGAGCCAGGAACAGCCCCTGGAACATACCCCGCAGCTCACCCAAAGTGCAGCCCACTTCCTTGCCCTGGCCCGGCGTGGTCAGGCGGTAGGCGCACTGCTCAATGAGGTCGGCCCGGCCCGCGATATAGCCGCCGGTGCGGGCGATGCCGCCTCCGGCATTTTTGATAAGGGAGCCCGCGATCAGGTCCGCCCCCAGCTGGGTGGGCTCCACCGTGTCGGTAAAGATGCCGTAGCAGTTGTCCACCATAAACACCGCGGAGGGATTCACGGCCTTCACGGTATCCACCAGTTCCTTCATCACGTCCATGGTGATAGAGGGGCGCAGGGAATACCCGCGGGAGCGCTGAACATAGGCCATGCGCACCCTGGGGTCCGCCGCCGCCTCGGCAATGGCTTTCCTGTCCGGCGTACCGTCGGGCAGCAGGGCCACTTCCCGGTACTCCACCCCAAACTCCTTTAAGGAACCGCAGTTTTCCCCGGTGATGCCGATGACCGGGCGGATGGTGTCGTAGGGCGTCCCGGTAATGGAGAGCATCACGTCGCCGGGGCGCAGCACCCCGAACAGCGCCGTGGCAAGGGTATGGGTGCCGGAGACAAAGTTGTGGCGCATCAGAGCGTCCTCGCTCCCGGTGATCTCCGCCATCACGGCCTCCAAAGTTTCCCGGCCGCGGTCGTCGTAGCCGTACCCGGTGGAACCGGCAAAGTGGCTCTCGCTCACGCGGTGATGGCGAAACGCCGCCATCACCTTCATCTGATTGTACTCCGCGATCTCATCGATCCCGGCAAAGCGCTCTGCGCACTGCTTCTGTATCCGTCCCCCCAGCTCCGTCAAGCGGGGGTCTATTTTGAAAAATGGCTGTTCCATGGGTGTCTTCCTCGCAATTTCTTATAAAATATATCCGGGGACGTGTCACAGCGAAAGGGCACAGCACTGCCCCACGCAGACAAAGCCCAGCTGCTCGTAGAGCCGGCGCGCTCCCTCGTTTTTGCTGACGATATAGGGGATATGTCCGCGGGCCCTCGCCCCGGCGGCCAGGGCAAGCACCAGGCCACCGGCAAAGCCCCGGCCCCGGTGCTCCGGCCGGGTGGCCACGGCGCCCAGTACCTCCAGGGCGCGGTTCCCGTTGTAGATCCCGGCGGTGGAGGCGAGCTTTCCGTCCTCCTCCCGGCCCGCCACCACCGCCAGGCCGTGGCGGAGCTTGTGGGACACCCCGGTATACCAGAGGTCAAAGGGCATGTCCCGCATCTCCTCAAAAGTCTCCCGCAGCAGGGAAAACACCTCCTCCAGCCGCGGCCGGAAGATCTCCTCCTCCGGCGGAAGGGGCTTTTCCGGCGGGAAGCGCAGGATGGCCCGGGCCGTGAGCCCCCGGTCAAAATGTTCCGAAAGGGCGGACAGGGCGCGGTAGGGGCCCAAAACCCTGCGCCCCCCGCTCATCTGCACAAAGGAACAGAGCTCCTCCGGCAGAAACTCGCCGCAGAGGATCAGCTCCCCGTCGTTGAGGGAGGCCGCCCCCAAGATCTCCCCCTCCCGCTCCTGCTTCCAGAAGCAGATGCGGCGCATATCCTGACCAAAGGTCTCGTATCGGGTAAAGAGGTACGCCGCAAAGACGTCCTCCCGCTGCAAAAATTCCAAAAAGGCAGGATCCTCCCCCGTCACCGCCCGGATCACAGAGCTCCCAGCTCCCCGATCAGACGGAAGAGCAGCTCCCGGGTGGCGAAAATATCCTCCGTTTTAAGCACGCAGGATGGGGTATGCAGGTAGCGGCAGGGCATGGAGACCGCCATGGGCCGCACGCCGCCCCGGGCCTTGTGGAGGGAAGCGGCGTTGTTGCCGCCGAACACACCCAGCTTGGGCTGGGCCGGAATCCCGTGTTTCTCCGCCGTATCCAGCGCCAGGCGGTAAAGCTCCCGATCGTAGATGGTGCCGCGGTCCATAAAGGAGATCACCGGCCCGCGGCCCAGGAAACAGACCTTTTTATCCTCCTCCACCCCGGCGATGTCCGCGGCGGTGGTGGTCTCCACCGAGATGGCGATGGCGGGGTCCACGGTATAGGCCGCCGCCTTGGCGCCGCTGCCGCCGATCTCCTCCTGCACCGTAAAGCTGAACCAGGTGTCGCAGGGGAGCTCTTCCTTTAAAATAATATCCATCAGCACGGCGCAGCCCGCCCGGTCATCCAGGGCTTTGGCCTTGATAAACCCGTCGCCGAAGCAGACAAAGTCTGAATCGAACACCACCGGGTCGCCGGGGCTCACCCATTTTTCGGCTTCCTCCCGGGAGGCGGCGCCGATATCGATGGTGAGCTCGTCGATCTTGGGGGCCTTGTCCCGCTCCTCGGCGGTCATCATGTGCACCGCCTTGGTGCCGATGATGCCATAGGCCCGCCGGGGACCCACAAACACCGGCTTGCCCGCCACCACGCGGGGGTCGATGCCGCCTAAGGGGGAAAACCTCAAACGCCCTTCCTCCGTGATATAGGTAACGATAAAGCCCACCTCGTCCATGTGGGCGTCCAGCAGAATGCGCCTGGCCGGGGTATTCCGGCCTTTTTTCAGCGCCAGAACGTTACCCAGCGGGTCGATCTCGCAGCGCTCGCACACCGGTGCGATCTGCCGGTAAATATATTCCGCAACGGCCTCCTCCCGGCCGGGCACGCCGTCGATGGCGCAGAGCTCCTCAATTCTCTTCAGCATGAGCCGCCGCCTCCTTCTTCACATATTCCGCCAGCAGGCGGGCGGTGTTTTCCACATCCGCGGGGTCTATCTTCTCCACGGGGGTGTGCATGTAGGCCTGCGGCACCGATACCACGCCGGTGCGGATACCGCCCCGGACGGGGACAATGGCGTCGGCGTTGGTGCCCGTCTCGCCTCCCATGACCTCCACCTGCCAGGGGATCTGCCGTTCCTTGGCGGTCTCCACCAGGGTGCGGCTCATCTCGTGGCTGAGAATGGGGGAAAACCCGATCATGGGCCCTTTGCCCAGCTCCCCGCACTTTTCCTTTTTGGCGTCGGGGGTGTGGGCAAAGCTCACATCCACCGTAATGGCGTGGGTGGGGTTCACCGAGAAGGATGCCGCCGCCGCCCCCGCCGCGTTTATCTCCTCCCGGGTGGTGAGGGTCACCGAGAGCCCGCAGTCGAGCTCCTCCCCGGCAAGAAGCTCTGCGGCGCGCATGACCGCCGCACAGCCGGAGCGGTTGTCCAGGGCTTTTCCGGTGATATACCCGCCTGCCATCTCGCGGCACCGGGCGTGGAAGGTGACCATGTCCCCGGGTGCCGTGCGCCGCTCCGCCTCTTTTTTATCATAACCGATATCGATGAAGATCTCATCTACCTTGGGGTTTGGCTTTTCCCCGCTCTGCAGGTGGGGCGGGATGGAGCAGATGACCCCCGGCAGCACACCCTCTTCGGCGTGTACCTCCACCTGGCTTGCCAAAAGCAGCTTGCGGTCAAAGCCGCCGCAGGGCGCCACCCTCAAAAACCCGTTTTCCTCAATGCAGGTGACGATCATGCCGATCTCATCCACATGGGCATCCAGCATAAAATGCTTTTTCCCGGGGCGTGCCGGCTTCACTGTACAGATCAGGCTCCCCAGACTGTCGGTGCGCACCTCACCAAGCTTCGCAAGCTCCCGCGCCGCCAGCTCCACCGCGGCAGCCTCCCGGCCGGAAACGCCCACAGCGGCAGAAAGGCGCAGCATCAGTTCCTTTACTTCCATAATTCCAGTCCTTTCTTTTCCGGCTTCCAATAGACCTTCCCGCCGGGGATCCCCTTCGACGGAAAGCTTTCTATCCCACCGGGAATATGAAAATTGATCCCCATGATCGCGGGCAGCCGCTCCAGCAGATAAGAAAGGTTCCCAAACCGCACCGCCTCTGCCAGGCGCTCCGGCGAAAACCCAAACGCCGCGCACAGCCGCCCGGCCGCTCCCTCCTCCAGGCCGCTGCAGAAGGCATGCTCCCACAGCCATTCCCGCCAGGCCTCCCGGCGCTCCTGCTCCGTGCCCCAGGCGTCCTCGTCAAAGCTCTGCCAGCAGGCCGCCGCGATCATCTCCCCGCTTTGGGCGGCGCACAGGGCCAGAGCCTTCTGCCCGCATATCAGGGTGCTCACCGCGCGGCAGCGCAGCTTTTGAGAGAGCCTCTTCATGTCTTCCGGGGCAAGCGGAGAGGCCCCGTGTTCCCATATCGTGATATAATCCCGGTCCACCAGCACAGTGGCACGGCGGCTTTTTAAGGCACTCCATTTTCCGAGCCCCCTGAAAAGCCTCTCCTCGTTCAGATCTTTTCGGTACAGATGCAGCCCGCACCTTCCGAGCAGGCTCCCTCTCTGCGCTCTCGCCGCCGGAAGGGCCGAATCCTTCCGGGGAAAATAAGAAAACCGACGGAACGCGGGGGTAAGGGGGCTGTACAGCCTCATAGCCATACGGTCCTCCAGCTTGTCATAGCTGCTCTCCAGGTCCTCCGGAAGGCCAAAGGGCAAGCCCAGGGCCCGCTCCAACGCCAGCCGGAGCTCCTCTGGGCTGCAGGCCGCCCAGGCTTTGCGCAGCGCGTCCTCCCGATCCGGCAGGCGGATGAGCTCCGCCATCAGAGAAAACTCTGGCTCACGGCCTTTTTGCCCCCATACTCCGTCCGCCATGCGGACGCCGTCGAACACGCCAAGCCACGCCCGGGGGGGCCCGGAGCGAAAAAAGACCGCGCTGAACACCGGGTGACGGGCCCGCTGAGCCAAGAAGTGCAGACCTTCTCTCAGCTCTTCCTCCGATGGAGCCGCATCCTCTTGCTCCGGCCCAAGTTCCGGAAATACGGCGGTTAAAAATTCCTGAAAGGCCAACACCCGGCAGACCCGTTTGTCGTACCCGTCAAAAAAGAACCTCTCTTCCCCCGGCGTGAGCTCCTGCATGTTTTTCCTGTCCTCCAGCTGCTTGGATATCTTTCGGAAGACCTGCAGGATCGAATGGTGGTCCATGGTCAAATAGTGGTCTACCCGCCACACGCTTTCCCGCCCCCTCTGTTATTTCATCTCTTTCACCAGAGATTTAAAATGTTCCCCGCGTTCTTCAAAGTTGCGGTACAGGTCGAAGCTTGCACAGGCCGGTGAAAGGGAGACGATATCTCCCTGTTTTGCGTTTTCCCGTGCCATGGCCACCGCCTCCTCCATATCCTTTGCCCAGAGCACCCGGGGCTCCCCTTCCCGGAAGCTCGGGCAGGAGGTGAGCGCGGCGTAGATCTTGGGGGCCGCGGCAGTCCCCGTCAGGATAAGCAGCTTTACCTTTTCCACCAGCATTGGCGCAAGGGGCTCAAAGGGGATCTTTTTATCATAGCCCCCTGCGATGAGAATGATCTTCCGGTCAAAACAGCGCAGGCCCGCCATGGTGCGGGTAGGGCTGGTGCCGATGGAGTCGTTGTACCAGCGCACACCGCCAAGTTCCCGCACAAGCTCCATCCGGTGCTCCACGCCCGCAAAGGTGCGGGCCACCCGCCGGATGGCGTCCGGGGAGACCTCCCCCCATACGGCGGCGATGGCCGCCAGGTAGTTTTCCACGTTGTGATCCCCTGGAAGGCGGATCTCGTCCCGGTGCATCACCTCCGTCACCGTCCCCCGCAGGGATACCCGGATCACGCCGTCCTCCCCCAAAAAGGCGCCCTGCTCTACAGGGCCCCGGCGGCTGAACCAGAGCAGCTCTCCCCGCACCAGGTCCTCCATCCCCTGGGTGATGTCGTTGTCAAAATTGAGCACTGCGCGGGAGAACCCGTCCTGATGGCGCAGCAGGTTTTCCTTGGCGGAAATATACTCTTCCATGGTGCCGTGGACATCCAGATGGTTGGGCGCCACATTGGTGACCACCGCCACGTCGGGGCTCTGGCGCATGGAGATCAGCTGAAAACTGGAGAGCTCCACCACCGCCCGGTCCCGGGGAGTGACCTGCTCCACCACCGGCAGCAGCGCGCGGCCGATGTTTCCACCCTTGTGCACCGTCCTCCCCTCCGCGGCAAGCATTTCCGCAATGAGGGTGGTGGTGGTGGTTTTCCCGTCGCTGCCGGTGACCGCGTAGGACGGGCAGGGGCAAAGCCGGAAAAAGCTCTCCATTTCGGAGGTGAGCACCCGGCCGCTTTTGCGCAGGGCGGTAAGCTCCGGCCTGTTGTAGTACACCCCCGGCGCACGGTAGACCACGTCGTAGTCCTCCAGGTGGGAAAGGTAGTCCTCCCCAAGCACCAGGCGGACGCCCAGGGCTTCCAGCTCGTCCGCCAGGGCTCCCATGGCCGCGCGGCTTTTTTTGTCCAGCACGGCGGTGGAAATCCCCTTCCGGGCAAACATGCGGATACAGTCGGTGTTGGTGACGCCCACCCCGATAAACGCTACTTTTTTGTCCTTCAGCCTCGCAAAGAACTGCTCGGAACTCTCCACTTTGGATCACGCCTCCATATCAAAGGCCAAGCCGGCCTTCTGTTTTTATGCAGATACTTTATATTATACTTTTAACTTTCCCCAATATCAACCAAAAAAGCCTCCTGAGGGCCCTCCCCGGGCCAAAAAAAAGTTCCTGCGGCCCTGGGGCCGCAGGAACTTTGCTCCGGCTCTACAGGCCAGATTTATCCATAAATTTTTTCAGCTGGCTGCCCAGTTCCGTCGTCATCAAGCGGTCAAAGAGCTGGTCGATGTTTTTTTCCAGCTCCCCCGCCGCGCCGGAGCCGAAATGATCCCGGGACTTGGCCTTGGAATACTGGCGCACCACCTTTTTAAAATCCTCCGACACCCGGGGAAGGTCCTCCTGTCCGGTCCAGAGCCGGGAACAGTGCTCTAAAATATCCCGATACTCCCGGGCGCTCTGCTCCCGGAACTTCGCGATCATCTCCAGCTCGTCGTTCCTGTCCACAAAATTCATCTCGACCAATGTGGCTTCGCCGCCCATTTCCCGGATCCTTCGGGCCAGCACCGCAAGCTCCGTGGTCTTTTTGCTGGCCTTGGGAAGCAGCGCCATGCCATGGCTTAAATAGGCCGCACCGATATCCTTGAGCTTGCGCCACACATAAACTCTGTTTTTGGACGGATTGATGGGCAGATTATACCCCAGCGCCAACCATTTGACCGGTGTGCCCATGCCGCTCCCCCTCTCTTCTTTGATACTTTAATTGTAACAGCTGATACAGATTTGTCAATTCACATACGGCAATTTGCCAGGAAAATTTACAAACACCCTCCCGGGCCGGCAGCAGCCCTCCAGCCGCGCCTGGCGCTCTCTCTCCAAGGCTCCGCATGCAAAAGTACGCTTTTACCCGCTATTTTGTAGGCTTTTTCCCGCTATTTTTAATTGCCAATCCGGCGTATCCATGATAAAATAAAGTGTTAGAAAAACGCGCTTTGTGCGCCGATATGCACAGAAAATAAAAACTTTTCAAGTGAAACGATACTGGAGGCTAATCTATGTCTGTCGAAAAGCTGCTGCTTCCCAAAGTTTATCTCTCAAAACTGGATATTTTAGAGACGGAAGCAGCCATCAAGCTGGCCAAAGATACCTTTGAGCGGGAGCTCGCCCGGGAGCTTGTCCTGCAGCGTGTATCTGCCCCTCTGTTTGTCCGCCCGGAGTCGGGCCTCAACGACGACCTCAACGGGGTGGAGCGCCCGGTACAGTTCGATATTTTGGAGCTGGGCGCCGACGTACAGATCGTACATTCCCTGGCCAAATGGAAGCGCATGGCCCTCAAGCGCTACGGCTTTAAGCCGGAGACCGGCCTTTATACCGATATGAACGCCATCCGCCGGGACGAGGACCTGGACAATCTCCACTCCGTCTATGTGGACCAGTGGGACTGGGAAAAAGTCATCCTGCCCGGAGACCGCTGCCTCCCCTTTCTGGAGGATACCGTCCGCCGGATCATGAAGGTGCTCCGCACCACCCAGAAGGCCCTGTGCCGCCAGTTTTCCGCCCTGGAGGCCTTCCTTCCGGACGAGATCCATTTTATCTCCTCCCAGGAGATGGAGGACCGCTGGCCCCAGCTGACCCCCAAGCAGAGGGAGGATGCCGCGGCAAAGGAATACGGCGCCGTGTTTATCGAGCAGATCGGTGGGCCGCTTAAAAGCGGGCAGCCCCACGACGGCCGCGCGCCGGACTACGACGACTGGCAGCTCAACGGCGACATCCTGGTGTGGTACCCGGTTTTGGAGCGCGCGGTGGAGCTCTCCTCCATGGGCATCCGGGTAGACCCCGCCTCCCTGGACCGGCAGCTTGCCGCCGCCGGCTGCGACGACCGCCGGGAGCTCCCCTTCCACAAAATGCTGCTGGAGGGGCGCCTGCCCCTCACCATCGGCGGCGGCATCGGACAGTCCCGCATCTGTATGCTGCTGCTGCAGAAAGCCCATATCGGAGAGGTCCAGGCCGCGGTCTGGTCCGACGCTATGCTGCAGGCCTGTGAGGCCGCCGGCATCCACCTGCTGTAAGGAGGTCGTTTTATGGACGCGAGCAAGATCTTCGGCACCCGGGTATTCAACGAACAGGTCATGCGCCAGTGCCTCCCCCGGGAGGTATACGAAAGCCTCAAAAGCACCAATCGCGCCGGCAAGCCCCTCGACCCCGAAATCGCCGAGATCGTGGCGGGGGCCATGAAGGATTGGGCGGTGGAACAGGGGGCTACCCACTATACCCACTGGTTTCAGCCCATGACCGGCGTCACCGCCGGCAAGCACGACGCCTTTTTAGACCCCATGCCTGACGGCACTGCCATCCAACAGTTTTCTGCCAAGGCTCTGGTACAGGGCGAGCCGGACGCCAGCTCCTTTCCAAACGGCGGCATCCGCGCCACCTTTGAGGCCCGTGGCTACACCGCGTGGGATCCTACCTCTCCCGCTTTTGTCCGGGACGGCACCCTGTATATCCCCACGGCCTTTTGCTCTCACGGAGGCGAGGCCCTGGACGCCAAGACCCCTCTTCTCCGCTCCATGGAGACAGTCTCAGTGCAGGCCATGCGCATCATCCGCCTGTTCGGCAACACCACCTCCAGCCGGGTGGTGCCCACAGTGGGGGCGGAGCAGGAGTATTTTTTGGTGGACCGGGAGCGCTATGAACGCCGCCTGGACTTAAAGCTCTGCGGGCGCACCCTGATCGGTGCCCGTCCTCCCAAGGGACAGGAGCTGGACGACCACTACTGCGGGCGCATCCGCCTGCGGGTGGCCGAATTTATGAAGGACCTGGACCGCCAGCTCTGGGAGCTGGGCGTTCCCTCCAAAACCAAGCACAACGAGGCGGCCCCGGCCCAGCATGAGCTGGCCCCCATGTTTGCCTCCGCCAATATCGCCGCTGACCAAAACCAGCTGGTCATGGAGATGCTGCGCATCGTGGCCAAAAAGCATGGCCTCGCCTGCCTGCTGCACGAAAAGCCCTTCGACGGGGTCAACGGCTCGGGCAAGCACGACAACTGGGCGCTCTCCACCGACGACGGCATCAACCTGTTAAACCCCGGTAAGACTCCTTATGAAAACGCCCAGTTCCTGATCTTTCTCTGCGCTGTGATCCAGGCGGTGCATCTGTACGGAGACCTGTTCCGCCTCTCCTCCGCCACCCCGGGCAACGACCGCCGCCTCGGCGGCTACGAGGCCCCTCCCGCGGTGATCTCCATCTATTTGGGGGAGCAGCTCACCGGCGTGCTCCACGACATTGCCGGGGGCTACACCCACAGCGAGGAAGCCTCCCGCACCCTGCTGGATGACCTGGCGGTGCTGCCCACTCTGCCTCGGGAATCCTCCGACCGCAACCGCACCTCCCCCATCGCCTTTACCGGCAATAAATTTGAGTTCCGCATGGTGGGCTCCTCCCAGTCTATCTCCTTTGCCAATGTGGTGTTCAACACCGCCGTAGCGGACGCACTGGAGGGCTTTGCCGGGCGCATGGAACAGGCAAAGGACTTTGACAAGGAGGTCCAGTCCATCGTCTCCGACACCATGCGGGATCACGGCAGCGTCCTCTACAACGGCAACAACTACACCGCCGCCTGGGTGGAGGAGGCGCGCCGCCGCGGGCTCCCGGTACTGCCGGATACCCTGTCCGCCCTGGAACATTTCCTCGACCCCAAAAACGTGGATCTGTTCCAGCGCCGCCGCGTGTTCTCCGGGGTTGAGATGCACGCCCGGTATGAGATCATGCTGGAAAATTACAGCAAGGTGCTCACCATAGAGGCCGCCACCCTGCTGGAGATGGTGCGCCGGGAGCTGTTCCCCGCCGTCGTATCCTACGCCGGAAAGACCGCCTCCGCTTTTAACAGCCTCTACGCCGCCGGGCTCTGTCCGGAGCAGGTCAAACAGCATTTGGAGGAGCTCTCCGGCCTTGCAAACCGCATGGGCCAGGAAACAGAAAATCTTTCCGCCCTGTTGGAAAAGGCCTCTCACATTGAGGATTCCTGGGAGCACGGGCTTTTCATGCGCGATGAGATCCTTCCCGCCATGGAGGAGCTGCGGCGCTGCTGCGACCGCGCGGAGACCATCACCGACCGCTCTGTCTGGCCCATTCCCACCTATACCGACCTGCTGCATCGAGTATGACCTCTTGGGACGAAAAAACGCGGGGAGTTCCCCGCGTTTTTTAAAAGTCCTGAGACGAAAGGGCTCGCTCTCCCCCGCCCACCGAAAAAAGCAACGCTTTCCGGTCAGGGCACGATGCAGCCGCCCAGCAGCTCCGGACGGTGCCGCATGCTGTCCCTTTCCGTGATCTCCCGGACGACCCGGCAGGGCACTCCCGCCGCAAAGCTGTTGTCGGGGATATCCTTGGTCACAACGCTCCCAGCCCCGATCACGCATCCGTTTCCGATAGTGACGCCCGGACAGACCACCACATTGGCCCCGAACCAACAGTTGTCCCCAATGTGCACCGGGCGGGCGTAGCACAGCCCCTTGGGGTTTCCCCCCTTATCCAGGATACAGGTGCGCTCCTCTGCCACCATGGGGTGGTTGGGGGTCACGATGGTGACATTGGGCCCAAACTGGCAGTGCTCTCCAATGGTGACGGGGGCGTCATCCTGCACGGTAAAATTAAAGTTTGCAAAGAAATAGTCGCCGATGGTGGTGTGCTGCCCATAGTGGAAAAAGATCGGGCCCTGCATAAAACAGTGCTCGCCCCTCCCGCCCAAAATCCGGGTGAGGATCTCCTGGCGCTTTTCCTCCTCATGCTCATACAGCCGGTTGTAATCCAGGTTCAGGTTGTGGCAGCGCAGCTTGATGGCTTTTAGCTCCGGGTCTGCCGGGGAAAAAAGCACCCCCGCCATGATCCGCTCCTCCTCCGGCACCAGCTTCCTTTTTTCCTGCATGTTGCTTTCTCCTCTTTTTTAAACTGTAATTTCCACCAGGCTTCCCTCCGGCCCCTCCACGCAGCTTTCGTAGTAGCCGTCCCCGGTCACCCGGGGGCCGCTCACCACCCGGAAGCCATCCTCCCGCAGGCGCCTGGTCAGCGCATCCACCTGTTCTTTGGAGCCGGCCCGGAACGCCGCATGGGCATAGCCCGCCCCGGCGCCCGGCGCCCCTTCCTCTGCCGCGGGCCCGCTCATGATCTCCAGCCGGGCCCCCTCTTCAAAGGAAATAAAATATGAGCAAAACCCGGTGCGGGTATTTTCATACCTCTTTCCGGCCCGCCCGCCGAAATAACGAATAAAAAAATCCTTCGCGCGCTCCAGGTCCTTCACCCAGAGAGCCACGTGCTCCAGCTTCATTTCTCCGCCTCCGTTTGGCTTTTTCGCTAAAATATTTTTTCTGATTATCAGTATATTTTACAATGTCGCCAAACACAATAACAATTTTACGACGTGTTATAACAATTTTGCCGGCAGGAGGTCTCTATGGATATTCCTATCGTTCTCCGAGACGACCGCTCCGAGGCTGTCCCCCACGATTTTTCCGATTTTCCCGTCTATATCCGCCGCGGATGGCTCTCACAGCACCCCAACTATTCCGCCGTGAGCCACTGGCATGACGATATCGAGCTGATTGCTGTCCTCTCCGGAGACATGTCCTATTATGTGGGCGGTACGGTGATCTACCTCAAAGAAGGGGACGGCGTTTTTATCAATTCCCGCCAATTGCACTACGGCTTTTCCCAGAACCGCAGCGAATGTGAATATCTGTGCGTGCTGGCTCATCCCCTGCTGCTGTGCTCCTCTCCGCTCATCGAGCGGGAGTTTGTGGCCCCCCCTGCTGGCGGAAGGGGCTCTGCCCTTCTGTCCCCTGCGGAAGGAGATCCCCTGGGAAAACGACATTCTCCGGGAGATAAAAAGGATCCACCCCTGCCTCGACACCTATTCCGCCGCCCTTCAGATCCAGATCTCCCTGCTCGGCATCTGGAAGGCCCTGTACGAATACGCCGCCCAAAACCTTTCCGTCCGGAAGGAGGGCAGCGCCTCTCTTCCCTCCGGGATATGGTGGGATACGTTCAAAAGCACTATCAGGAAAAGATCTCTCTTCAGGACATTGCCGCCGCGGGCGGGGTGAGCCAAAGCACCTGCTGTAATATCTTCCGGCGCCAGCTGCATCAGTCTCCCATCTCCTTTGTCACCGAATACCGCTTAAAAAAGAGCATTGAACTCATCTGCTCCTCTGATCTCACCATCACGGAGATCAGCTACGAGGTGGGCTTTTCGGGGGCAAGCTATTTTGCCGAGACCTTCCGGCGGCATTTTGGCTGTGCCCCCACCGAATACCGCTCCCACCGGCGGGACCCGCAGGGAGTGGTATCTCTGCGGGAATATTAACAGAACATTCACCACCGCCGCGCCGTTGTTGTTTATAATAAAAAGGACCGTAAAATGGCTTTTTTTAGCCTTTTTTGTCCCTGCCGTCCCAGAGAGGAGGAGAGCCCGTGTTCAAACGCCTTGCCGCTTTGCTGTTAGCCCTTGCCCTGGTCACCGGGCTTTTTTCCGGCTGCGGAAAAGACCCTGAAGATCAGATCCTCCGGTGTGACCTTTCCGCAAACCCCGCATCTCTGGACCCGCAGCTCGCCTCCTCGCCGGAGGCTCTTCTGGTAATTGAAAATTCCTTTGAAGGCCTGCTGCGCCAGGATGGCTCCGGGGCCCTGGGGCCGGGGACAGCCTTAAACTACTCTGTCTCGGAGGATGGGCTCACCTACCTTTTCGAACTGCGGGACGACGCCCTCTGGAGCGACGGGGAGACCCCTGTCACCGCCGGGGACTTTGTATTTGCCTTTCAGCGGCTTTTGGACCCGTCCACCGGCTCCCCCTACGCGGGGAATTACACCTGTATCCGAAACGGCGCCCTCGTCCTTGCCGGAGAGGCGGACCCCTCCGCTTTGGGGGTGCACGCCGACGATGACCTCACCCTGCGGGTGGAGCTGGATACCCCCAATGCGTTTTTCCCCCAGCTGACCGCCGCCGGGGCCGCCATGCCCTGCAACCGGGCGTTTTTTGAATCCACCCGTGGGAAGTACGGCTTGGATACGGAATTTCTGCTCTCCAATGGCCCCTTTTTTGTCAAGACCTGGGACCCGGACAAATATATCCTGCTGCGCCGCAGCGAAAGCTACCGCTCCGCCGCCGGCGTGACCCCCGCCGGGGTAAACCTCTATCTCGGCCGGGAGGAGCCTCTCTCTCTCTTTCTGAAGGGCAGCACCGACGCGGCGGCCCTTCCCAGCGAGGCTCTGGCCGAGGCGGAGAAAAATGGCGTCCGGCTGGAGGAGTTTGACGATACCCTGTGGTATCTCTCCCTCAATACCCGGGTTGCCCCTCTGACAGACGAGTTTATCCGTCAAGCCATTGCCGCCGGGCTGGACAGCGGGGCCCTGGCGCAGTATTTCCCGGCCGGCGCCGGGCCCGCCCTGGGGCTGGTGCCGCCGGCTGTCACCATGGGGGGCAGCTCCTACCGCTCTCAGCCGGGGTCGGACTTCGCCTCGTCCTATGACCCGGAAGCCGCACGCTCCCTTCTCCGCCAGGGGCTTGCACGGCTGGAGCTGGAGCGTATGCCCTCCCTCACCCTGCTGTACCCGGACGGGGAGGGCATGCCTCTGCTCATGGGCGCCGTGCAGCAGGCCCTGCAGCAGAACCTCGGCGTGTTCTTCAACATCGAGGCAGTGTCCGGGGAGGAGCTGGAGCGCAGGCTCTCCTCCGGAGATTACGAAATCGCCCTCACATATACAAAGGCCTCGTACAACAGCCCGGAGGCGCTGCTCGGCGCCTTTTCCTCCAAAAGCGCCCAAAACCTCACCGGCTTTTCCAGCCCGGAGCTCGACGCCCTGCTCGCCCAGGCCAAGCACGCGGCGGAGCTCTCCGAGGCCCGCAGCTATTTTCAGGCCGCGGAGCTTTTGGTACTGCGGCAGGCCCCCGCTATTCCCCTGTTTGTGGCTACCTCTTATTACGGCTCCTCCTCAAAAGTCAGCGGCATCCGCTTTTCCCCCTTTTCCTACCGGATGTTCTTTCAGTTTGCCGTCAAATCCAGGTAGCAAAAAAGCCGGCGAAGACCCGCCGGCTCCGGTTTTCCCCAAGGGAATTCATCCGATCAGCTTCTTGACCGCGTCATAGATCTCTCCGCCTGTCTCCACGCAGATATCCGCCCCGTTTACCTCCTCCGGGAGGAAGCCGTACCGGCAGCCGATAAAGGGAATCCCGTTTTCCCGGGCTGCCTCCATGTCGTGGCTGCGGTCCCCCACCATCACGGCAGCGGAGGGCTTCAGATCCTCCAGAACAGCCGCCAGGTTCTGGGCCTTGCCCACATTGTTTTCCGACCCCTTCAGATAGGTAAAATACTGATGGATATCCAGCGCCCGTGTGATATATTCCACATACTCCGGCGCACCGTTGGAGCAGACCGCCAGTACATAGCCCTCGCTGTGCAGCTTTTTCAGCATCTCCGGGACGCCGTCAAAGGAGCCATGGTACTGGTCGATGTACCTGAACTCCGCCTCGTAGACCATTTTAAAAAACTCTTCCATGCGCTCCAGGGGGTAATCCGGCAGAACGCTCTGATAGATCTCCTGTTCCACGCAGCCCATCAGGCTCATGACAAGGCCGTCATCCGACTCCCTCCCCGCAAACTTCCGCATGACCTCCCGAAAGGTGGGGATGATAAACAGCTCGATGCGGTTGAGGGTCCCGTCCATATCGAACGCCACCAGTTTTTTGTCCATTTTGTTCCTCCGTTCCGCCCTGAAAGCCCGGCGTGCCCGGCCTTCGGGGCCTGCAAATACGCAGACTGTCTTTTGTCTTTGGATATTATACCCCGGCTTTTCCCTTGGGACAAGCCCCTGTGTCCCCCTTTTTCGCAGCGCCCGGAACTTCCCTCCGCCGGGCTTCCCGCCGCACCGCTTAAAACCCGGAGGGGAAAAGAGGAATTCCGATGAAAGAAAGAATTTTTTCCTGGAAAAGGCTTGTCGCCTGGCTGGGCTGGCTGCTGGCCGGGCTGGTCATCGCCGGGCTTCTCTGGTGGCTGATGCCCTGGTTTATGTCCCTTTCCACCGCCGAGGGAAGAGAGGCCTTCCGGGAATACATCAGTTCGCTGGGTGTCTGGGGCGTCTTTGTCATGCTGGGCGTCCAGGTCCTCCAGGTGGTGCTGGCGGTGCTGCCCGGCGAACCCATCGAGGTGCTGGCCGGGGTGCTCTACGGCACCTGGGGCGGGCTGGCGGTGTGCCTGCTGGGCCTGCTGACCGGCACGGCCATCATTTTCTTTACCGTGCGGCGCCTGGGGCACGGCTTTGTGGAAAAGCTCTTTGCCAGAGAAAAGCTGCAGCGGCTGAGCTTCCTGCAGGATACCCGGAAGCTGGAGCTGGTCATCTTCCTCCTGTTTTTTATCCCCGGCACTCCCAAGGACATGCTCACCTACGCCGCGGGGCTCACCCCCATCCGCACCCGGGATTTTTTTCTCATCTCCACCCTGGCACGCATTCCCTCGGTCATCACCTCCACCTATGCCGGCGGCGCTTTGGTGCGGGGGGAATTTTGGAAAATGGCCATCGTCTTTCTCATCACCGGGGCGGTGGGCTGCCTCGGTATCCTCTACAACCGGCGCCTGCTGGACCGCCTGAACCGCGGCCGACAGCATATACAGGAAAAATGGCACCGGAGGGAAAAGCCGTAAGCCCGCGCAAATAAAGGCCCGCCGGAGCACGGCGGGCCTTTTGTCAGTCCTTTTTCTCTTCAAAATACGCCTGGGGCTGTTTGCAAACCGGGCAGGCCATAGGGGCTTTTTCTCCGGTGTGGACATAACCGCAATAGCGGCATACCCACTGGACAGGGCCTTTTTTCTGAAACACTTCGGCGTTTTTTACCTCACAGCCCAACCGGTCATAGCGCTCCTCAGGGGTCTTTTCAATGCCGGCGATGAGCTCCATTCGGTTGGCGATATCGATAAAGCCCTCCTCCCGGGCGGTCTCGGCAAATTTGGGATACATGTCGCTCCACTCAAAGTGCTCTCCCGCCGCCGCGTCCCGCAGGTTGTCCGGCGTACCAGGCACGCTGCCGCTGTGCAGGTATTCGAACCATATCTGCGCGTGGGCCTTTTCGTTGAGGGACGTCGTCTCAAAGATCTGGGCCATCTGCTCGTAGCCGTCCTTTTTGGCCTGGGCCGCGTAGATGCGGTATTTGACCGACGCCTGGGATTCCCCCGCGTAAGCCGCCATCAGGTTCGCCTGGGTGCGGCTTCCTTCCAGTTTCATACTGTTTTCCTCCTTGTTTTCTCCGGGCCACACAGAAGCGGCCGCCCGTTTTCCGGGCCTTTCCATAGTCTCTGCCGCGGGGGGAAAAATATGCATGCTCCCCGGGAACGCCCGGAAGAAGGCGCAAATGTAAAATTTCTTTGATTGCGGTTGATTTACCGCCGTTTTTCCGTTATAGTTGTATTGAATTTTGTAATGTTCCGGCGGGCTTTCCGCATACGGCAGAGAGCCCGTCTTTCTGATTGTTTTATGGCAGAGCGAGGTGTAACATTTTGAGAAAAACCAAGATCGTCTGTACCATCGGCCCGGCCTCCGAGTCGGAGGAGCGTCTCCGGGAGCTGATGCTCACCGGCATGAATGTGGCCCGGGTCAATTTTTCTCACGGGAGCCATGAAGAACACAAAAAGAAATTTGACATCATCAAAAGCCTTCGTCGGGAGCTTGACCTCCCCGTGGCCATCCTGCTGGATACCAAAGGCCCCGAGATCCGCCTGGGCACCCTCGCCGGCGGAAGGGCGGAGCTGAAGGCCGGAGACCTCTTCACCCTGACCACCCAGGAGATAGAAGGGGATGCCTCCCGCTGCTCCATCACCTTTCGGAACCTGCCCGATGACGTTTCCGTCGGCTCCCGCATCCTCATCGACGATGGGCTCATCGAGCTTAAAGTGGTGAGTATCGACCTCCCCTCCGAGATCATCTGCAAGGTGGTCAACGGAGGTACCATCAGCAACCGCAAAGGGGTCAACGTGCCGGGGGTAAGCCTTTCCATGCCCTATATCAGCGAAAAGGACTACGACGACATTGTTTTCGGCGTGGAGCAGGGGGTGGATTTTATCGCCGCCTCCTTTACCCGCAGCGCCCAGGACATCCTGGACATCCGGAAGATCCTGGATTCCCGGGGTTGCCACTGGATCAAGATCATCGCCAAGATCGAAAACATGGAGGGCGTCAACAACATCGATGAGATCCTCCGCACCTGCGACGGCGTAATGGTAGCCCGCGGCGACATGGGGGTGGAGATCCCTCTGGAGGAAGTCCCCATCATCCAGAAGGCCCTGATCAAAAAGGCCTACTTTGCCGGCAAGCAGGTGATTACCGCCACCCAGATGCTGGACAGCATGATGAAAAACCCCCGCCCCACCCGGGCGGAGGCCACTGACGTGGCCAACGCCATCTACGACGGCACCAGCGCCATCATGCTCTCCGGAGAGACCGCCGCGGGGCTTTACCCCGTGGAGGCCCTGCGCACTATGGCGCGGATCGCCGAGCGCACCGAGCTGGATATCGACTACCAGCACCGTTTTTCCAAGATTGATTCCTCTGTGCGGGCCGACGCCACCAATGCCATTTCCCACGCCACCTGCACCACCGCCTACGACCTGGACGCCGCGGCCATCATCACGGTGACTAAGTCCGGCCGCACCGCCAGAATGATCTCCAAATATCGCCCATCCATCCCCATTGTGGGCTGCACCACCGACCCGGTGGTGTTCCGGCAGATGAACCTGAGCTGGGGGGTCACCCCGCTGATGGTTCCGGAGCAGGACAGCACCGACGGCCTTTTTGAATGCGCCGTGGAGGCCGCCCAGCGGGAGGGCCTTGTGGAGAGCGGAGATCTGGTGGTCATCACCGCGGGAGTCCCTCTGGGCATCTCCGGCACCACCAATCTGCTCAAGGTCCACATTGTCGGCGACGTACTGGTCACCGGCGTCAGCGTCAATCAGCTCTCGGCCTGTGCCAACCTCTGTGTGGCACAGAACGTGGAAGAGGCCTTTCTGAAGTTTAAGCCCGGCGACATTTTGGTGCTGCCTGAGACAGATAACAGCCTTCTGCCCCTGCTCAAGCAGGCTTCCGGTATTATTACGGAAGCCCCCGGGGTCAACTCCCACGCTGCGGTAGTGGGGATGACCCTAGATATTCCGGTCATCGTGGACGCGGCGGCAGCTACCCGCATCCTCAAAACCGGGACGGTGGTCACCCTGGATGCCGCCCGCGGCATCGTCTGCAACCAAAAGGACCGCATCTGACCGCTGCGCCCTGCGCCGGCGGAAGCTGTCCGCATGGCTTTTAATAATTTCCAAAGGAGTTTCCTGTTATGATGATGAAAACGACCTACCGCCGCGGGCTCTGCCTGGTGCTTGCCCTGGCCGCCGCTTTTTCCCTGGCCGCCTGTTCCAAGGAGCCGGCGGAACCTGCCCCTTCCGAGCCTGGGATCCCCGGCTTTATCAACACCCTGACAGCTCCCGAGTATCAGAGCAATTCCACCCCGGTGAAGCCCGCCCCGGAGCTTGCGGAAAAGCTGAAGGACGCTGTGGCCCAGAATACCGACGTGGTGGGCTGGCTCAATATTCCCAACACCACCATTGACGAGCCCGTGGTACAGACCAATAACAACACCGACTACTTCCGCCGCGACTGGTTGGGCAATTACCAGTTCTCCGGCTGCTACTGGGTAGATTATGAGTGCAACGTCGGCGCCCGCACCGACCTGATGCAGAACACCATCATCTATGGGCACAATTTAAATGACGATAAAAAGGACGGCGTAAAATTCGCCCAACTGATGAATTTTGCCGACCTGGAATTTGCCAAAAATAACCCCTACATCTATTTTTCCACCCCTACCGACGACATGACCTGGCAGGTCTTTGCCGCCTTTTACACCGACACCAAGCTCAACTACATTAAGCCCACCATGAGCGTCACCGACTACAATTCCCTGCTCACCGAGGCAAAGCTCCGCTCGGAACACAACTACGACGTGAATGTGACGGTGAACGACAAGATCCTCACGCTCTCCACCTGTACTTACAAGTACGGCGCCCGCACCGACCAGCGCTTTGTGATCATGGCAAAGCTTCTGCCCGCCGGCGCCAAAACCGAGGCCACTGTAAACGTGACCTCCAACCCCAACCCCAAGGCCCCTCAGTTCTGACCTGTTTCCCCTGCCCGGCCCTCAAATGGGCCGGGCCTGCTTTTTTAGCAGGGCCCTTCAGCGGCCCGCCAAGCCAATTCCGCATCAAGGAGTGACCAGACATGAAAGACAAGCTGTTTGAACAGGTCGAAGCCCTTCGGCCCCGTCTCTGCGCCCTTTCCGACGCCATCTTCGACCATCCGGAACCCGGCCTGGAGGAGACCTTTGCCTGCGGCCTTCTGACGGATTTTCTCTGTAAAGAGGGCTTTTCCGTACAGAAGGGTCTGGGTTCGCTGAGCACCGCTTTCCGCGCGGAGTGGGTATGCGGAGAGGGAGGGCCTGTCTTTGGTTTTCTGTGTGAGTACGACGCCCTGCGAGGGTTTGGCCACGGCTGCGGGCACCAGCTCCAGGCTCCCGCGGCCATCGGGGCAGCCCTGGCCTTAAAGCGCTGCCTTCCCGCAGAGTTTGGCTGCCGCCTGGTGGTGTACGGCACCCCTGCGGAGGAGACCATTGGCGGCAAAATCACCCTTTTAAAAGAGGGGTTCCTGCAGGATCTGGACATCGCCCTCATCACCCATGGCGGCCCCATGACCTGTGTGGACGTCCGCTCCATGGCTTTGGCCAGCCTGGATGTGATCTTTACCGGCAAAAGCTCCCACAGTGCCATTCAGCCGGAGAACGGGCGCAGCGCCCTGGACGCTCTGCTGCTCACCTTCCAGGGGGTGGAGTTTCTGCGGGAGCATGTCCCGGAGGACACCCGCATGCACTACACCGTGACGCAGTCTCCCGGCCCCGCCAATGTGGTGCCCGCCCGGGCCGAGGGCAGTTTTATCCTGCGCTCCTACAACTCCGATTATCTCCGGAAGCTCACCGCCCGGTTTGAAAACATTGTGCGCGGCGCCGCCCTGATGACTGAAACGCAGTACGAGATCGTGCACAACGAGGGAATGGAGAGCACCGTCCCCGTCCTTTCCCTGGGAGATCTCATTATGGAGAATGCCCGGCTGGCGGGGGCCCCCAACATTCAGCCGCCCCGCCTGAAAACCGGCTCCACTGATTTTGGCAACGTCTCCTACCGCATCCCCGGCTGCTGCCTGCGCATCCCCTTTGTGCCGGAGGGCTCTCCCTCCCATTCCCAGGTGTTTCTGGATTTCGGCAAATCCCCCGAGGCCCACGACGCGGTCTGCTTCGGCGCGAAGATCCTGGCCGGGACCGTGCAGGACATCCTGAGCACCCCCGGAAAGTTAGAGGAGATTCGCCGGGAGTTCGATGAAACCAGAGCCAAAATGTCCCAGGCCTGAGCCTTTCTCTCATACAACAAGCCGCGGCCCCGACAAACGGGGCCGCGGCTTGTTTTTGCGGCGTGGCTTTGCCCTCAGGGCCTTTCGGCACCTTTTTCCTCCGGAGGAAAGATGCTGCCCGCCGTCAGAAGCTTTTCTGCCAGATCCTGCCGGTAATCCGGCGCGGATGGATCCAGGCTGTTTATCACCACACCATCGCTGCCCGCCCGGCCGGTGGCGTGGAGGTACCTCCCCTCCCCCAGGTACAGGGCGATATGCCCCGGAAAATAGAGCAGATCCCCCTGTTTTGCATGCTCCAAAGGGATCTTTTGCACAGGGAACCCCTCTTTCCAGGCGGAATCCCGGAAGATATGCACTCCGCACAGCAGGTACGCCATAGAACACAGCCCGGAGCAGTCCACCCCCTGGGGGGATTTTCCGCCCCAGCGGTAAGGCGCCCCTAAATAGGAAAGCGCCGCCTGCGTCACACGCCTCCGGAATGCCTCCTCACGCAGCCTCCCCGACAGCATGGGGGAGAGATGCCCCGCCCGCAGAAAGCCCCTCCTGCCGTCTGCCAGGTGCACCTCACGCCATCCGTCTTTCTCCCGCCCCACGGGCAGGACCCGGCTCCCCCGGGGCAGGGTGCACAGGGCCCGGCTCTGGAAAGACGGATGGCACAGAATATCGGCAAAGGGTGCCGTCACCTGCTGCAGCTCTCCCTGCTGCCAGACCCGGCCAAACCAGGTGCTGCGGCGCAGCTCCTCCCGAAGCAGATATCCGGTATACCGGTATTCTGTCTCCACCAGCAACCACCGCCGTTTTTGTCCTTTTACCGCCACCGTCATGCCCTGAAAGAGCTCGTCGGAAATTTCCCCCTCCGGCTGTACCCTTAAAAACACCGAGGGCAGGCGGATGATTCCCTTTTCCATGGCTTTTCCCCCTTTCTTCTGTCCCTTTATTCTATGCGCCCGCTTTCGTTTCAGCCCCTGCGCGCAAAAAACACGGAGGGGGAACTCTTAAAAGCTCCCCCTCCGCCCATGGGTTTTGACGGCCTTATTTTAAATAGGGCTTTACCCGTTCAAAGCTCTTTTGAAAGGCGCTCTCCGGGTCGTACAGGTACATGCTGTTTGCGATCTCAAAGGTGATGGTATGCCGGTAGTCGTTGTCGCACAGGCACTTCACATCCTCATCCAGGGGGAGCTGCCCGTCTCCCCAGGCCATATGGCCGGTAGGCTCTCCGTCCACCACGTGGACGTGGATCAGATCGTCTCCGAAGGTATCGAGGTACTGCTGCATGGTCTCCCCGGCCAGATGCATGGGCACCACGTCCACCATGGCTTTGATATTGGGGCTGCCCAGTTCATCCAACATCCTTTTCAGGGCGGGGAGGGTGTACACCAGGTTGCTCTCGGTGGGCTGCAGGTTTTCCAGGGCGATGGTCATGCCAAGCTTCCCGGCAAACTCCCCCAGCTCGTGCAGCGATTCCCTGGACCATTTCCAGGCCTCCTCCAGCGGCTTGTCGGCATAGCCGTGTCCGCTGGTCATCAACACCGTCTTCGTGCCCAGCTGGCAGGCCGCATAGATATTTCTGCGGAAAAACTCCACGCTCATGGCCCGCACTTCGGGCTCGGGGGCCGCTATATTATAGGTGTAGAGCAGCTGTTCCGGCGTATAGCAGTTGATGTGGAGCCCCCGATCGTCCACCGCTTTTTTGATCTCTCCGATGGCCGGATGGATCGTACTGTCAAAATAGATATGCGGAAAACCTCCCCACAGCTCGATGCTTTCCGCGCCCACGCGCACCATGGAATCGAGAAAATATTCAAAACTGAAAAAATTGTAGCCCAGGTTCATACCGGCGACACGCCGTTTGTCAAACTTTGTCATACCTTTTCTCCTTTCTCTGCAGGGCAGACCGCCCCGCCCGATGTTTTCTGCGGGCTTCCTCCGCGAAGCCTTCCCGCGGCTCCGGTCATTCCGTATAGCGGAAGCAGTATTCCAGGCATTTTTTTGTGGCGGCGTCCGGGTCGTCGCAGTATTTTCCGCCCCAGAGCTCCGGAGTCAGATAGCCCTCATAGCCTTTGGCCGCCAGATAATCCAGGTACCGGTCCATGGGCAGGTCTCCATCCCCCGGGATCAGGCAGCCGTCGTCGCCGCGGATGTCGATAAAATGAAAATGCCTCAGGTCCTCCCCCAGCAGCTCCACCGATTCCTCAAAGCCGTCCTTCACATAATAAAGGCCGTTGGTGTCGATCATCCCGCTGAAGTTTTTGCTCCCGATCTCGTCAATCATCCTGCGGATGTCAGCGGTGCTTTTGACAGTACAGGTGTAATCCGCCTCCAGCACGATGGTGATACCCAGACTCTCTGCCTTTTTGACGATCTGATGGATCGCGTCGGCGGAGCGTTTCCAGTCCTCCGCCGGGTCGCTTCCATTAAGCCCCGCGCCGGAAATCATCTGCATCCGGGGCGATTCCAGCACCGCGGCCTGCTCCAGCGCCCGCTCATAGTAGCGGATGGAGCGCTCCCGTACCCGGCTGTCGTCCATGGCGATGCTGATGGGGTAAAAGCACTGCTCTGCCGTAAAGCAGATGACGTCTATCTCCGCTTCGCGCAGCTGCCTGCGGATATCCTTTACCTCTTCGGGCTCATAGTCAAAGACATAGAGGTGCGGCGCCGCCGCGTAAAACTCTATTTTATGGATATCGTTTTCCCTCATGGAGCGGATAAAATGGGAAAGGGGATATTTTGTATAATGGTAATTTGCGCCCGCAATTTGTGTCCGTTTCAGTTTTGCCATTTGCTGCTCCTTTTCTCTCCTGATTTATTTTGCAAGGGCGGCGTCAATCATCGCCTGGCCGTCCTTCAGCGCCTCTTCCGGGGTTTTGGACAAAGTAAGGGCCTCCTGAAGGGCCATCTGATACCCCGTTGATACCTCCGGATATTTCACGTCGGCGGGCCGCGCCAAAGAGTAAGGGATCAGGTCAATAAAGGTTTTCCAGCCCTC
>JALELV010000120.1 GCA_022768545.1 Oscillospiraceae bacterium
CAAGAGCCACCTGGGGGCGCTGCTTCGGGAG
The DNA here is from genome assembly GCA_022768545.1 of Oscillospiraceae bacterium. Lineage (GTDB taxonomy): Bacteria > Bacillota > Clostridia > Oscillospirales > Ruminococcaceae > JALELV01. The sequence continues at coordinate 32 of JALELV010000120.1, forward strand.
CTTTTTGACTGCCGCCTTTTCCATATGGACGATTATTTCCTGCGGCCGGAGCAGCGCACGGTGCAGCGGTTTTCACAGCCCGGGGGAAACCTGGATTACGAGCGCTTCGACAACGAGGTCATCCAAAACCTGCACCGGGAAGAGGGCGTTGTGTTTCGCCGCTTTGACTGTGGAACTCAGGCCCTGCAGGCGCCTCAGACGGCGCCTCCGGCGGCCCTGACCGTGTTGGAGGGTGTGTACAGCTGCCACCCCCGATGGAGGGAGCGGCTGGATCTTGAAATCTTTTTAAAGGTCAGCCCCGGGGTACAGAAAAAGAGGATCCTTGCCCGCAATGGCCCCAGGATGCTGGAGCGGTTTGAACGGGAATGGATCCCCTTGGAAAACCGGTATTTTGAAGAGTGCGGCCTGCCGGGGGCAGATGCTTTGGTGCTGGATACCGAATGGGATGAATGATACGGCCCGCGCAGAGGAACCCACGGGCCCGGAAAAGCAAAAGCTCCGGTCAGGGAGCGCCCGGGCCCTAAAAGAAGGCAGCCGCTTGAGCGGCTGCCTTCTTTAAAACCGCGAAGGGTTTCCCTCCGCGCTTAAAAACGCCTTTGCCTGAGAGACCGCGCTGGCGATCGCCTCCGCCATGGAGAGGTTTTCCGTGCCGGCAACCAGATTGTTGCACCTGCCGCTGCTGGGGATCAGGATCTTCTGTGCCGATGAGCTGCCCACTGCCTCCGCCATCCGGGGGGTGACCTCCCCCAACAGGGCGTTGGCGATGACAATGCCGATAGGGCCGATGATCAGGTCGGCGTCACGACAGCCAAAAACCACCGGGTTTTCACCGGTGGCGCCAAAATCGGCCCCGGCGCGCAGCATGGTGGCGGTGGCAATGCTGTTGGTGCCCAGGGCGTACAGCGCCTGGCCGGGAAAAAGCTCTTTCAAGCGCTCGGTCATTACCTTCCCCAGGCGCCCGCCCTGGCCGTCGATGATCAGGATCTTCATTGTGTATCTCCTGCCTTTGCTGCAAAATGAATTTTAAGGCTGTGGGCTGGGGCGGCCCGTATGCCGTTTTATAGATTTGCGAAGCAAAGCTATAAACAGAGAGGATCTACTTGAAAGGTAGGCTCATCAAGAGAAGGGCCGTCCCGCAGCCCGCGGTGAAAACCAATGCGGAGCTGCCGCGGTAAAGCCAACCTGCCGCGGCGGCAACGGGGCTTTGCATTTTGTAGTCTATATTATACCATATCAAGCCGGACGGCACAATGCAGATTCAGATGGAGGGAAAACCGGGATGGAGAGAAATGAAGCTGTTTTGAGCGAAGAGGATAAAGAGGCGATCGTCCGCCAGTTCATGAGCTTCTGCCTGACGGCCATACGGTTTGAGTGCTATGATTTTTATCGGGAACAGCGGAGGCAGAGCAAAAAAGACAGAAGCCTTTTTAAGCTGAGGCGGCCGCCCAGGAGCTACCTGTGCTCTGGCTTTGAGGTGGAGGAGCACTTTTTATATGCGGCGGGCCGAAGGATACCGGTGAGGAGCCTGAGCATTCTTGAAGGGCTCCTTGCGCTGGAACCAAGGCAGAGAGAGGTTTTGCTGCAGCATTTCTGGATGGGTATGAGCAGAAGGGAGGTCACGGAGGAACTCGGCTGTTCAGTCAGTACGGTCTGCCGTGTACTGAACCGGGCGCTGTGGGAAATGGAAAAACATCTGGACGGATGGGGGAGACAGAATGGAAAAGAACAAAGGGCTTACATATGAACAGGTAAAGCGGGCGTCAGAAGGCGACTGCGAGGCGCTGGAGACCGTTCTGCGTGTGCTGGAACCGGAGCTTCGGAAAAAGGCCGTGCGTCCGGTGCAGACCTTTTCCGGCAGAGTGGTCTGGCAGGAGGACCCGGAGCTGAAAGGCAGAATGATCTCGCGCCTGCTGCGGGCGATCCCGCGGTTTGACTGCAGCCGGGTGAAGCGCAAAGAAACTTAAGGCCGGAAAAGCCGTGAAGGGGATAGAACGGCAGCCGCGGATATGGTAAGATAGCGGTGGAAACCCAAGGGTATAAAATAAAGTGTCTGGGAATGCGATAAACAGGTGCCTTCAGGCATTTCTATAACAGGAGGGGAAAAGATGCTGTTTTTTTGTGCCGCGCTGCGGCAGGAAGTTCCGCCTCGTTCAAGACCCGGAGCCAGGATCGGCGAGGAGCTTTTTCCCCGTATTGGGCGGGGAGATGCCGCCGCTTTTGAAGAGCTGTACCGGCTGACGGAAAAAACGATATACGCCTATGCTCTTTCTATTTTAAAGCACCCCTCGGACGCGCAGGACGTGATGATGGAGACCTACCTGAAAATACGGGAGTCTGCCCATCTTTACCGGCCCATGGGGAAGCCCCTGGCATGGATGCTCACCATTGCGAGAAATCTTGCCCTGATGAAGCTGCGGGCGGCATCCCATGCGTCGGAACGCAGCTATGACGATTTAAGTGACGAGTCGGAGTTTTCGGGTGTTATGGACCGAGAGGACGGCATTGTGTTGCGGGCGGCGCTGAAGCTTTTAGAGGAATCAGAGCGCCAGATCGTCCTGCTTCACGCAGTCTCCGGCCTGAAACACCAGGAAATTGCCCAAAGCCTTTCTATGAACCTTTCCACGGAGCTTTCCAAATATCACAGGAGCCTGAAAAAATTGAAAAAACATCTGGCAGAACAGGGGGGATACCATGAAAAAGCGGGAAATTGAAGAGCGCATCGGTCGTGCTGTGGATCAGACGACCCCCCATGTGTGGGAGGAACTATCCTCCCGTCCGTTCACTCCGATGCAGGAGATGGACTGGGCCACGCGGCAGGAAGCGCCCGCGCGCAGGCGCCCCCTTCGCTGGGTGCCGGTGATTGCCTGCCTGCTTTTGACGGTGTGCCTGGCGGCGGGATGGTACAGTTTCATGGCGGCAGACAGTATTGTGGATATCGACGTTAACCCGAGCATTGAGCTGACTGCCAACCGCAGGGACCGGGTGATCCGTGTACGCGCTCTAAACAGGGACGCGGAGAGGATATTGGGAGATATGGATCTGCGCCGGACGGACCTGAATGTGGCGGTCAACGCCATTGTGGGTTCCATGGTTCAGAAGGGATATATGAGCGGAACGGGAAATGCGATCCTGATCTCGGTGGAGAATAAGGATCCGCAGAAGGCGGCAGCTTTGCAGGATGGCCTTACCCAGGTGGTTATGCTGGGGCTGCGGAACGGAAACGCGGAGGCTGCGGTCCTCCACCAGGTGATGCCGAAGGATCCATCCCTGGAGGAAGAAGCAAAAGCCCATCAGATTTCCCAGGGGAAAATGAACCTGATCCGGAAGATCCGGTCGGCGGACCAGACGCTTTCAGTGGAGAAGCTCTCTTCCATGTCGGTTTCCGAAATTTTGGAATACTGCAGGAGGAAGGATATTTCCCTTGACGATGACGATGATGACAGCGACGGCGATGACGCCGACGATGATGACGCCGACGATGATGACGCTGACGACGATGACGATGACGCCGACGATGATGACGCCGACGATGATGACGCCGACGATGATGATGACGCCGACGATGGCGACAGCGATTGACCCAGGCAGTGCTTTCTTACAAAAAGCGGTTTCCTTTATGGAAACCGCTTTTTTGTTTTTCAGGCGGAAGCCTGCGGGGTTGCGGGGTCGGATGAGAAAATATCAGGCGGAGTCCCCTTCCCGACTGCCGGTACGTACCAGCAGCACCAAAAGGGCACAAACGGCGCAGAGGCCGATGGCCAGAAAGAAGGGATATTCCCGATTGGAATCGCTGAGGCTGCCGATGAAGCTGCCGAAAGGGGAGGTGCACCCAAGTGTAATGACAAAGATCATGCCGAAGATACGGGACCGGTCGTGCTTATCCACAAAAAGGGTGAGCAGGGCATCTTTTCTGGGGGAGACAAAGGCAAAGGCCACCGCTTCCAGCAGGATATAGGCGCCAAGCCCCACAAGGGAGAATTTGGAGCAGATCAGGGATAAAAAGGCGGCGATGTAGATCCCCATCCCGGCAGAGAGCACAGGGCGGTAGGGCAGGCTGTTGACACGATTTTGAAAGCTGAACATGAACAGGATCATCAAAGCGGCCCGAATGATGGAAATGTACCCTGCAAGGGTATCCGGCAGGCATAGTGTCTGCGTGATATAAAGGGAGAAGAAGTTATTGGTGATCACTGTGATAACGTTGACGATGACGATAATGGAGAGCAGGAGAAAGGTGGCCGGGGTGCGGAATACCTGCCGAAGTACGCCGCGGTAGCTTTGAAGCATTCCAAACCACGAGATGTGCTTGGTCTCTTCCATGCGCTGAAGCCCCATAGGAGTCTCTCGGGTGAAGCGGTAGAGAAGGATGGCTTTGGCAGATTGGGTGAGCGCCGCGACAAAATACAGCGCTCTCATGGCGGGCACCAGGGACAGACACTGCACCAGCAGAATGGAGACCGGGGCGAAAAAGCTAGCCCCCTGGGAGATGATGTAAAACCCCGTGTAGGCAAGAGAGAGCTGTTCGGGGGGCGTATCCTCGCCGATCAGGCCGTTCCATGCGTTGCTGGAGACCTGCCACATCCCGTTGAAGGCCATGGCGACGGCAAACCACCAGAAGCCCTGCGCGAAGGCAAGCAGCAAGGAGGATATCCCATAGGCAGCCACGTCGAAGATCAGGTTGGTGCGCCGGCGCCCCAGCTTATCCACCACGATGCCGCCGAGAAAGGCGCCTGCCAGCTGAGAGATGAGCCCCACCGTCACCGTGTGGCCGATCTGGCCGTCAGTGAGCCCAAGCTCATGCATGTAGAGCGAGGCGTAGGGGAGATACAGGGCGGAGAGAATGGAATACAGGGGCTCGCACAAAATGGCGTACCGGGCGTTCCCCCGCAGCTGCTTCAAGGCGGAGAACAGCTTGTTTTGGGGCAGGGCAGGTCGGAAGGCTGTTTTCACGGCAGGTTCCTCCATACGGATCATTTTAAGTAAATATCATCGGCGGCAAAAGGGAGGAATACCCGCCTGAAGATGTCTGACGGGAGCCCCTTTTGCTTGCGGATGGTATATGATGTATTATAAGGTATATCATATCAGATTCCGAAATTCTGTCAACTGCAGAGTGAATATTCTGTACAGGCCGGGATATGCGAAATGATATTGCGCGGCGGGCCGGAATATGATAAAATAAAGCGGAACAGGCTGAGACTGCGGTTTCAGCCGTCCGGCCGGTACTGCGGCGCCGGAGGGGCAAGCTATATTTTGGTGGACGAAACAGGAGGTTTTTCTATGGGTGTTGCGCTGGACAGCTACGATAAGGCAATTCTTGAACATCTGCAGAGGGACAGCTCTATTTCCAATCTGGAGCTCTCCAAACAGATCGGGCTCTCCCCTTCCGCCTGTCTGATCCGGACCAAAAATCTGAAGGAACAGGGGATCATCCGGCGCTTTACCACCATCATCGACGAACAAAAGCTGGGTATGAATATCCTTGCTTTTGCCCTGGTGGATCTGAATCCCCTGAACCGCGAGACTATCGGCCCATTTTTGGATCTCATCCAGAGCCTGCCCCAGGTGCAGGAATGCTATACCCTGACGGGGCAGCACTCCTTCCTGCTGAAGATCGTGGAACGGGATATCGGCAGCTATCGTGACTTTGTCATCTACCGCCTGATGGCCTGTCCCGCGGTGAGCAATGTGGAGAGCAGCATGGTCATGGGGGTGGAAAAGCGTACCACCATGATCCCGGTGGATATGGAGCGATGAAAATGGACGCGCATCCGCAAAAAAGAGCCCTGGCGGCGGCCTTTCCCCATACGGTCCCCATTATGACGGGGTTTTTGTTTTTGGGTTTTGCCTACGGAGTGGTGATGTCCGCCAAAGGGATCGGCCCGGGGTGGACGATCCTGATGAGCGCGCTGGTTTTTGCAGGCAGCATGCAGTATGTGGCGGTGACGCTGCTCACCGGGGCTTTTGAGCCGCTGCGGGCCTTTTTCCTCACCCTTATGGTAAACGCGCGCCACCTTTTCTACGGCATCGCCATGCTGGAAAAGTACCGGGGCCTCGGGTGGCGGAAGATCTATTTGGTCTTTGGCCTGTGCGACGAGACCTTTTCGGTAAACTGTTCGGCAGAGCCCCCGGAGGGGGTGGAGCGGGGAGACTTTTATTTTTGGGTCACGCTGCTGGACCACCTTTACTGGGTGGCGGGCTCCGCGCTGGGGGCCGCCGCGGGCGTCATGATCCGCTTCGATATCAAAGGCCTGGATTTTGTCCTCACCGCGCTTTTTGTGGTGATCTTTACCGGCCAATGGCGGCAGAGGCCGGGGCGCGCCCCGGCCCTGGTGGGGGTTGGGTGTTCGGTGCTGGCGCTGTGCCTTTGGGGGGCGGATGGGTTCTTGCTGCCCGCCATGGGGATGATCCTTTTGGCACTCACCTTTCTGCGCCCCCGTCTGGAGAGGAGGGAGGGGCCGTGAGCATGTCCTTCTGGCAGGGCCTTGTGATGGCAGGGGCCATCGCGGCGGCCACGATCCTGACCCGGTTTCTGCCCTTTTGGCTGTTCCCGGAGGGGAAAAAGGCCCCCGCCTATGTGGCCTATCTGGGGCAGGTGCTGCCCTATGCGGTGATAGGCCTGCTGGTGGTGTACTGTTTAAAATCGGTCAGTTTTTCCGCCTTCCCCTTTGGCCTCCCGGAGGCGATCGGCGTGGCAGTGACAGCGCTGCTGCACTGGTGGAAGAACAACATGCTGCTCAGCATCGGGGCGGGGACGCTCTGTTATATGCTGCTGGTGCAGTTTGTCTTTTGCTGACAGAAAAAACCCGCCGGAGAGAGGGAACCCTTTCTCCGGCGTTTTTTTGCCTGAGCGCAGGGGCTTACCGGGCGCTTTGGACAAGCTCCGCCCCGCTGTAGTAATGGGCGAGGATCTCGCGGAAGCTGCTGCCCTGCCGGGCCATATAATCGGCACCGTACTGGCTGAGGCCTACCCCGTGCCCGTATCCCTTTACGGTAAAGGTAAAGGTGTCCAGAGTATAGGAGACGGTAAAACAGCTGGAGCGGAGGCCGAACAGGGTGCGGAGGTCTTGGCCGCTTACCTGGATATCCCCCGCGTCCGCGGTGAGCACATAGCCGGACTGGGAGCGGGACACCACCCGGATCCAATCCCGCCGGTCGCCGGGCAGGATAATGCCGGGATAGGCGGCTTTTAAAATATTTTCCGTCTGCTCGGTGGAAAAGGTGACAACGGTCTCGTAATCGGGGGCCAGAAGGTCTCCGGGGCTCTCCACAGGTACCAGATAGTCAAGGGCGCGGCTCCATACGTTTTCGGCACCTTCGGTGGAACCGGCGCTGATGGCGTGGTAGGCGGCCGCGATGGGTTCGCCGTCATAGAGGAGCACCAGGTTTCCGGCTTCCTCCGCGGCATCGCGGATCCGGCCCCAGTAGAGCTCGAAGTTTTCGCCAAAGCGCTCCCGGGCTTGCTGCTCCGTCACGTAGCCCTCCCAGCCGGATGGGTTTACGGAAAGGTCTGCGCCGAGGAGTTCCGGGTCCGGATTTTCGGACTGGTCATCCCGGCAGCGCAGGGCATAGGTGTGGGCGGCTACCGCCTGGGCTTTGAGCGCCTCCGGATGAAAGGTGGGAGGCATCTCTGCGGCGAGGGCCCCCAGGACATATTCCTCTTCGGAGAGCTCCATGATCTTTCCGGTGGAGCGGTCCAGCAGCCGGAAGCTCCCCGCGGTGTGAAAGACCGGCAGAGATCCTGTCCGGTCTGTTCCGGGCGCCGGCGCAGGGGCGGGGGAGGCACCGGTCTGGGCAGCGGGGGAGACGGGAGAGAATATATTTTCTCCCGATGGGGAAACCTCGGAATGGGCGGCTTCTGTCCCCGGCTTTAGGGCAAAAACCGGTAGCAGAAGGGTGATGGCGGTAAACAGTGCACAGAAAAGAGCGGGAATTTTCATGGTAGGCCTCCTTTGATGCGAACACGGCAGGCCGCCGTTCGGCGGGCTTGGCCGCTCTTGCCTTAAAAGTGCCTGGAAAGGGAGCGGAGCGCTTGACCTTTCTTTGACAATTCGATAGAATAATACGAAAGCTTTTTTGAGCGGAGCGTTCCCGGAGGAAACCGCTTTGCTGTGACGGGCTGTGCCTTCGGGCGGGCAAGGCTGCCGGTGAGACACAAAAAGCCTATGCGCAAAGTGTCGCCGGTAGAACGGCGCCGTGTTGTGCTGTGAGGGCCTGCGCGGCGGAGAAATATATGGGTAGAGAAATATATGGGTAAAGAAGGCTTTGATCTTGAGAAACAGATATTCCGGCCTGTGTTCGGCGGCAGCCGTCCTGTCTGCCGTGGGCGGCGCGGTGCTGTGGGCGTTTTTTACAGAGCCGGAGACGGGCTTTTACAGCGGCCCGGCTCTTTTTCTGTGGTGCTTTTACGGCGCGGGGCTGTTGTTTTTGACATGGACGGCGCGGCGGGTATTTGCCCGCCCTGCCGGGGAAGCGGTGCTGAAAGACACCAGGAGGACAGGCTGCTGCTGCCTTTTTGCGGCGGCCGCCGCCGGGTGGGAGACCATACGTGGCGCAGCGGGCTGGGCCGGCGCGCTGGAAGAGGGCTGGACGCTGTCTTTGCTCTGCGAGGCGGTTTTGATGGTTTTTGGCCTGCTCTGTGCGGTGGTGCTTTTGCGCCTTGCCCTGCACTTTCTGCGGGGAGACCTGCGGCGGTATCAAAACAGCGCTGCCCTGGCGATACCGGTGCTGTGGCAGTGTATGCGCTTGGTACAGAGGTTTTCCGAGCATCCCACGGCGGTCCATATCCCGGGCCAGCTTTTAGAGCTTCTGCTGCGGGCAGGTGAAACGGTTTTTGCCCTGTCTGCCGCAAGGGTCTGCTCCCGGGTACGCCTGAAAAATGCCGGGCCCACCGCCGCGCTTGCGGGCATTTTCTGCGGCATCTGTGCCGCCGCCCTGTTTTTTCCCCGGGCGCTGCCTCTGCCGGGGAGGGGGTTCGGCCTTTCCGCCGGGCAGGCGGCGGACCTGTTTTATTCTCTTTTTGCACTTTCCTTTGCGCTGGACCTGCTAAAGGGAAGGGAGTGTGCCGCAGGACAGAAATCCCCCTGAATGCAGGCGGCGGGGCTTGACGGGAGATCAAATGTTTTTTGTAAAAATCGGCCGGGCGCCAATTGCGCCCGGCCGATTTTTACAAAATAAGGAGCAAATTTAAAAAGGATAGCCGCAGATATCAGACAGGACGATATACAGGTTGGAGAACCGGTTCCCGATGGCGGTGGCGGAGCCGTCCTCTGCCAGAATTTCTCCGCTGCTGTCCTCCGCAATCGGAAGAGTGATGAGGGCGACGGTGCCGGTACCATCCTCGGAGTGGATGGCCGAGGTGCCGCCATGCTCCGCGGCGATATACCGAACGAGTGTAAGCCCGAGCCCGTCGCCGCAGGGGGCGCCGGTGGAAGGATCATAGGAGTAATAGGGCTCAAACACCCGGGGAAGCCTTTCTTTTTCAATACCGCAGCCGCTGTCGGATACAGCGATCAGGACATGATCCGGGTGCCGCTCCAGGATAACGGAAACGGTGCTTCTGTGCGGGGAAAAACGGCAGGCGTTGGAGATCAGGTTTAAAACCGCGTAGGAGAGTTTGCCGCTGTCGAAGGAGAGCAGGATCCGCTCCGGCGGCAGATGACATTCCAGCGTGTTTATCGGGCGCAGGATGATTGCCGCGTTTTCGCAGAGGTCTGAAAGAAAGCGGCAGATATCCTGCCTGGCAGGCCGGAAAGGGTTGATGTTGTGGATATATTTCCCAAATTCCGTTATATTCACGGTGCTGCGCAGCAGCCGGTAGCTGTTGGCGGAGATACAGGCCAGGGACTCTCCGGTCTCCGGGTCTCCCTGGCTGTCCAGGCGTCGGGAAAGACTGAAGAGGGAGGAGAAAATTTTGGAGAGCGGGGCGCGGAACTGCCCGGAAAATGTGGAAATGACCTGAGTCATATCGGGAGGATTTGTTTTGCCGGTAACAGAGCCGTTCAAAAACTGGACGATAGCTCCCTGGGAACGGTCTTCCCCGCAGACAGGTGTAAACGCTAAAAAAACAGAGGGATAAAAGAGAGCGGTGCATTCGATCTCGAAGCTTTCCCCCAGGGACAGGCGGCGGAGGACGGTCTTGATTTGAGAATCTCCCAGCAGAAAGCGAAGCGCATCGTATCTGACCTCCGGGGCATACAGTGCGGCGGCGGCACTGTTTGACCAGAAAACGGTGAGATCCGGGTAGGCAAAGACGGTAGGCACAACGGAGCGTTCATAAAGGGAAACATAAATTTCCCAGTTTTCATCAGGCATAACGTACCTTCCTTTAATGGCAAAGCGTCCCGCACCCGCAGGCGATGGAGGCTTTGAGTCTCATGGCATTTTAGTTAAGTATACAGCTTTTTCAGAAAAGTGTAAACGGAAAACCAAAAATTAGGTATTATTGCCGAAAGAGCCGAGGATTTTTGATTTTTCGCACGGCAACTTAAAAAACAGAAAGAAAAATTCCTTTATTAAATTTTGGTTAAAACCGTAACAAAGTGCTTGTAGTTTTTTGTTTTTTGTTATAAAATAGAATCAGTTCAAAAAATAGGAGGTAGATCCCAATGGCAATTAAAATTGGTATCAATGGTTACGGCCGCATCGGCAGACTGGTTTTCCGTGCAGCGATGGCTCAGCCCGAGAAATATGAGATCGTCGGCGTGAACGATCCTTTTGTCGACCTGGATTACATGGTTTACATGACCAAGTACGACACCATCCACGGCAAATTTGACGGCTGCGTCAAGACCGAGGACGGCAAGCTGGTCGTAAACGGCAAGAAGGTTGCTGTTTATGCCTGCATGAATCCCGCTGAGATCCCGTGGAGCGAGTGCGGCGCCGAGTATGTGGTAGAGTCCACCGGCGTGTTCACCACCACCGAGAAAGCTTCCGCTCACCTGCAGGGCGGCGCCAAGAAGGTCGTTATCTCTGCTCCTGCCAAGGATAAAGAGACTCCCACCTTCGTTATGGGCGTTAACAATGAGAAATACACCAAGGATATGGTCGTTGTTTCCAACGCTTCCTGCACCACCAACTGCCTGGCTCCTCTGGCCAAGGTAATCAACGACAACTTCGGCATCGTAGAAGGCCTGATGACCACCGTTCACTCCACCACCGCTACCCAGAAGACCGTTGACGGTCCCTCCAAGAAGGACTGGAGAGGCGGCCGTGCTGCTGCCGGCAACATCATTCCTTCCTCCACCGGTGCTGCGAAAGCCTGCGCCCTGGTTATCCCCGAAGTAAAGGGCAAACTGACTGGTATGGCTTTCCGCGTTCCCACCCTGGACGTTTCTGTTGTTGACCTGACTGTTAAGCTGGGCAAGCCCACCACCTACGAGGAGATCTGCGCGAAGGTGAAAGAGGCTTCCGAGGGCTCCATGAAGGGTATCCTGGGCTACACCGATGAAGATGTCGTTTCTTCCGACTTCTACACCGATCCCAGAACCTCCATCTTCGATGCCAAAGCCGGTATCATGCTCAACGAGACCTTCGTTAAGCTGGTTTCCTGGTACGACAACGAGTGGGGTTACTCCAACAAGGTTCTGGAGCTCATCAACCACATGTACGCTGTGGACAACAAATAATTGTTTTCCAACCAA
>JALELV010000063.1 GCA_022768545.1 Oscillospiraceae bacterium
ACTTATTGTACCTTATCATTACATCGGAATAATCAATAGTGTTTGTGATGGCACTATCAGAACAGCCAGCTATGCACGGGCATAACAGTATGATAATTGCTATGATTGATCCTATTTTTTTCATAAGTTTATATTTCCTCCTAAATATAATCACTTTTTTTGCACAGCAAATAGATAATGTTACCAATTCCTGCTGTTGTGAAAAACAATAAGATATGAATCCATGCATTTGTGTTGTTCCAGCTGAAGGTTGTTTTATGATAGATTTTATTCTTAATTGCACGCTTGGGATTTTTGATATATCCTATGCCTTTCTTGCCATAAAAAGGGTTTGTTGCTTTTTTGATTTTTCTTTTAAGTTTTCCTGTCGCTCTAGCTTTAAAAGATTTCTTTAAACTAGGAGTTCGCAGCCCAATCTTCACGATATCACCTTCAATAAAAAGTTCGCAGCAGCTGCAAACGAGAAACGTGGGCTCCCACTTGCGCCATACAGCTTCACCAATTCTTTGGAGAAAACCAAAATAGGAGATAGTTTTTACCAAAAGATAAAAATACTTTCTTCATAAAGAATTGAATATAAACTTGTGTGACAAGATTATTGTAGCAGGAATAAATATGTGTTGCAAATATTTTAGAAAAATAATGAGTCCTAAATTGACGCATGTAGAAGGGCTGATCCTCGGTATCGGGGTAAAAATGTTTTCCATCGCCGGGCCGGTCATCGTCTACGGCACCATCGCCAGCGTGGTGTACGGGGTGCTGTTTCTTCTCTTTGCCTGACCGGAGAAGGACCGCGCCTGGCCCTCTCCGCGGGTGGAGGGAAAGGGAGGGGCCCCGCCGCCCCGCCAAAAAAGACAAAACAAAAAGCCCCGGGGGCCGCTCTTTTAAGCGGCCCCCGGGGCTTTTATCGGTATGCGGTAAAATATCAGCGGGAAAGGTAGTCGAGCAGCAGGGCTGTCTCGTCGGGGCCGCTGCCGCCCAGCCCCACGCGAAAAACATGCTCCGCCCCGGCCAGGCGCAGCAGCGTTTCCGCCTGGTCGATCTGCCGGGCGGAGGCGGCGAGGTCCGTTTTGGTGACCACCCCGACAAGAGGGCGGCCGAACATGGCCCCCATGCCGGGGGAAAAGCTGCACTGCCCGTCGGTACAGGCCTGCAGGATGAGCACGGCGTCGGTCTCCACGGCGGAGACGATAAGCGCCTTGTAAAAGCCCTTGCGCTCCATGTACTCCCCCGGGGTGTCCAGGATGCTCCCGCCCACCACCTCCACGGCCTGGGTCTTTTTATAGGAGATCTGCAGCCCGCACAGCCGCTGGCTGAGGGTGGTCTTGCCGCAGCCGCTCTTGCCTATCATCATGACCTTTTTCACAGCGGTTCCCCCTCAGCTTTTGGTGAGCACTGTGGGGGTAAAGTGCAGCACATTTTCCAGCACATCCAGCACGTCCCGCAGGGCAGCTTCCACGCTGGAGACGTCGCCGCAGATGACCACCGAGCCGCTGAAGCGGTCCACAAAGACGATCTCCACCTGGGCGGCCTTGGTGGCCACGTCGGCGGCGATGATCGCCCCTTCACTGGGGGTGATGGTGAGGATGCCCAAAGCGCCCCGGCGCTCGCTGATGACGCCGAGCTTCTGGTACAGGTCCTCGTTGGGGTTGGCGATGAGATGGGCCAGAGTGACCTGCTTGCCGGGGACAAATTCCTGAATAATCCGCTGTTTTTCCTGCGATGGGCCAAACAAAACCATCCCTCCTTTGCGTTTTGGATAGGCCGGGGGCCGTTACAGCAGCGCCTCGAAGATCTCCGGGCGGGGGTTGGGGATGACCACACTGGTGACCACCAGTCCTTTTTCGCTGCCGGTGGCCACGCCGCAGCGGACCGACTCCGCCACCGCGGCCACCTCTCCGGTGAGCACCACAAAGGATTTTCCGCCGATGCCGGTGCCCAGACGCACATCCATCAGGGTGACCTCGGCGGCCTTGACCGCCGCATCCGCCGCGTAGACCGCCGCCGTGATGCTGAAAAACTCCATGACGCCTACGGCGTTTACCTCCCCTGGGGCGGTGGCCAGGTTGATGGCCTGGATCACCTGGGGATGTACCCGGGGGATGACCACCGAGTCGATGGCGTGGTGCCCCGCCGCGGCTTCGCCGGCCTGCAGGGAGGCGGTCACGGCGGCTACCTCCCCGGTGAAGAGCACGGTATACTTGCCGGGACAGGTGGCTTTTGCAAACAAAAGCTCCACCTCCGCGGCTTTCAGGATGGCGTCCGCCGCCTCCACGCCTTTGGCAATGCTGTTGAGCTCTAAAAATCCGATGGTCTCCATCATTTGGCGTCACCCTCCTGTGCTTCTATGACGATCGCGTCCTGTACCGCAGTCACCACGCCGCCGATGGAGGCGTGGAGGTTGGCGCCCAGCTTGCCTTCCGGGCAGCGGGCGACCAGCTGGCCCGCCGACACCCGGTCTCCGGGGGAGACCACGGGCTCCGAGGGGGCGCCGATGTGCTGGCGGAGGCTGAGGGACACCCGGGACGGGGCGTCCTCGATCAGGTCGTCGATGGTGTAATCGTAATACCGCAGTACCCCGGCGCGGGAGGCGGCCCGCCGGGTGGGAGCCTTCCGCTCCTCCCGGCCCTCCCGGGGGGAGAAGGTCTCCCCGCTTTTGGGGTAGCGCACCCCCGCCCGGCTCAGCAGGCCCTTGAGGATGCCGTTGACACGGCGGGGCTGCAGGCCCATGGGGCAGGCGTAAAGCTCGCAGATGCCGCACTGGCAGCACAGGGCAGCCCCCTGGATGTCCGGATCCTCCAGCATGGCGGCGAAGTCGGTGCTCATGGCCATTTTCCGCATGATCTTATGGGGCTGCAGGGGGTGCCCCAGCAGGTAGCGGGGGCAGAGCTCCGTGCAGTGGCTGCACTGAATGCAGGAGGAGCGGGCGCGGTTGGCCATGTGCTCCAGCGAGATCCCGCTGTGCCGGGCCAGAAAGCTGTCCTCCGGCAGGACGATAAGCCCGGAGGTGGTTTTGGTCACATAAGAGGCAAGGGCCTTTTCCCGGGCCATGGGGATGCCCATCATGGGGCCGCCGTTTATGACCAGGTAATCCCCCCCACAGAGGGGGCCTCCGGCCAGCTCCAGACAGCGGGAGACCGGGGTGCCCACCGGCACCTTCAGGATGACGGGGTGCGCCACCTCGCCGGTGACGGTGAGGTATTTATACAGGAAGGGCTTGCCCTCCATGGCGTCGAACACGGCGTTTACGGTGGCCACATTGCTCACCACGCACCCTACGTCCAGGGGGATGCCCGCCGGGGGCACCACCCGCCCGGTGACCTCGCAGACCAGGGTCTGCTCGTCCCCCGCCGGGTAGAAGCTTCCCATCCGGTGCAGCTCCACCGGGGAAGAGAGGCGGCGGATGGCCGCGGTGAGGGAGGCGATCTCCTCCCGGTAGTTTTCCTTAAGGGCGATGACGCAGCGGGCGGCGCCGGTCTCCTTCATCAGGGCGCCGGCGGCGGTGACGATCTCCTCCGCCCGGTGGCGCATGAGGTAGCGGTCGGTGCGCAGCAGAGGCTCGCATTCCGCTCCGTTGAGGAGGATGGTGTCGAAGGCCCCTTTGTATTTGGCGTGGGTGGGGAACCCGGCCCCGCCGCAGCCCACGACGCCCGCGGCGAAGATCTGGTCGGTCAGGCTTTCATATTTCAAAGAGGTCACCTGCTTTTCTTCTGCTGGGCAGCTTCCCGGTCCACTTCGAGGGAATCGATGATGCCGACGATGGCGCAGTCCACCGGGCGGTCGTCGGAGCCCACCGCCCGCCGGGCGGTGCTGCCGGTGACCACCAGCACCCGTTCCCCGATGCCGGCGCCCACGGAGTCGGCCGCCACAAAGGTGCTGCCGTTTTTCTCATTGGTCTCCACTTCCCGCACCACCATCAGCTTGAGGCCGTTTAAAGCCTCCTCCTTTTTGGTGGCCCAGACGTGGCCCACCACTTTGCATATCATCATAGTTGTTTCCTCCTCCCGGGACGGCAAAACTGCAATATTTTATAGAAATTATACGATGCGTATTTCAATTCCGGCGTGAAGAAACACATCCCGGGCCGACGGAGTGAGCACCGTGCCTTTTTTGACAAGGAGGATCGGCTCTGTGCTCTTTTCCGCCAGGGCGTGGGCCATGGCCTCGGTGATCACGCCGTCGGGGAGATCGGCCCCCGGGGCAAACTTCCGGCCCTCCCCGGTGGAGGCGGTGCCGCCGTCCAGCAGGAGGACACCGAAATGCTGCAGGGCGCGGACGTGCCCCTCCAGCAGCTGGTAAAAGCCGGGGGACATCCGGGCCTTCTTTTTACGCCACGCCAGGGCGGACTGGGCAAGGTACACCGGCACCCCTTCCATCAGAGCGGCGATGACGGCGCAGGGTACCGGGCGGGTATCCCGGCCCTGGGCGATGTCTGAAAGCTCGGTGAGGGAAAGGCTGGTGAGGAACACCGCCTCAAACCCGGTGATGGATTCCGGGCCGGTATAGCTCTCCATGCCCAGAAAGCGGTACTTTTTCCGCACCGGTGCGGGCAGGGCGTCCGGGCTCCCCGCCGCCAGCGCCTTCGGCAGGCCGGAGGGGTCCGACGCCGGGGCGTCCGGCTCACCCAAAATGCGGCAGACCTCCCGGGTCACCAGCTCGATGAGTTGTTCACGGTTTGGCTGTGCCATGGAAAAAAGGCCCCCTCTTTCTCTTGGCCCGCAGGCCGAAATTTTTACTCTGCAAGGCGCCCCCGGGTGTTTTTGCCCAGGAGGCAGGCATTTGCCTCGTCAAAATCGATGTGCATGGCAAGGGCAAAGCTCTCCTTCACCCGCACCACCACGTCGCCGAAGATGACGGGGCGCTCACCCTCCACCTCCACCTTTACGTGCTGCCCGTCGTGCACGCCGAAGTTTGCGGCGTCAGCGGGGGTCATGTGGATGTGGGCCCTGGCCGCGATGGCACAGCCCCTGGCCTCGATCATGCCGCAGGGGCCCACCAGGTAGAGGTCCGCCGCGCCGGTGAGATCCCCCGAGAGGTTCACCGGGGCGGAGAGCCCTAAGGTGCGGCAGTCGGTGACCGAGAGCTCGGCCTGGATGGCGGCGCGCTCCGGCCCCAGCACGGCTACTCCGGCGATCTCCCCCTTGGGGGTGACCACGCGGACCCGCTGGTCACTTAAAAACTCGCCGGGCTGGGAGAGCTCCCGCCTGCAGGTGAGCTTTGCCCCGGGCCCGAACAGGGCCTCCACGGCCTGGGAGGTCAGGTGGACATGCCGGGCGGAGGCCTCCACCGGGAAGCTGCCGCAGGGCCCGCAGCCGGTATCCGGCAGCCCCGCCAGCACCTGCTCGACGATCTTGCGGATCTCGGATTCATTCATCTCTCCTGCTCCCCCCTTTGATACCAGCCGGATACCACCCGGCAAAACAGAATATAGACCCCGCTGGAAAGGCGGTTGAGCTGCCGGATGATGTCCTCCCGGCTGGTTCCGCCGGGGGCGGAAAAGGCCTCCGCCGCCGAGAGCTCTGCCTCCCGGACACGGGTGCGCAGCCGGTTTAAAGAGATCGCCGGCTCCCCCATGGAGCAGTCCGGAACAGGGTGGTCGATGCCGAAATGTTCCCGCACATGGTGGGAGACCTGCCGCAGCTCGGCCTGAGAGAGGCCAAACAGCGGGCGCTCCTCCAGAGGCTGCTCCTTTACCTCCGCCGCCAGGATATCCCGGACACGCTGCAGAACCTCCTGCAGGTCCCGGCAGAGGGCGGGGTACCCCTCCCGCAGGGCGATGAGCTGGGCCGCCAAAAGGTCCGCCTCCAGGCTGTCCAGCTTTCCGCGCAGGGCGATGCGGGGATGGGTCTTGGGCACCAGCAGGTTGCCCCGTAGATGGGTCATATCCTCCGGCTTTTCCCGGTAACCCGCCCCGGTGGCCGCGTCCACATAGGTGCGCTCCCCCCGGTCCGGGATGGGGGTGCGGGTCATGGAGGCGGCGGGCTTCTGCGGCCCCTCCACCACCAGCTCGATCTTCCGGTCCCGCAGGAACTCCTTTGCCAGCGGGGTGACAAAGGTGTCGGCGGAGACGGTATAGGAGGCGGTGCCCTTGGGCAGGATGGCCGCCCGCAGGGTCGCCTCAGTCAAAATTTTCATGGCGTCATGTCACCTCCGCATTTTTTGGGCGGAGCTCACTTGTCGCTGGTCTTGAGGGTGGGCAGGATAAATTCCACTTCGTTGTGGGGGCGGGGAATGACGTGGACGGAGACCAGCTCTCCCACCTTGGAGGCGGCCGCGGCGCCCGCGTCGGTGGCGGCTTTGACGGCGCCTACATCGCCGCGGACCATGACGGTGACAAGGCCGCCGCCCACATGCACCTTGCCGATAAGGCTGACGTTGGCCGCCTTGACCATGGCATCGGCGGCCTCGATGGAGCCCACGAGACCTTTCGTTTCGATCATACCCAGAGCCTGCAGAGTTTCTGCCATAATAAATTCCTCCTAAAATACAATATGTAATACTTTTTACTTGTCGCTGGTTTTGAGAGTGGGCAGGATAAATTCCACTTCGTTGTGGGGGCGGGGAATGACGTGGACGGAGACCAGCTCTCCCACCTTAGAGGCGGCCGCGGCGCCCGCGTCGGTGGCGGCTTTGACGGCGCCTACATCGCCGCGGACCATGACGGTGACAAGGCCGCCGCCCACGTGCACCTTGCCGATGAGGCTGACGTTGGCCGCCTTGACCATGGCATCGGCGGCCTCGATGGAGCCCACGAGACCTTTCGTTTCGATCATACCCAGAGCCTGCAGAGTTTCTGCCATAATAAATTCCTCCTATTTAAGCTGCAAATATAAAACATATTCCAAAAACATACCGCTGAAGCGGGAGTCAGGCCCCGCCCAGCCGGGCGATGACCGCCCGGGTGATGGCCTCGATATCCTCCCGCGTAAAGGGGGTGGGAGAGGTGGGCGCACAGGCGGGGCGGGAGGGCGTGGGTTTTGCGGCGGGGACAGTCCCGCGCAGGTCCTCCAGTTCCCGGACGCCCCAGGCCACCCGGCGGATGTTGATGAGGTTTAAGGGGGTGATGTTGTCGCTGGTGGCGCTTCCGCCCACGGCGCCGCAGCCCAGGGTGAGGGCGGGGGCCAGGTTGGTGGTGGCGCCCACGCCGCCCAGGGCGCCGGGGGTGTTCACCAGCAGGCGGGAGACGGGCTTTTTCAGGGCAAACTCCCGGATGACGTCCATATTCTGGGAGTGGATGGTCATGGTGTGCCCCGCGCCCTCGTTCTGCAGAATGGCGATGGAGCGCTCACAGGCGCTCTCCCAGCCGTCCTCCACATAGAAGGCCAGCACCGGGCAGAGCTTCTCCCGGGAATAGGGGTTCTGCCGGGAAACTTCCGTCTGCCGGGAGACCAGTACCCGGGTGCCCGCCGGAATGGAGATGCCTGCCATGTCGGCGATGACCTGGGCGGTCTTCCCCACGATCTTGGGGTTCATGGTACCGTTTGCCCGCAGCAGAAAGCCGGAGAGCTTTTTGGACTGCTCGTCGGTGAGGAAATACCCGCCCTGGCGGAGCACCTCATCTTCCACCTGCTTTGCAATGCAGCGCTCGGTGACAATGGACTGCTCCGAGGCGCAGATGGTGCCGTTATCAAAGGTCTTGCTGTCGAAAATGCGTTTGACGGCCAGAGGGATATCCGCCGTGCGCTCGATGAAGGAGGGGCCGTTGCCCGGCCCTACCCCGATGGCGGGGTTGCCGGAGCTGTAGGCCGCCCGCACCATGGCCTCTCCGCCGGTGGCGAGGATAACGCCGATATCCCGGTGGGTGAGCAGGGCGTTGGTGGCCTCCATGGTGGTCAGGCTGATGCACCCCACGGCGCCGTCCGGGGCGCCGGCCCGGCGGGCCGCCTCCTGGATGATCTTCACCGTTTCCACGATGCACTTTTTGGCGCCGGGGTGGGGGCTGATGACGATGGAATTGCCCGCCTTGAGGGAGATGATGGATTTGTACATGGCGGTGGAGGTGGGGTTCGTGGAGGGGATCAGGGCCGCCACCACCCCCATGGGCACGCCGATCTCCATCAGGCCTTTTTCCCGGTCTTCACAGAGGATGCCAGCGGTTTTCATGTCTTTGACAGAATCCCAGGTAATGGCGCTGCCCAGCAGGTTCTTTAGGGTCTTGTCCTGCCATCGCCCGAAGCCGGTTTCCTCCTCGGCCATTTTGGCCAGGGGCTCGGCGTGGGCGGCGCAGTCGGCGGCGATGGCGGCGCAGATGTCGTCCAGCTGCCGCTGGCTGAAGGCGGCCAGCTGTTTCTGGGCCGCCTTGGCCCGGGCGATGAGATCCCGCACCTCCTGAATGGACTGCAGGTCCCGGTCAAGGGTCATAGAGCTTCACTCCTTTTGGGGCCGGATGGGCCCGAAAATATCGAAAAGACAAAAGATCAAAACCCCAGGGGGTTTTCGGCGATCTCGCAGACGGTGTTGGCAAAGGCCTCGCAGGCGGCCCGGCAGGCGGCCTGTTCCCCGGTGAGGAGGCCCCCGGCAAAGTTTGTCTCGGTGGGCGGCCCATAGTAGAGATCCAGGTTGACAGCGGCCGCTTTGAGCGCCGCGTCCAGGCCCAGAGTGGCCTCCAGGGGCGGGGCGATGAGATAGGCCATGGCCGTGCCCTCTGGCACCCCCGCCTGGGCGGAGAGGTAGGAGCCGGTGCGGGAGATGCAGTGGGCAAAGTAGACGACAGAACCACTGTCATCGGCGCTGTAGAAGCAGGCGTCATTCTCCGCGTAGCTGACGGCGGCCTGCAGGCCGCTGCGCACCTCCTCCGGGTCCGGCCCGCAGAGGATGCCGATAAATTCGCCCGCCAGGCGGGTGCTCGCGTTGGAGGAGCCGGCGTACATGCTCCTGGCGTAGGCCACCCGCACATCGGCCTTTTTGGTGGCCTCGTCCAAAGCGGCGTAGGAGACATCGTCACAGTCGGTGGTGATGACGCCCAGGCTGCGGTATTCCGGTGGGATGGAGAGGGCGGTGAGCAGCATCGGGTCCGCGTTGGGGATCATTCTGACGCTCAGTACCCGGGTCCGGATAGGGTCATGCTTCAAGATGAGCCGCCCCCTTTCTATTTTTTCAGGTCCACGCCGCTGGCGCGGGCCTTGAGGATCGTCTCGATGAGGTCGGCGATATAGGCGCCTGCCTCCACGGCGGGGATGCCGTCCTTGTGGATGTTGGAGACCACGGTGCGCCGGGCCTCCGGCATACCCACACGGGCCTCGTAGGAGATGTAGGCACTCAGGCTCTCGGCGGTGGCAAGGCCCGGACGCTCCCCGATGAGGCTGCACACCACGGTGGCGCCCAGCACCTCGGCGACGCGGTCCTGCGCCGCCACACGGCCGTTTTTTACAAAAAACGGGGTGCCCGCCGAAATGCCCTTGGCCTTGAGGCCGTCCATCAGCACGGGGAGCAGGTCCGGCACATTGGCGCCGACGGCGGTGGAGGAGAGCCCGTCGCAGACAAGAATCTGCACCTGGGGGTTTTTCTGGCAGCGGGAGCGGATCGTCTCCAGCGCCTCCTCAGAAAAATCCCGCCCCAGGTCGGGCCGGGTGACAAATTCGTTTTTATCGGCGCACTGGGTGGACACGGAGAACAGCCCCAGGGACTCCATGAGCTTTTCGTCCACGTCCAGAAAGACGGCGTCCCGGGCGGCGGCGTGGTCCGCCCGCAGGGTGAGCATGGTTTTGGTGTTGAGCCTGGGGCCCGCCCTGCCCACGCCGATGCGGGCGGGGGTGCGCCCCTTCATACGCATCAGGGCGTCGCGGTCCGTCGGGTGAGCGAGCAGCGGGACGGCCTTCTGCTCCGGGGAGGTGATGTCCTCCAGCCCGGCGGAACCCTGTTCCGCCCCGGGCACAGGCGCGTGGGAAGCAGCGGAGGGGGCGGGCGCCGCCGGGGCGGCCCCGGGGGTGATCTGGCTGACCACCTGGCTTACGATCTGGTCGATCAGGCTTTGGCTGAGCACGTTTATCCCCTCCCCTTTCCGGTAAAGATCGTCGGGTCTCCGGCCCGGGCGGTCAGCTTTCCGTTTTCGGTAATGCCCATCCGCTCCAGCCACTGGTCAAACTCCCGAATGGGGCGCAGGCCCAGAATCTCCCGGATGGTGCAGGCGTCGTGATAGGAATTGGTCTGGTAGTTGAGCATGATATCGTCGCTGGTGGGCACGCCGATGACGTAGTTGACCCCCGCGGCGCCCAGCAGAACCGCCAGATTTTCCACGTCGTTCTGGTCGGCCATCATGTGGTTGGTGTAGCAGCAGTCGCACCCCATGGGAATACCCGAGAGCTTGCCCATAAAGTGGTCCTCCAGCCCGGCCCGGATGACCTGCCGGCTGTCGTAGAGGTACTCCGGCCCGATAAAGCCCACCACGGTGTTCACCATAAAGGGGTCGAAGCAGCGGGCGTAGGCGTAGCAGCGGGCCTCCATAGTCACCTGGTCTGCGCCGTAGTGGGCGCCGGAGGAGAGCTCGCTGCCCTGTCCGGTCTCGAAGTAGAACAGGTTGGGGCCGGCGGCGGTTCCGCGGCGGCGCAGCAGCTCCCGGGCCTCCAAAATGGTATCGGTGCCGAAGCCGAAGGCGCGGTTGCCCTTTTCGCTGCCCGCGATGGACTGAAAGATCATATCGCAGGGTGCGCCGTTTTTTACCGCCTCTATCTGGGTGGTGATGTGCCCCAGCACGCAGATCTGGGTGGGGATCTCAAACTGGTTTTTGATCTCATCGAAGCGCTTGAGCACCTCCGCCAGGCCGGCAGCGGTATCGCCGGAGGGATTGAGCCCGATCAGGGCGTCGCCGCAGCCGTAGGAGAGGCCCTCGAACAGGGAGGCGGTGATGCCCTCCACGTTGTCGGTGGTGTGGTTGGGCTGCAGGCGGGTGGCAAAGGTGCCGCGCAGGCCGATGGTGGTGTTGCAGGTGGCGGAGACCCGCACCTTGTTCGCGGCGTAGATCAGGTCCAGGTTGGACATGAGCTTGGCCACCGCGGCCACCATCTCCGCCGTGAGGCCCTTGGAGACGCGGCGGATATCCGCCTCCGTGGTGCGGTAGTCGAGCAGCCACTCCCGCAGCTCAGCCACCGTCCAGCCGCGGATCTTTCCGTAAATGGTCTCGTTGAGGCCGTCCTGGTTGAGGCGGGTGACGTCGTCCTCCTCGTAGGGCACTACGGGGTTTTCCCGCAGCTCGGAGAGCAGCATGTTGGAGAGGACTTCCTTGGCGGCGACACGCTCCATGTCGGAGGCGGCGGCCACCCCCGCCAAAACGTCGCCGGATTTTTGCTCATTTGCCTTGGCGAGCACCTCCTTCACCGTGCCGAAGGAGTAGACCTGCCCGGCAAGCAGGGTGCGAAAACTCATGATGGGTTCCCTCCCGAAAAAATAGTAAAAAGGCGGGCCCTTCCGGGCTCAGCCGAAGATCAAAGTTTTAACGACCACCGGGATGACCAGGCCGCCCATCAGCGGCCTGCCGAGGTCGAGAAAATCCCCCTGCTCCACCCGGATGGAATCCACCGCGATGACCGGCCGGGACGGGGGAAGCAAGCCCTTTAAGGTCTGCCCCAGGGCCTTGGCCATGTCGCTGTGTACCACCAGGATGAGCGGGAGCCCGGGGGCGAGGGCGGCGTCCAGCGCCGGGCCCGCGGCCCCGGCCAGGGCGCGGAGCTCCCCGTAGGAAGGGCTCTTCTTCCCCTCCATGGCAAGCACCATCCGGTCGCTGTCGCTCTGGGAGAGAAACCAGCGCACTTTCTTCTCCAGAAAGGCCCGGTCCCCCGAAAAACAGCGCTGCTGTTCCTCGGCGGAGAGCCTGAGCACGGGGATGTTTTTTAAGGGGAACAGCCCCTCGTCGTAGGCGATGGTGCTGCCGGAGATGGAGGTGGTGTAGGTGCCCGCCCCCACCACGGTGGCGCGGATGGTCTCCCGGGCGGGGATGACGTGAAAGGCGGAAAACAGCCTTCCCCGGCGGATAGCGTCCCCCAAGAGGACACCGATATCCCCAAAGGCCAGCGCGTCCTGCCCGCTGCGGTAGATGCAGTCCGCCACGCCGCCGGAAAAGCACACCGCCCGGATGGGACGGGGCGGGGCAAAGCGGGCGCTGCCCGGGGTCTCCACCTCCCGCAGGAGGGGGGACGGCTCCGAGAGGCCCAGCATCTCCTCCAATAGCTGCGCCATGGCGGCGCAGAGCGCTTTCAGGGTGTCCGGGCCCGCCCGCTGCCCGGTTTCCAGGGGAAGGTGGTAAAAGCGGGCGATCTTTTGGGCGCTCCCGCTCAAGTAGGTCACCGTCCAGTCCGGTGCCAGGCGCACCTGCCGCCCGCCGATATCCACGCAGCCCCGGGCCGCCACCTCCCCATCGCAGAACAGGGCCACGTTGGTAGTGCCGCCGCCGATGTCGAGGTTCACGGTGGCTTCGCCGGTCTCCTCGGAGTACCGGGCGGCGCCGCTGCCCTTTCCGGCGATGGCGGATTCCAGGTCCGGCCCGGCGGTGGAAACGACGAAATCCCCGGCAAAGTCGCTGAGCTTTTCCAGCACCAGGGCGGCGTTTTCCTTCCGGGCGGATTCCCCCGTGATGATGACGGCGCCGGTGCCGGTGTCTGCCGGGGTGACGCCGGCGGCGGCAAACTCCCCTGCCACGATCTCCCGGACGGCGTCGCCGTCGATAAGTGACTGGTCGATCAGCGGAGTGAGGTGGACAGGGCTTTTGTAGACGACCTCCTTTTCCACGATGGACACCCGGGGAACGGAAAAGTAGCCCGCGGTGTTTTCCATGGTGAGACGGCTGAAAATGACCTGGGTGGTGGAGGTGCCGATGTCGATGCCCACGCTGAGAACACAGTTTGAGCTCATGGACCCTCCCCCCTTTTTTGCCGTGAGTTTTGATAAAAAACAAAAAAGACCTAAAACAGCAAAAGCATCCTTGCTGTTTTGGCCTTTTCGCCTGTCGGCGCACCCTGTTGTGCGCCGCGCCTGTTCCTTTTTTAAAAGCGCCGGGAAGCCCCGGAGCAGAGACAGGGAGAAACCCCTGACACTACTTTTATCATAGCACACTCAGCGCCTGAAGTCAAACGAGGCCCGCGTCCCGCTCCCGTCGGAGGAGATGTGCAGCGTGCCCCCCAGCTTTTCCTTTACCGTGAGGGTGACAATGGAGAGCCCCAGGCTCTCCGGGCTGTGGGAGACGGGGTCAAAACCCGCTCCGCTGTCCTCCACCGTCACGGTGGAAAAGAGCGCCCCGGGGTGCAGCTGCACCCGGATGAGACCGGGTTCCCCCTCCCGAAAACCGTGCTCCAGGGCGTTGGAGAGCAGCTCGCTTACCACCAAAGCGATGGAGGTGGCTTTGTCCGGCTCCACCGCCATGTCCTCCCCCTCCAGCAAAATCTCCACCGGGCGGCTGTCCCGGAAGAGGGACTGAATGCCCCGGAGGACCTTTTCCAGCAGCGGCAGCAGCGCCACGGAGGCTGGGTCATCGGAGCGGGTGAGCAGGTCGTGGATGGCGGCGATGCTCTGCACCCGGGCGGTGTTTTCCCGGAAGGCCCGGCGCACCTCCTCGTTTTGGGTGCGGCGCGCCTGCAGGTTCAGGATGCTGGCCACCATCTGCAGGTTGTTTTTCACCCGGTGGTGCACTTCCCGCATGGCGGCGTCCGTCTCCGCAAGGGGCCGGGCGGGGGAAAGCTCCTCCCGCTCCCGGGCAAGCTCCCGGTACTTTTTCTCGCGGCTCAAGTCCCGGGTGACGTCCCGTTCCAGGATAAGCACCGCCAGGACCTGTCCGCCCTCCCCTTTCACCGGTACCACATCCTGCCGGACGGTGCGGTTTTCCTGGGTGACAGCTTTCAGGTCCCGCACCGGCATCCCCTCTTCCGCGGCGCGGTAGACGGCGGGCTCGTTTTCCCGGCGGGCGGGGCGGCCCACCACCCTTTCCCGGTAGGAGGAGCTTTCCAGCCCCGGCCCCGCCTGGGCGGCCACCCAGGCCATGCCGTCCGGGTCAAAAAGGTCGATGAACACGTCGGCGGCGCAGAGCTCTGCCGTGAGGGGAAGGTCCTCCTCCAGCCGTTCCAGCCGGGCGGTCTCCTCCCCGGAAAGGGCCCCGTGCAGGGCGCATACCTCCCGCAGTGTCACAGGGCCTCCCTCCCTTCCAGGATCTCCCGGGCAGCCTGCTCCAGGTCCAGGCCCTTTTTCCGGGCCAGAGCCTGCACCGCCTGATAGGCGGCGGGTTCCGACATGCCCCGGCGCTCCATCAGCAGGGTTTTGGCGCGGTTGACAAGCTCCCGCCGGGAGCTCTTTTCCACCACGGCCCGCGCCAGATACACAAGGGAGCAGCGCTTGTCCATGGCCATGTGTTGCAGCTGGGCCAGGGCCTGTGCCTCCCCGATCCCCTTCTCCGCCGCCAGAATGGCCTTAGCGCGGTCGATGAGGTCCCGGTCCTTCAGGCGGCGGCGGGCCTCGGCGGTCTCCTGCCGGGCCTGGGCCAGGCGCCTGGACTGAGCCAGGGCAACTTCGATGGTGGGCAGCAGGAGCCGCTCCTCAATGGGCTTTACCAGGTATCCCGTGACCCCCACTGCCCCGGCCCGGTCGATGAGCTCCCGGTCCGCGAAGGCGGTGACCACCACCACACAACCCGCCAGATCCTCCTCCACAATGGTCTGGGCGGCGCCCAGACCCTCAAAAACGGGCATGGAGAGATCCATCAGAACCACGTCGGGGCGGCGGGCGCGGCAGAGCTCCACCGCGTCGAACCCGTCCGCGGCGCTGCCCAGCACCTCGAAGCCCAGCTCCTCCAGCATCTGGGAAAGATCCATGCGGATGATCGGTTCGTCATCCGCCACTATGGCTGTCCGGCTCATAACCCGCCCTCTTTCCTGAGGTTTTTTAAAAGTATACCACGGCTCCGAAGGCCCTGTAAAGAAAAAGCAGGGTCTGCCGCGGGGAGAAAAAGACGGTTTCTGCCGGGAAAAAGCGAACCGTTTAGATATTTAGCATAAAATATTTTTGGTTTTATTAAAAAAATTATTGAAATTACCGCACAGTTTGATATATACTAAAAAAAAGGTCTTTTTAGGGGAATCCCTTTTGGACCTTTGAATGGAGGAAGCGTATGGAACGCAAAACCATCAAAATTCACTCTCCGAACTGTAATGTGGATCTGAAAGTGATCCCGGGACACTTTGCTACCAACCACTCTCACATCAACTACTACATCGACATGACCACCCTGAAGACGCGCCAGAGCGAGGCCGAGGCCATTGCCAAGAGCCTGGTGAGCAAGTACATGTCGAATACGATCATCGACACCATCGTCTGCCTGGACGGCACCCAGGTGGTGGGGGCGTTTTTAGCCAAGGAGCTGGGCCGCGCGGGTTTTATGTCCATCAATGCCCACCAGACCATCTATGTGGTGACGCCGGAATATAACTCCAACAGCCAGATGATCTTCCGGGACAATATCCAGCCCATGATCACCGGCAAAAACGTGCTGCTGCTGATGGCCTCCGTTACCACGGGCCTCACCATCGGCAAGAGCGTGGAGGCGATCCAGTACTACGGCGGCCATTTGGCGGGGATCTCGGCTATCTTCAGCGCGCTTTACGCGGTGGATGGCTACGCCGTCAACTCGGTGTTTACCCTGGCGGATCTTCCCGATTACCAAACCTTTAAATACCAGGACTGCCCCCACTGCAAACGAGGGGAGAAGATCGACGCCCTGGTCAACAGCTTTGGGTACTCCCGGCTGTAAATCTTTTTTCGACATACCTGTTTTTCAGTTCTCCCAATACTGTAAAAGCCGCAGGGCGCGGGCATTTTTTGCCGGCGCCCTGTGGCTTTTTGGATGAAGATGTACTATAATAAAACAAATTGCCGTGATAATGGAAAAGGCTCTTGTCGAAATGTAAACGTTTACCAACGAAAGGATGAAAGCTATGCAGCAGCAGATCGGCGCCTGGTACGGGAAATACAGCGAAGAGGTGACAGCCCTCTCCCGGGAACTGTGGGAGTACCGGGAGGCGTCCCTGACGGAGTTTAAGACCTGCAGGGCCGCTGCCCGGTTTATGGAGAGCAGGGCTTTGCGGTAAAGCAGGTGCAGGCGCAAAACCTCGGCGGGGAGCCCAACACCGTGGTGGCGCGGTGGGGCGAGGGAAAACCGGTCATCGGCTTTTTGGGGGAATTGGACGCCCTGCCGGGCCTGGGACAGGAGGCGGTGCCCTGCCGGGCGCCGCTGGACGGCCCCGGACACGGCTGCGGGCACAACTTGATGGGGGCGGGCACCGCGGCGGCGGCCTGCGCCCTTAAGGCCGCCATGGAGGAAGAGGGGCTTTCGGGGACGGTGGTCTACATCGGCTGCCCCGCGGAGGAGACGCTGCAGGGGAAGGTATACCTGGCGCGGGACGGCTATTTCGACGGGATGGATCTCGCTTTGGTGTGGCACCCCGGCGCCGCGGATATGAACTTCGGGGAGATGGAAATGAACGCCATGACCAGCATCCTCTATAAGTTTTACGGTACCACCGCCCACGGGGCCCACCCCTGGGAGGGGCGCAGCGCCCTGGACGCCGCGGAGCTCACCAGTGTGGGAAGCCAGTACCTGCGGGAGCATATGACCGACAAGTGCCGCATCCACCACGTCTACCACGCGGCGGGCGAGCAGCCCAACATCGTACCGGATTTCGCCTCCATCTACTTCTACATCCGCTCTCAGGACGACTACAACGAGGAGCTGGTGCGCAGGATGAATCTGATCGCCCAGGGGGCCGCCACCATGACCGAGACCCGTCTGGAGATGGAGATGAAAACCTCCTGCCACGGGTATTTCTGCAACCACACCCTGGCCAAATATACCTACGAGGCGGCACTGAAGATCCCCCCTCTCACCTATGAAAAGGAGGACTTCGATTTTGCCCGCGAGCTCTACCGCAGCGTCACGGGAAAGGACTGCCCGGACCCGGAGAACGTGATCCCCACAGCGCCCAAGAAGCCGGACGGCGTGGTGCAGTACTGCTTTGGAAGTACCGATGTGGGAGAAGCCTCCTACGTGCTGCCCACCATTCAGATGTACGACTGCGGCCAGGTGCGGGATATGCCCTCCCACCACTGGAGCATCACCGCCGGGTCCGGTACGGCGATAGGACAGAAGGCGATGCTGTACGCCGGAAAATTTTGGCGTAGACAGGTTACGACGCCCTGAAGGACCCCAGGATCATCGAGGAGAGCTGGGCGGAGTTCCGGGAGAAATTCGGTACAGATAAGCCCTATGTCTGCCGGCTGAAATAAGCCCGGCGGCGGGCGGAACAGAAAAAGGCTCTTTGGCCCGCGGGCCAAAGAGCCTTTTGGTTTTGACAGACCGGGCGGACACCGGCTTTCAGCCTTCGCCCGAAGAGGAGGAACGGGCGGCGCAGCGGCGCAGCCAGCCTCCGTGCAGGTAGTAGACGATGAACAGCGCGGCGGTGATGAACCAGGTGATGGGGTAGCTGAGCAGCAGGGTGGAGAGCTCCCGCCGCAGGGGAAAGGCAAAGAGGATCCAGAGGATGCGCAGCACGCAGGCGCCGCCGCAGGTCATCAGCATGGGAGCCAGGGCGTCCCCTGCCCCCCGCACCGTACCGGAGAGGATCTCCACAAAAACAAAGAGGAAATAAAAGGGAACGGTGTAAAATACCATGTGGGCGCCGATGGACGTGACCTGGGCATCATCGGTAAAGATGCGGAAGAGCGGCTCCCGGAAGAGACAGACAAGCAGGCTCACCGCAAAGGCGGTGCCCAAAGACATACCCAGGCATACCCGGACGCTCCGGCGCATCCGGTCAAACAGCCCGGCCCCGAAGTTCTGCCCCGCAAAGGTGGTGATGGCGATGCCATAGGCCCCCAGGATCATCCAGAAAAAGCTGTCCACCTTTCCAAAGGCAGTCCAGGCGGCGATGGTGTCGGTGCCGAAGGAGTTGATGCAGGACTGGATCATGATGTTGGAGATGGCGTACATGTTGGACTGGATACCGGCGGGAAAGCCCACCCGCACGATCTCCCGAAGGGCGGTGGGATGAAAGCGGACCTCACTCCAGGAAAGATGGCAGACCGCGCGGTCCCGCATGAGGGAGAGGACCGCCAGAACGGCGCTGATGACCTGGGAGACGGTGGTGGCCACCGCCACACCCAAAACGCCCAGCTCCAGCCCCACCACCAGCACAAGATCCAAAACAATATTGGCAAGGCAGGCGACGATCAAAAAATACAGCGGGCGCCTGGTATCTCCAATGGCCCGGAGCACGGCAGCCCCCACATTGTACAGAAAGGAAGCGGGCATGCCTAAAAAATAGATCTGCAGATAGGTCCGGGCATCTCCGATGATGTCAGCGGGAGTTCCCATGGCGCGCAGGGCCATGGGGGAGAAAAGAACGCCGAGCACCGTCATGGCAGCCCCTCCCGCCAGGGCCAGAGCCACAGAGCAGTGAACCGTTCGGCCTACCTCCCCGTACCGCTGAGCGCCGTAGTGCTGTGCCACCGCAACGGTGACGCCGGAGGAGAGCCCCACAAAAAGATTGATAAAAAGGTTGAGGATGGTGCCTGTGGTACCGCCCACGGCTGCCAGAGCCTCTTTGCCCACAAAGCGCCCGACGATCACGGCGTCAGCCGTGTTGTAGAGCTGCTGAAAGAAGGTGCCCAGCAGAATGGGAAAGAAGAGGGTCAGCAGCTGTTTCCAGATAGCCCCCTGAAGGATCTCGTTGCCCGTGTCGGTTCCAGTCTGCATATCGATAACGCTCCTTTGCCCCGTGGCCGGCCGGCCCTGTATAAAACGAAGAATATTTTATGCCGCGCGGGGGCCAAAGTCAAGCGCCGGGAGAAAAACAGCCCAAAGGGCAGACAAAGAGCACCGGGGGGATGAAAAAGGCCGCGCCGGCAGAGAGGGAGCTCATACCCCTCTGGCCGGCACGGCCTTTTTTATTTACTCCCCCAAGGGACGCGCTTTTATTTGCCGTATTCGTAGCGGAGCATCTCCGGCGTCCAGCCCTTCAGGACGTCCGCCATATCCCTGGCATAGGTGTGGGCCGCGGCGAGGTCGTGGTTGAGATAGTTGCCGCACTCGCGGGAATACTGGGCCCCGGGGATAGGCCCTTCAAAGGAGGCGATGAAATCCATGGATTCCCGCACCAGGCCGATGACCTGTGCCGGGGTGAGGCTGTCCCGCACCAGGAAGTAAAAGCCGGTGCGGCAGCCCATGGGCCCCACGTACACCACCTGGTCGGAAAAGGGCGTGTTGCGCACATAGGTGGCAAAGAGGTGCTCAAAGGTGTGGATGCCCGCGTTGTCCAGGTAGATCCCCGCGTTGGGGATGGTCATGCGCAGGTCGTAGGTCACCACATCCCCGTCGATGCGGGAGGTGTAGAGTCCCTTTTTCAGAGTGTCGTGGTCGATGCAGAAGCTGGCGATCTGTTTCATGCGGTTTCTCCTTTCGGCCGCAAGACCGGGGGCCCCGGTCTACGGCAGCAGATATTCTTTTTTGAGGGCAAGGACGCGGAGAAAGCTCTCTTCCACCCGGCTGCGGGGCAGGCTGCCGTTTTCTAACGCAGCCTCCAAAGCGGCGAGAGCCTGGCGGGCATTTTCCGCCCCGTGACCCACCAGCACCATATCCGCCCCGGCGGATATGGCTTTTACCGCCGCCTCACCGGGGGAGTACCGGCCGGAGACGGCCCCCATGGTGATGTCGTCGGTGATGATGGCGCCGTCGTAGGAAAGCTCCTTCCGCAGCAGGCCCTGCAGTATGGCAGAGGAAAGGGTGGCGGGTTCCTCCACGTCCAGCTGGGGCAGCAGGATATGGGCGGTCATCAGCATGGGGATCCCCTCCTCTGCCGCCCGGGCAAAGGGGATAAGCTCGGTCTGCCAGAGCTCTTCCGGGCTTTTGTCCACCACGGGGAGCTCTGTATGGGAATCTGTCGCGGTGTCACCATGGCCGGGAAAGTGTTTCCCCGCGGCGATGACCCCCTCTGACCGCAGCCCCGCCGCCATGGCAAGGCCCATCCGGGCCGCTTCGTCGGGGTTTGAGGAGAAGGAACGGCTCCCGATCACAGGGTTTTGAGGGTTGGAATCCACATCCAGGACAGGCGCAAAGTCGAGGTTCAGCCCCAGCGCCCCCATAGACCGTCCGACGGCGGCTCCGTGGTCAAAGGCCTTCTGCGGGTCTTTGCTTTCCCCGATGCTTCGGGCCGAAGGGGAGCGCCCCACGAGGGAGGGCAGCCGGGAGACCTTTCCTCCCTCCTCATCCACGGCGAGGAAAAGCGGCAGCGGCAGGGAAACGCTCTGCAGAGCCTGAACGGCTGCCCTCCCGGCCTCGTCGTCCGGAAGGTTTTTGGCATAAAAGATCACACCGGATGGGGAGAGCTCTTCCGCCAAAGCGGGGAGGTCGTCCTCCGGTTCAAAGCCGATGATCATCAGCTGGCCCAGCAGTTCCCGGTCGGTGAGGGTGCTCAGCAAAGGCTCCTCCGGCTGGGGAGAGCCCGGGGAGGAAGACGAGGAGGAAGACGCTTCCGGCGCCGCGGTACCGCCCTGGGAGGAGGGCTCCGCCACGGAGGCGGCGGAGACGGGGGTTACCTCCTCCCCCGCCCCGCACCCCGTCAAAAGCAGAACAAAGACAAGGAGAAGGGCAAAAAAGCGGCGCATCACGAAAGGCTCCTTTTATAATTTCAAATTTCCCGATCAAAGGCAGAAACGGTCAGCAAAGCTCCGCCGGGGCGGCTTTTCCCGGAACAAAATAATCCTTAAAGATACCGCTGAAGCCGGCGGCCCTGCCCGGCCAAAGAAGGCCTCTTCCGGGCTGCTCAGACAGACAAGGGAGGGATGCTGAGCGGCACTGCTCATCCTGCCGCTGATAACCGGCCTGTACCGATAGATTTGACCTTCCGCGTTCCAGGCGCCGACGCTCATTTCACAGCAGGTCTTTATGCCGCCTTCAAAAGCGTCGGCTGCACCCTGGGCGGATGAGGGCTTCTGCCGTGTTTTTAAAAAGGCGGGGCGCCGCCGAAGGCCGCGCCCCGCCGGGGGATCATTCTTTTTCCGGGAGCACCACGGCGACGGAAAGATCCCGCAGGCTCTTCTCGTCCACCGGGGAGGGGCAGCCGGACATGAGTTCGCTGGCATTCTGTACCTTGGGGAAGGCGATGACCTCCCGCAGGCTCTCGGCTCCGGTCATGGTCATGGCCAGGCGGTCCAGCCCGATGCCCGCGCCTCCGTGGGGCGGGGCGCCGTAGTGGTAGGCGTCCACCAGGAAGCCGAACTTCGCCTCGATCTCCTCGTCAGTGAGGCCTAGGGCCTGGAACATCTTCTCCTGCAGCTTGTAGTCGCTGATGCGGATGGAGCCGGAGCAGAGCTCCACGCCGTTGAGCACCAGGTCGTAGGCTTTGGCGCGGACAGAGGCGGGGTCGGTATCCAGATACTCCAGACATTCCTCCAAAGGCATAGTGAAGGGATGGTGCATGGCCACCCATTCCCCGGTCTCCTCATCCTGCTCGAAGAACGGGAACTCCACGATCCAGAGGAAGTTGAATTTGTCCTTGTCGATGAGCTCCAGGCGGCGGCCCAGGGTATTTCTCAAAGCGCCCAGTACCGGCAGGGTGACTTTGTTTTTATCGGCCACGATGAGGGCGACGTCACCCTGGGCAAGGCCCAGCCGCCCGGAGATGGCGTCCATCTCCTCCGGCTTCATGAACTTGCCGAAGGAGCAGGCGGGCGTCTCCTCCACCCAGCGGATGAAGGCGAGGCCTTTGGCCCCGATGCCTTTGGCCTCTTCGGTGAGCTTGTCGATCTCCTTGCGGGTGAGAACGGAAGCAGCTCCCTTGGCCACGATGGCGCGGACGGAGCCGCCGCCGGCCACTGCCCCGGAAAAGACGCCGAAGCCGCAGTCCTTCACCAGGTCGGAGAGGTCGGTGATCTCCATGCCGAAACGGGTGTCGGGCTTATCACTGCCGTAGCGTTCCATGGCCTCCCGGTAGGTGAGGCGGGTGATGGGGGTGGCGATATCCCGGCCCAGCACCTCCTGGAACAGGCGGTGGACATAGCCCTCCAGCATCTCCAGGATATCGTCCACGTCCACAAAGGACATCTCCAGGTCCACCTGAGTGAACTCCGGCTGGCGGTCGGCGCGCAGGTCCTCATCCCGGAAGCAGCGGGCCAGCTGGATGTAGCGGTCGAAGCCGGAGAGCATGAGCAGCTGCTTATAGATCTGGGGGGACTGGGGCAGAGCGTAGAAGCTGCCGGGGTGTACCCGGGAGGGCACCAGGTAGTCCCGGGCGCCCTCGGGGGTGGATTTCATCATCATCGGGGTCTCGATCTCCAAAAACCCGTTCTCGTAAAAATAACTGCGGGTCACCTGGGCGATCTTGTGCCGCAGCATGATGTTCTGCTGCAGGGTGCGGCGGCGCAGGTCCAGATACCGGTACTTGAGCCGGAGCTCCTCCTTGACATTTGTCTTGTCGGTGATCTCAAAGGGAGGGGTCTGGGCCTGGGAGAGGATCCTCAGCTCCACGGCGAAGATCTCGATATCGCCATTTTTCATCTCGGCGTTTATCGATTCACGCTTTCTCACCACGCCGCGGGCCATGAGGACATACTCGCTCCGGGCGCCCGCCGCCTTCTCAAAAACGGCGCGGTCGGTGGAGTCGTCAAAGGCCAGCTGCACCACGCCGGTGCGGTCCCGCAGGTCGATAAAGATCAGGTTGCCCAGGTCCCGGGCCTTCTGCACCCAGCCGGCCACCACGACCTCCTTGCAAATGTCCTCGGCGGTCACTTCGCCGCAGTAATGGGTGCGTCTGAGACCCTTCATGCTGTCTGCCATCATATCAGTTCTTCCTTTCCCGGGAAATACCCGGATCTGTATCGTGATAAAATCAGAGCTCCATGCCCTCCACGGCCTCGGTGAGCTCCGCAAAGCCGGTGTGGTAGAGGTAGCTCATCAGGCTGTCGTCGTCGCTGTCGTCCAGGCTGAGCTTTACCTGCGCGGTGTCGCCGGTGAGCATGTTCTTTACCTTGATGACGCCGGAGGCAAGCTCATTGTCGCCGATGACGGCGCTGTACTGGGCCCGCAGCTTGTCGGCGTATTTCATCTGGGCCTTTACCGAACGGCCCATCAGGTCGCACTCGGCCCGGAACCCCTCGGCCCGCAGGCCGGATACCAGAGACGCCGCACAGACCGCCGCCTCATCTCCCATGCTGCCCAGATAGATCTTGCAGGGAACGGGCTCCGGGAAGGGGCTGCCGGAATGTTCCATCACCAGAAGAAGCCGCTCCAGCCCCATGGCAAAGCCGATACCGGTCATTTTGGGGCCGCCCAGCTGCTCGATGAGGCCGTCGTAGCGCCCGCCGCCGCAGACGGTGCCCTGGGCGCCGATGTTGCCGGAGACAAACTCAAAGACAGTTTTGGTGTAATAATCGAGCCCCCGGACGATGGTGGGGTTGACGGTATAGGCCACGCCCATGGCGGTGAGGCGGCGCTTGAGCTCCTCAAAATGGGAGGAACAATCCTCACAGAGAAAATCCAGCACGGTGGGAGCGCCTTTGGCGATCTCCCTGCAGATGGGGCTCTTGCAGTCCAGAAGCCGCATGGGGTTTTTCTCCAGCCGGTCTTTGCAGGTGTCGCAGAGCTCCTCCCGGTGGGCGCCGAAGTGAGCCCGCAGGGCTTCGTGGTATTTGGCCCGGCAGACAGGGCAGCCGATGGAGTTTATCTCCAGCGAGATCTCCTTGAGCTCCAGGCGCTTAAAGATCTCGTTTACCATGGCGATGACCTCGGCGTCGGCGGCGGGGGAGTCGGCCCCCAGCATCTCGCAGCCAAACTGATGGAACTCCCGCAGGCGGCCCGCCTGGGGCTTTTCGTAGCGGAAGCAGGAGATCAGGTAGGAAAGCTTGACCGGCAGGGCCTCGGTGAGGAGCCCGTGCTCAATGGCGCTGCGCATCACGCCGGCGGTGCCCTCCGGGCGCAGGGTGATGGAGCGGTCCCCTTTATCCCGGAAGGTATACATTTCCTTCTGCACCACGTCGGTGGTGTCCCCTACCGAGCGGTTGAACAGCTCGGTGTGTTCAAAGGTGGGGAACCGGATCTCCCGGAAGCCGAACAGCTCAGCGGTCTCCCGGGTCACCCGTTCCACATGCTGCCATTTCCCGGTCTCGCCGGGCAGAATATCCTGTGTGCCGCGGGGGCCTTTTGTCAAAATTGCCATGGGATCCATCCTTTCTTTTTTGCTTTGCCGGATTTATCCTGGGGGCCTGCCCCAAAAGGATTTGGCGGAAAATATAAAAATAAATGCTCCAATCCCGTAAAAAGGGACGGAGCATTTCCGTGGTGCCACCCTTGTTGGGCGCACACCGTACGCCCCGCTCGAAAGCCGGGATAACGTCCGGCCGGGACGGAAGCCGCTACTGCAACTTTCACGGCTTCGGCTGGCAAGGTGTCCTCCCCGGCGGGGAAATACGGATGGGCGGGCTCTCAGCCCGTGTCCCGCCCTCTCTGGTTCCTTCTCCTCCGGGGATCTCCTGCTGTCGGGGCGGTACGCCCCTTCGCCTTTTTAAATATCAGAATACAAAAGTGCCGGTCGGTCAGCGCTTGGGGTTGACGATGTTGCGCCAATCCAGGTCGCCCCGCTCCAGGGCGTGAATGAGAGCTTCCGCCGTGGCGATGTTGGTGGCCACGGGGATGTTGTGGACGTCGCAGAGACGCAGCAGCTGGGCGTTGTCGGTCTCCGAGGGGTTCATGGTAAGGGGGTCGCGGAAAAACAGGAGCAGGTCCACCTCGTTGCAGGCCACCCGGGCAGCGATCTGCTGGTCTCCCCCCTGGGATCCGCTGAGAAAACGGGTCAGCTCCAGACCGGTGGCCTCGGCTACCAGCTTGCTGGTGGTGCCCGTTCCGCACAGGTTGTGATGGCTCAGAATGCCGCAGTAGGCAATACAGAACTGCACCATCAACTCTTTTTTGGAATCATGCGCGGTGATCGCGATGTTCATATTGGCCGCCCTCCTAAAAATATTATTGAACCGAAAGCTCCACGTATTCACCGCCCAGACGCCGGGCGACGTTGCGGCAGGCCGCCGCCGCGGGCAGGCCCTCCCCCGGGGCCGCCCCGCGGGCCAGGCACCCAGCCGCGTCGGGATCTTCCGGAATGACTCCGAGCAGAGGTTCCCCCACCTGGTCGATGACAAAATCCAGGTCGGGAACAGTTTTTAAGCGCCCCATGCTCTGCCTGCCCACCCGGTTGATCAAAAGCCGTTGGCGGGTAAGCCCTTTTTCATCCAGATAGTCGGAAACCACCCTGGCGTCCCGAACACAGATCCGGTCCGGGGTGACAACCAGAAGGGCAGAATCCGCCGCCCGGGCCGCCGCGTCAAAAGCGGCACCGAACCCGGCGGGAGTTTCGGCGATAAGATAGTCGTAAACGGTGGAAAGCCCGCGGCAGACCTTTGCAAAGCCTTCGGCGGTATAGGGCATGTCCGGCCGCAGGGGGGCCAGGATCAGGTGGAGGTTGGAGTGCGCGGTGCGGGTAATGGCCTGCACCGGGCGGCACCGCCCGTACAGGATATCGGAGAGGTCGTAGACCGCCCGGTCTGAAACTCCCAGCATAATATCCAGGCTGCGAAGGCCGCTGTCCATCTCCAAAAGAAGGACCTTTTTGCCCAGGGAAGCAAGAGCCAGACCCAGCATGACGGAAAGGGAAGACTTTCCCACGCCGCCTTTCCCCGATGTGACAATCAAAACCTGTGCGCTCATACCTGATTCCTTTAACTTTTATCGAAATACAAACAGGGGCATTCTTTTTCAGTACCCCATACAGCAGTTTACCACAAAAAGCAACAAAATCAAAGCATTTTAAACAAAAAACTTTATTTTCCGCAAAAAGGGGAAGCAGCTCCGGCTGTGACCCCTACGGCAGCAGCGTTCCGGGGGACTGGGGCGCCTGGACTTCCTGCTTGTGGAAAAAATACTGGTCAAAGATGGCCTTGGCCACCGGAGCGCCGGTATAGCCGTGCCAGCCTTTTTCTATCACCACCGCCACGGCGATCTCCGGGTCATCGGAGGGGGCGTAGCAGATGTAGGTGGAGTTGGGAAACTGGTGGGTCTCGGGAGTTCCGGTTTTGGAGGCTACGTCAATGGGGTAGTTTGCAAACACAAAGCCGGAGGTACCGGCCATGCCGTCCCGGCCGGAGGCCCACCGCATACCGGTGCGCACCGCCTGCACCGCGTCTTCGGTCAGGTGCATATCCACCACTGCCTCGGGTTTTGTTTCCTCGATCACCCGGTCCATCCCGTAGGTGTTGATGCTTTTGACCAGATGGGAGCTCATCCGGACGCCGCCGTTTGCCAGGGTGGCGGCGTAGGTAGCCATCTGCAGGGGGGTAAAGCCGTTGTCGCTCTGACCGATGGCGGCCTGCACCACGTTGCCGGGATGCCACTCCTGGCCGTGGGACTCGCTGTATTCCGGGCTGGCCAGATGGCCCAGGCTTTCCGGAAGCTCGATTCCGGTGGGCTGCCCCAAACCGAACATGGTGCTGTACTCGTTGATGGTGTCGATGCCCAGCCGGCGCCCCAGGTCGTAGAAAAAGATGTTGCAGGAGACTCTGAGGGCGTTGGAAACGTTGTAGCCGGGGTGGTACCCCAGGCACTTGGGCTGGTAATCATCCCAGTAGGTGTAGATGCCCAAACAATCGTAAGTAGTGGAGGGGGTGATGAGCCCTTCCATGAGCCCCGCAGTGGCGACGGAGGGCTTGTAGATGGAGCCTGCGGCGTAGACGCCGTCCAGGGCGCGGTTAAACAGGGGGTTGCGTTCGTCCGCCGCCAAAGTGTCGTAATCCTGCCGGTAGGTCTCCAGATCATACCCCGGCCAGGTGGCGCAGGCCAGGATCTCCCCGGTCTTGTTGTTGATGGCTACAGCGGCACCGGCGCAGGCCTCCTTGCCCTCCCCTTCCGGCGCGGTGGCGTTGAGGTAAAGGATTTCTGCCTCCAGAGCCTGCTGGGCGACCAGCTGCAGCTCCTTGTCGATGGTGAGCACGATGGTGCTGCCCGGAATAGGAGCCACGGTCTCGGTCACCTCTATGACATCCCCGGCGGAGTTGAGGGTGATCTGCCGTTTGCCGTTTTTACCGCGCAGCTCGCTTTCAAAGGCCTTCTCAATGCCGCTTTTCCCGATGACGTCGTCCAGGGCGTATTCGTTTTTGTCCAGCAGCGTGTACTCCTCGGCGTAGATGGGCCCCACCTGTCCGATCAGGTGGGGGGCGGCCTCCCCGCTGACATAGCGCCGGATGGCGCTCTCTGAGATATCCATGCCCGGCAGGGTAAAGGAGTTTTCCTCCAGCTTCATGACGGTGGAGACCGAAACGTTTTCCGAAAAAGTGTAGGGGATGGTGATGGAAAAACCCCGGCGGTCCATCTCGTACCGGATGGCCATCAGGGTGCGCTGCTGCTCGGGAGGGTATTCCTCCAGCTTGTAGCGGCTGATGAGCCAGCCCATCACGTCCTCCACCGAGGCGTAGGAGTTGACCTCTAAAAAGCTCTTGAGACGGGCGATATCGCTCTCCCGTTCCTCCAAAAAGGCGTAGGGGGCGCTTTTGGTGATGGGGAGATTGTCGATCCATCCCTCCCCCGAGGCGGAGAGCATCTCAGTGAGGCGGAGAATGATCTCGTTTTCCCGCCCACGGGGAAGAAAGGCGCGGTCCAGCACCACGTTGAAGCCGGATTCGTTGGCCGACAGGGGCCGGCCATAGCGGTCTACGATCTCCCCCCGGGCGGCCTTGACGGTCTGTTCCCGGGTGATTCCCTTGTCGGCCATGGCGCTGTACTCGTCGGCCTCCACGATCTGCATTTTGATGAGCTTCAAGGTAAAAAGGCAGAGCACCGCCGCCACGGTACAGGCCAGAATGACGACCCGGCGAAAAGTCGCGCTGTTTTTCAATCGGTACCCCGCCTTTCTCAGAAGATCCTCCGGCGCCCGCCGCACCGGCATGTCACATTTATTATAGCGCCGGAGGCCGTGCTTCTCAACAGCGGCGGAAAAAATTCATATTTTCCAGCGCCCCCTGGAGAAAAAAGAAGGCCCCGAAGGGCCTTCCCGGCGGCTGTTGTTCCAAACGGGTCACCGGCCAAACGGAGGGTCCTGCGGGCCGGGGCCCTGAGGAGGAACGGATGGGCCGGGCTCCGGAGGCTGGCCGTAAGGGGGCTGGCCATAAGGGGGCTGGCCGCCGTTTTGATAATAGGGTGCGTACTGGGGCGGCATACCGTAAGGGCCGGCCTGAGGCTGCCAGCAGAGGGATAGGGGCCGGTTGTTGCGGATGGAGAAGATGAGGAACGGGGCGACCAGGGAGATCACCAGGGAGAGCACGGTGTACAAAACCGCGTTCTGGGGGCAGTAATCCAGATACAGGCGGTAGAGGGAGATGCCGTAAAACACCGTGTAGGCAACAGAGCAGGCCAGCAGAAGAAGATAGGCGATCAGGAAGCCGCCCAGCAGGCCATAGGAAGAGGGCGCGTTTTCTTCCAGAACAGAGAACAAAAAGCCGAAATAGAATATCATGAAAAAGGCAAGGCCTCCCACAGTGCCCAGGCCCAGGAACAGCAGCCAGTGGCGCAGATGGGTGGTCTTTCCGCGGGTACGCAGGTTGATGTCGTCGGCCACGGCACCCTGGGCGTAGTAGTTGGCCACCGGTACCCAGGCCATCCAGGGGTTTGGTATCCCGCGGTTTTGAAGGATGCGGTAGAGGCCGAGGGAGGAGAACACATAGGGCACCGCTCCGACCGCAAGGCCGACCAGCCCCCCGATGAGGGCGGCGACCAGTGAGATATTGCTGGCATATGACATAAGAACGCTCCTTTCTATTGGGCTGCATCCATCTGCAGCGATGCGGCAAAGATACCGGAGGAGGGAAGCTTTCCCTCCCCGGAAAGGCTGCCGAGCCAGACCTTTTCCACGGGGCCGGGCAGCAGAAGTGCCTCGGGCTCCGCGCCCCGGTTGACCGCGATGAACAGGGCTTTCCCCCCACCCTGCCGGACGAAGGAGAACACACGGGAAGAAACCTGGACAGCGGTAAAAGATCCATCCTTTAAAACCGGGTTTTGAGCCCGGATGTTACCGAGAGCGCGGAAAAATTCCAGCAGTTCCGCGTCCTCGTGGCCCCAGGGATAGGGGCAGCGGTTGAAAGGGTCCCGGTAGCCGGAGAGGCCAGCCTCATCGCCGTAGTACAGGCAGGGCACCCCGGGCAGGAAGTAGAGCAGCCCATAGGCGAGCTTTAAAAGCTCCCGGCCCCGGCGGTATATGTCTAAAGGGAGAAAGTGGTGGGAAGCCTGAAAGGCGCGGTCCCGGCCGTTCAGAGGCTCCGCCGCCAGCGCCGTGACAGCCCGTTCCACATCGTGGGTGGAGAGGCTGTTCATCAGGCAGGAGACCGCCCCAGGGGGGTAGTGCTCCAAAATGGAGAGCACCGTGCGGTACAGGCCGTCTCCGTCCCCGTCCCGCACAAAGCCGAGTACCGCGTCCCGGAAGGGGTAGTTCATCACCGCATCCAGCTGGCCGCCCAGCAGGTAGCGGCGGCGCGCGCCGTAGGCCACCTTGTTGGAGGCGTCCTCCCATACCTCCCCGATGAGGAGCTTGTCGGAGCCGCGGCTCTTGACACAGCGGGCCAGGGCGTCCAGAAATTCATCGGGAAGCTCATCCGCCACATCCAGGCGGAACCCGTCGGCCCCCCGGTCCATCCAAAAGCGCAGGACGCCGTTCTC
Source organism: Oscillospiraceae bacterium (assembly GCA_022768545.1). Classification (GTDB taxonomy): domain Bacteria; phylum Bacillota; class Clostridia; order Oscillospirales; family Ruminococcaceae; genus JALELV01. The sequence continues at coordinate 29,714 of JALELV010000063.1, forward strand.
CCCGCAGATGAATTCCAGAAAAGAGGGTTCGGTCTCCTTTACGTTGGGCAGTGTGTCGAAGTTCCACCAGCAGGAGTAGCTGTCGGGGTAGCGGAAAAAATCGTACCAGGGAAAATAAGGGCTCTCCACAGAATCGCAGGCCCCGGGGCCGGGGTAGCGGCCCTCCCGGTTAAAATAGACGCTGTCGCTGCCAGTGTGGGAAAAGACACCGTCCAGCACCACCCGGATGCCCCGGCGGTGGGCCTCCCGGCAGAGCTCGGTAAAATCCTCCTCCGTGCCCAGCAGAGGGTCTACCTTTTTGTAATCCGCCGTGTTGTAGCGGTGGTTGGAGTGGGCCTCAAAAATGGGGTTCAGGTACAGGCAGGTGACCCCGAGGCTCTCAAGATATCCAAGCTTTTCTGTAATGCCCCGCAGGTCTCCCCCGTAATAGTCGGAGTTGGTGATCTTTCCCTGGGCATTGGGCTCGTAGTCCGGAAGGCCCCCCCACTCCCCATGGAAGGTGCGGTCTGCAGGCACCCCTTCCTTGGGTGCGCCGGAACGGTAAAAACGGTCGGGAAAGATCTGGTAATAAAGACCCCCTGCTATGGGAGGGGCGGCCCCGAAGGGGGTGTCATACACCGTGAGCTGCCACAGTTCCCCAAACGGGTCCCCATCGGAGGAGCGGGTATCCGGCCCCCGCCGGATGGGGAAAGGCTTGCCGTCCTGTTCGGCTTCGAAGCTGTAGAAGAAGAGCCCCGGCTCTTCGAAGGTATAGCGTGCGGTATAGCGGTTGCAGGAGGGCTCGGCCCCCTCAAAGGCCATGGGCACGGTGAGGGACTGGGTCCACTGGTCCGACAGGCAGAGGATCAGCCGGGGGCTGGAGAACCCGCCTGTTTTGGGGAGCCGGAGGGTGAAGAGGTTTTCCTCCCCCACCCGGGCGGCCCCAAAGGGGGTTTTATCGGCGGCGGAATCATAGATCGCCATGAGATCACACCTTTATCTTTATTGAGATAGGATAAAAGCTCCCGGCCCGCCCTGGGGCGGGCCGGGAGCACCGGGGGCCTGGCCCGGAGAGAGATCAGAGCTCCCAGATATTCCGGGCATACTCCCGCACCGAGCGGTCGGCGCAGAAATATCCCGATTCCGCCACGTTTTTGAGAGACATCCGCTGCCACGCGGTGGAGTCGGCATAGAGCCGCTGTACCTTCTGCTGAGCGGCACGGTAGCTTTCAAAATCCGCCAGGACCATGAACGGATCCCGCTTGAGCAGGGACTCGGTGATATCGGGGAAGCTGTTTCCGGCGATGCCGATGTTCATGGCGGCAATGGCCTTTTTGATGACAGGGTCGTTCTCACACCAGTCGAAGGGGTTGTAGCCCTTTTTGCGAAGGGCGTCCACCTCCTCGGTGGACATGCCGAAGAGGACCATGTTTTCCCGGCCCACAGCGTCGCAGATCTCCACGTTGGCGCCGTCATAGGTGCCCAGGGTGACGGCACCGGAGAGCATCAGCTTCATGTTGCCGGTGCCGGAGGCCTCGGTGCCCGCCAGAGAGATTTGCTCCGACACCTCGGAGGCCGGCATCAGCAGCTCGGAGGCGGTGACGGAGTAGTTTTCCAGGTAGACGATCCGCAGCACGTCCCGCACGGCGGGGTCGGCCTCAATCATCTCCTGCAGGGAGCAGATAAACTTGATGATCTGCTTGGCGAGGTAATAGCCGGGGGCGGCCTTGGCCCCGAAAATAAAGGTGCGGGGGGCAATATCCGCGCCGGGGTTTTCCTTCAGGTACTGGTAGAGGGAGAGGATGTGAAGGGCATTCAGATGCTGGCGTTTATACTCGTGCAGCCGCTTGACCTGTACGTCAAAGATGGAATCGGTGTTGAGGACGATGCCGTAGCGTTTTTTCACCGCGGCGGCCAGGGTCTCCTTATTGGCCTTTTTGATCCGGGCCATCCGCTCCAGCACAGAGCTGTCGTCCAGATAGCGGTTGAGCTCGCTCAGGCGGGACATATCCCGCATAAAGCCGTCGCCGATGCAGTCCCGGATGAGGCCGGTGAGGCCGGGGTTCGACTGGGCCAGCCAGCGCCGGGAGGCGATGCCGTTGGTGACATTTGTAAATTTATCGGGGGTGACGGTGTAAAAATCGTGGAACGTCTCATCTTTGATGATCTCGGAATGGAGCTTGGAGACGCCGTTTACCTTGTGGGAGCCCATGACCGAGAGGTTTGCCATGCGCACGGTGCGGTTTAGGACGATGGACATGCGGGAGATCTTATCCTGGCCGGCGTGGTAGCGGTTTTCCAGCTCCCAGCAGAAACGGCGGTTGATCTCGCAGACAATCTGGTGTACCCGGGGCAGCAGGGCCTTGAACAGGTCCTCGTTCCACATCTCCAGCGCCTCGGGCATGACGGTATGGTTGGTGTAGGAGAACACGCGGGAGGTGATGTTCCAGGCTTTTTCCCAGTCGTAGCCGCAGTCATCCAGCAGAATACGCATGAGCTCCGGAATGGCGAGGGCGGGGTGGGTGTCGTTTAGGTGGATGGCCACCTTGTCGGGCAGATTGTCCAGGGTGCCGTAGGTGGACATGTGGGAATTCACGATATCCCCCACCGAGGCAGCCACCAGAAAATACTGCTGGCGCAGGCGCAGGGCCTTTCCCTCGTTGTGGTTGTCGTTGGGGTAGAGCACCTTGCTGATGACCTCCGCCATGGAGTTCTGCCCTAGGGCGCCTACATAGTCGCCGCGGTTGAAGGATTCCATGTCGATGCCGGGGCTGACAGCCTTCCACAGGCGCAGGCGGCTCACCCCCTGGGAGGCGTAGCCGGAGACGAGCATATCGCAGGGCACCGCCTTGACGGTAGTATAGTTTTTGTAGTTGATGTGATGATAGCCCCAGTCCCAGAACTCCTCCACCTCGCCGCCGAAATGGACGTCCACCGCCATCTCCGCGTTGGGGATCAGCCACACGTCACCGCCGGGCAGCCAGTAGTCGGGCAGCTCGGTCTGCCAGCCGCCGATGATCTTCTGCTTGAAGATGCCGTACTCGTAGCAGATGGAATAACCCATGGCGGGGTAATCCTGGGTGGCCAGGCCGTCCATAAAGCAGGCGGCCAGCCTTCCAAGCCCGCCGTTGCCCAGGCCGGGGTCCGGCTCCAGCTCGTAGAGCTGCTCGATGTTTACGCCCCAGTCGGCCAGAGCCTCGGTGAACATGCCGACGATCTCCAGATTGTACAGGCTGTTTTTGAGGGAACGCCCCAGCAAAAACTCCATGCAGAGGTAGTACACCTGCTTGTTGCCGTGGGAATGGGTATAGGCCATAAATTTCTTTTGCTTTTCATTTAAAATCTCTTTAACCAGAAGGGCGGACGCCTTATAGAACTGCTCATTGGAGGCGTGCCCCGGGTCAGTGGAAAACTGGCTCTGCAGATAGCCTGCGATGCCTTCTTTCAGTTCCGCTTTGCTGAAACCTGTCATGGGTAAAAGCTCCTTTCCGCTGCCGCAGAGGGCAGGGCCCGCCCGGGAGCGGGCCGGCAAATAAAATAAAAGACCCAAAGGCGGCGGGCCGTGAAGGCGCATCTGCAGGGGCCCCAAGCCGCATGCTTTCCGGATCGAGGAAGAAAAGTGATCAGTTTTATTATATACTGGGCCAGGGGCAAATACAATAAAAACCCGGTAAAGAGAAGTGTTTTGGCAAATTCCTGAAAAATGCGCCTCTTTTCCGCTTTTTTCTTTTGAGAAAATGTACTATAATAAAGTGACTGCAATATCGGTCGACCGCTCTGCGGAGGACGGCCGGGAATGGAGAAAGTTATGGTGAATCGTGTAAAAATCGAGATCTGCGGCTCCCGCTACAACATCGCCAGCCAGGAGCCGGAGGAGTATGTACTGGAGCTGGGGAGCCAGCTCAACAACCAGATCAAGGAACTGGTGGCCGCCAACGCTTCCCTTTCGGTCAACGACGCCCTGGTACTGTGCGCCCTGAGCTATCTGGACTCCTATAAAAAAGCGGAGGCCAACGCGGACCACATGCGCAACCAGCTGACGGAGTACCTGGAGGATGCCGCCCGCGCCCGCATTGAGGTGGACGAGGCCCGCCGGGAGGTGGAACGCCTCAACCGCACGGTGGACATGCTGCAGAACGGCCGGGATCAGGCATGAAGCGCAGGATCGAAATTTTAGCCCCCGCCGGCGGGCGGGAGCAGCTTGCCGCTGCGGCGGCCTGCGGGGCAGACGCGGTGTACTTGGGGGCAGGCGCCTTCAACGCACGCCGCAGCGCGGATAACTTTGACGGCGCCGCTCTGCGGGAGGCGGTGCGGTTTTGCCACGCCCGGGGGATGCAGGTGCACCTGACCCTCAACACCCTGATCTTGGAGCGGGAGATGCCCGCGGCGATGAAGCTTGCCGGTGAAGCCTGCGAGGCGGGGGTGGACGCGTTTATTATTCAGGACCCCGGCCTTGCCCGCCTGATCCGCCGGGCGGCCCCCTCCATGCCGCTCCACGGCTCCACCCAGATGTCCATCCACAACCTGGAGGGTGCGAAAGCGCTGGAACAGATGGGCTTTTCCCGGGTGGTGCTGGCCCGGGAGATGAGCCGGGAGGAGATCGCCCGGGTGGTGCAGGGCACCTCTTTGGAGACGGAGGTGTTTGTCCACGGGGCACTGTGTATGTGTGTCTCCGGCCAGTGCTATATGAGCTCGGTCATCGGGGAGCGCTCCGGCAACCGGGGGCTCTGCGCCCAGCCCTGTCGGCTGCCCTTTTCCGTGCGGGAGCCGGGCCGCTGCGGGCTCTCCCTGAAGGATCTGAGCCTCATCGGGTACCTGCGGGAGATGGAGGAAATGGGCGTCACCTCCGCCAAGATCGAGGGGCGGATGAAGCGGCCGGAATATGTGGCCGCCGCTGTCACCGCCTGTCGCCGTGCCCGGGAGGGCCTGCCGGTGGATACCGATACCCTGCAGGCGGTGTTCTCCCGCTCCGGCTTTACCGACGGCTATTACACGGGCCGTCTGGGGCGGGAGATGTTCGGCGTGCGCCGGAAAGAGGACGTGACCGCTGCGGCCGGAGCTCTGAAGGAGCTTCAGAGGCTCTACGCGAAGGAGGCGCCGCGGGTACCGCTGAAGGCACGGCTTTGGATGGCGGAAGGGGAACCGGTTACCCTTGTTCTGCAGGACCCGGAGGGCCGGGAGGGCAGGGCCCAGGCGGAAGCCCCGGAGAGGGCCCTCGCCCGCCCCACCACGGAGGAGGGCGCGCTGCAGAGCCTCTCCAAGCTGGGGGGCACGCCCTATTATATCGGGGAAGCCCGGCTTGAGATCGGTAACGGCCTGATGGTTCCGGTCTCCCGCCTTAACCTGCTGCGCCGGGAAGCGGTGGAACAGCTCACCCGTCTGCGGGAGGAGACCCGACCGGTGCCCTTTTCAGCGCCAGAGAGCTACCATCATCCGAAGCTTCTGCTGCTGCGGTATCCCCTGCTGCGGGGGCGTTTTGCCTGTGCGGAACAGGTCCCGGCGAAGGCGTGGGACGAGCTGGAACGGGTGATCCTGCCGGTCTCGGAGGCGCTGAAGCTTCCGGCAGGGACCTTCGCGCCGGAAAAGCTCTGCGTGGAGCTGCCCCGCCTGATGTTTGACCCGGAGGAGATCCGTCCCCTGTTAAAGGAGGCGGCCGCCCGGGGGATCACCCATGCCGCGGCCGGAAACCTGGGCGGGGTGATGCTGGCCCGGGAGGAGGGCTTTGCGGTCTCGGGAGATTTCGGCCTGGGGGCGGCCAACAGCTTTTCCCTGGAGGCCCTGCGGGACCTGGGGGCGGAGGACGTCACCCTCTCCTTTGAAGCAAACCTCCAGAACGCGGCGGCCCTGGGGGATGTGCTCCCCTGTGGCATCCTGGCCTATGGGCATCTGCCCTTGATGCTGGTGCGCAACTGCCCCTCCAGGGCGGAGACCGGCTGCCGGGGCTGCGAGGGGGTCTCGCGGCTCACCGACCGCCGGGGCAGCAGCTTCTATGTAACCTGCGGCGGCGCCCGGAAGTGCGCCGAGGTGCTCAACCACCTTCCGCTCTATCTGGCGGACCGGCTGAATGAGCTCGGCGGGTTTTCCTTCCTCACCCTGTATTTTACGGTGGAGGACCGGAAGACCTGCGAAGAGATTTTACGGGAGTACCGGGAGGGCGGCCGGCGGGACAATATCACCCGCGGGCTCTATTACCGGACGCTGAAGTAAAAAACAGCGTTTTGCGCTATTTTTTATGCGCATCCGCCCGCTGTGTGGGCGGGCGCCCGAAATTACAGGGCCGTGGGCCGGGAGGGCTCACACGGCCGTTTTTATAACTTAGGGCTGTAAAAAAACATCCCCGCCTGTCTGCGGGGAGGGGAGGACTGTTATGCTTTTACAGATCAAACGGCTGCGCCCGGGGGCGGCGCTGCCCCGGACGGCCACGGCCGGCAGCGCGGGGTATGACCTTACCGCCTGTACCGAGCAGCCGGTGGAGATCCCGCCCGGGGAGACCCGGAGCATTCCCACCGGTATCGCCATTGCCCTGCCCTCCCCGGAATGGGGGGCTTTCATCTTTGCCCGCAGCGGCCTGGGGGTGAAAAAGGGTATCGTCCCCGGAAACTGCGTGGGGGTCATCGATTCCGACTACCGGGGGGAAATTTTAGTGGGCCTTCACAACCATTCCCGGGAGCCCTACACAGTGCTGCCTGGGGACCGTATTGCCCAGATGGTGCTGCTGCCGGTGGGGCGCTTTGATATAGAGGAGCGGGAGGAGCTTGACGGCACCGCCCGCGGCGAGGGGGGCTTCGGCTCCACCAGCCGGTGAATTTTTAGTAAACCGCGAAAGGCTGATACGACCCATGAAACGCAATTTTATTCTGCTGTTTATGCTGCTGGCGGGGGTGATCTTCGGGGCGCTGCTGGCCTCCATCACCGCCGATATCCCCTTTCTCTCCTGGCTTTCCTTCGGAGATTCCGTGGGGATCGCCACGGGAGATCCGATGATCCTGGACCTCTCGGTGCTGAAGCTTGCCTTCGGCTTTGAACTGAAGGTGAATATCGCCCAGATCATTTGCGTGATCCTCTCGATTTTTGCCTACAAAAGCCTGATCCAGCGGCTGTGAGAGGGGAGGAAAAGGAGATGAAAAGGGAAAAACCGGTTTTGGCCTCCGGCTCTCCCCGCCGAAGGGAGCTGTTTGCGCTGCTGTACCCGGAGTTTGACGTGATGGTGCCCGACGCGGACGAGACGCTTCCGGCGGGGCTGCCCGCCGGAGAGGCGCCGGAGCTGCTGGCCCGCCGAAAAGCCCGGGCTGTTCTGGCCTGTGCGCCGGGGAGGCTGATCGTTGCCGCGGATACCCTGGTGGCGGTGGACGGCACGGCTCTGGGCAAGCCCAAAAGCCGGGAGGAGGCCTGCGCCATGCTCCACCGGCTCTCCGGGCGGACGCACCAGGTGTATACTGGGGTGTGTGTCCTCCGGGGGGAAAAATGCCTTTCCTTTACCCAGTGCACCCAGGTCACCTTTTATCCTCTTTCGGAGGAGGAGATCCGCCGCTATGCGGATACCGGGGAGCCCATGGACAAGGCGGGAGCGTACGGGATCCAGGGCAGGGGCGCCCTGCTGGCGGAAAAGATAGATGGAGATTATTTTAATGTGGTGGGCCTGCCGGTGGCACGGCTGGCCCGGGCTTTGAGCGATATGGCCGCGGAGGGCTGAGCCCTGCCGGCGGGCATTGGCCTGTTCTGCTTTTGAAAAGCGGAACGGGCTTTTTTGATTGCTGGGGCACCGCTGAAAAAACGTCTGAATTCCTGTTTTTTTGCTCCCAGTGGGCTTTTTCTGTGGGATATACAGAAATAAGCCCTTTTACAAAATGTTCACAGATATTCCATTGACAATTATAGTTTTGCGACATAATATTTAACCTCGGAAACTAATTGTTTTGCAGAAGCTGAAAACGTCGGCCGGGGTCATTCGTTTTATCATGGGATGAAGAGCAGACGGCCGGAAAGGAGCGGGAGAGGTTTGAACCCAGCAACCAGAGAACTGATGCGGTCCCTTCAGATTTTTCAGAAAAAAATCAGCAGGATCCAGGTGTCGGAAGAGCTCACGCCGATGGAATTCGGAGCCATGAGCATCATCGACCAGAAAAGCCGGGAGGCCGGCGGAAAAAGAGTAAAAGTATCGGACATCAGCGACGGGTGCAGGACATCCAAGCCGATGATGTCCAAAATTTTGGGAGAGCTGGAAAGACAGGGCTATATCCAAAGAGAGGAAAGCGAGGAGGACCGCCGGGTGGCCTGCATCACGCTTACCGGCGCGGGGGAAGAAACCCTGCGGCGGGCCACCGGAGAGTACGACCGGTTCACCGACTGGATCCTGGAACGGCTGGGAGAGGAAAACGCCCGCGTCCTCAAGGGGCTGGTGGACCGGTTTTCCGAGATCCTTGCCGGACAAGAGGAGTGCCCCTGGCGGGAGGAAAAACAATGACCGGCAGGATCCCTGCAGGTTTACATACAAATAAAACACAGACCATAATTGGGAGGGATTTGCTTTGAGAGACAAAAAAAGAAACTGGAAAAAAGCTGCGGCGGCGGGAATGTCGCTGTTTCTGGTCTTCGGGGCGTCTGGCTGCGCCGGAGCCGGGGACATAGCCCCGGGGGAGGGGGAAAGCCAGCCGATCCCGGTGACGGTGGAGAAGGTGCAGAGGGGAACCCTGTCCTCCAGCGCCAGCTTTACGGGAAAAATTACCCCGGATCAGACGGTGAGCGTTTATCCCAAGGCCAGCGGAACGGTAAAGGCTGTCTATTTTTCCGTGGGCGACGAGGTGAAAAAGGGCGATCTTATCTTTGAGATCGACCCCGTGGACATCCAGCTGCAGGTGGACAGCGCCAAGGCGGCGCTGGACGCGGCTGTAGCGGGGGCGAACGCCGCAGCCGGAGGCCAGGACCTGGCTGTGATCCAAAACGATATGAGCGTCTGGAGCGCGAAACAGACCTATGACAAGGCAAAGGACGCCCTGGAGGCATTTGAGGATGCAAATCCCTCCAAATCCACCCTCAAGGCGAATGTGACCACGGCCCAGCAGGCCTACGATGCGGCAAAGGCGGCTTACGACGCCATCGAGGAGGAAGGCCCGGAGAAGGAGGCGGCCAAGGCCGATATGGAAGCTGCGGCCGGGGCGCTGACTGCGGCCAGAACGGCCCTTGCCACCTACAATTCCACCATCGACCAGCTGGAAAACGCCGCGGATCTGGCAAAGGACTCCCTGAACTTTGCCAGAGACAGCAAAGAAGTGAGCGAAGGAGAGATCCAGGACCACAAAGACGCCGCGCAGGACGCCCAGCTGCGCCAGGTGGAGATCGCTTACGAAAGCGCCCTGCGGCAGCTGGAGTACACCAAGGTGTACGCGCCGGTGGACGGCACGCTGGAAGCGGTGAACGTCAGCGAGAACAACATGGCGACAAGCCAGGGCCCTGCCTGTGTGATCTCCAGCTCCGGCACCATGACGGCGGAGATGAGCCTTCCCGCCGAGGTGGTGATGAACCTGTCGCCGCGGGACAGCCTGACGGTGGAGTGCGCGGGTGCCAGCTACAGTGCCGAGATCACCGAGATCGGCACCGCGGCAAACCAGGTGGGCCTTTACCCGGTAAAGGCGGCCATTTCCGGCGGCGGGGAGCTGCTCAGCGGGATGACGGCCAAGATCACCCTGGACACCGACCGGGCGGAAAATGCCATGATTTTGCCCATCGCCTGCCTGTACTACGACAACAACAAGCCCTATGTTTACGTGATGAAGGAGGGCGCCGCGGTCAAGACCTATCTGGAGACCGGGATCTCCGACAGCGAAAACGTGGTGATCCTTTCGGGGATCGGGGAGGGCGACCAGGTGATCTCTTCCTGGAACCCGGGGCTGATGGACGGAGCCGCTGTGACCGAGGCGGAGATAGGAGAGTAAGCCCATGAATTTGACAAAACTGGTCATGAAACGCCCGGTGGCCGTCATCATCTGTATTATGGCGCTGCTGATCTTCGGGCTTTCCTCCGTTTTTACCATGCCTATGGAGCTGACACCGGCGATGGAGATGCCGGTGTCGCTGATCATGACCACCTACCCCGGCGCGGGCCCGGAGGAGGTGGACGAACAGGTCACCCAGGTCATTGAGGACGCGGTCTCCACCGTCAGCGGCCTGAAGGATATTCAGTCCCAATCCTCGGAAAATGTGTCCGTTGTGATGATGCAGTTTGAATACGGCACCAACATGGACCTCGTTCACAGCGACCTGAAGGAGAAGATCGACCTTTACAGATCTCAGCTGCCCGAGGATGCCTCATCCCCCACCGTTATGGAGATCAGCATGGACATGATGCCGGCGATCACCTTTTCGGTGGAGGCCACCGGGGATGTGAACCTGCTCAACTATGTAAATGACAGCATCGTGCCGGAGTTTGAGCGCCTTTCCGGTGTGGCCTCTGTGTCGGTTTCCGGCGGAGAGCAGGACTATGTCCGCATTCTGCTGGACCCGGAGAAAATGGAGCAGCACAAGCTTTCCATGGGCACCCTGAGCCAGCTGATCGCCACGGCGGATTTTTCCTACCCCGCGGGCAATGTGGACCGGGGAGATCAGGAGCTGATCCTCCGCGGCGGTGTGAACTATGATACCATAGAGGCTCTGCGCAGCCTGCCCATCACCCTGGGCGGCGGCAGCATCATCCATCTTTCCGATGTGGCCACAGTGGAAACCGCCGTGATGGACAGCGGCTCTGTCAGCCGCTACAACGGAAAGGAAAACGTGACGGTCTCGGTCTCCAAACGGCAGAGTGCCGGAACCCTCAACGTTACAAACGACGTGCTGGACACCATTGAAAAGCTCAACAGCCAAAACCTGGGCGTCCGCATGGACGTGATCTACAACAGCGGAGACGAGATCATCAGCGCCGTCAACAGCGTGGTGACGGCCATGGTCTCCGGCGCTGTGCTGGCCATGCTGGTGCTGTTTATATTCCTGGGAGACTGGCGGGCCTCGATCATCATCGGTACTTCCATCCCGGTGTCCATCCTGCTTACACTGGTGGCCATGTCCTTCGCGGGGCTTACCATCAACCTGATGTCCCTGGGCGGCCTGCTGGTGGGCGTGGGCATGATGGTGGATAACTCCATCGTCGTGATCGAGAGCTGTTTCAAGATGCGCGACACGCAGAGGAGCTTCTGGGAATCCGCCCTGGAGGGCGCCAAGGTGGTCACGGCCTCCATCATCGCCTCTACCCTGACCTCTGTGGTGGTGTACCTGCCCATCAGCCTGCTTAAGGGGATGTCGGGCCAGATGTTCCGGCAGGTGGGCTTTACCATTATCTTTGCCCTGGTAGCTTCCCTGATCTCGGCTCTTACCCTGGTGCCGCTGCTGTTCATCAAGCTGCACCCGGTGGAGAAGAAGGAGACCCCGGTCTCCCGGGCCATGCGCTGGCTGGAGAAAAAGGCAGGCCGGGGAATGTCCCGGGCCTTCCGCCACAAAACGGCTGTCGTGCTGTCCTCTATCCTGCTGCTGGTGGGCTCCTTCCTGGTGCTGCCGGTGGTGGGGTTTGAGCTAATCCCCAGCATGGACCAGGGGGCGTTCACCGTTTCGGTGGAGACCAAACCCGGCCTGCAGCTGGAGCGGGTGGATGAGATCCTGGTCAAGCTTGAGGAGATCATCACCGGCTACGACGACGTGGAACGCTATTCCGTCAGCTCCGGCGGAGGCGGCATGGGCATGTCCGGCGGAGGTGGCAGTGTCTCTGTCTACCTGAAGGGAGACCGCAAAATGTCCACCGATGAGATCGTGGACGAGATGCGGGAAAAGACAAAGGATTTCGTCAACTGCAAGGTGGAGGTGAGTTCCTCCGACATGATGAGCAGCCTCACGGGAGGCAGTTCCATTCAGGTAAACCTTCAGGGGGCGGACCTTGACGTTCTGCGGGACGCAGTTTCCGATGTGGAGACGGTGATGTGGAAAAATGATAAGATCATCACCGTTTCCTCCAGCCTCTCCGACGGCAGCCCCCAGGCGGAGGTGATCGTGGACCCGGTGCAGGCCGCGGCCTACGGGCTCACCCCCATCCAGGTGATGAGCACCCTATCCTCGGCGGTGCAGGGCTCCAAAGCCACCACCCTTCGGATGGAGGGTAAGAGCTACGATGTGCGCCTGGAATACCCGGAGGGAAGCTATGACAGCATTGCGGACCTGGACGGCATGATGTTGACCGCCCCCACCGGAGCCCAGGTGGCGCTCAGCGAGATTTCCCACATCGAATATTCGAACAGCCCCCAGAGCCTGACCCGCCTCAACGGACAGTATCTGGTGACGGTCACCGCCCAGGCCAAATCGGAGAGCTCGGCCAAGGCCTCCAATGAGATCATGCAGGCGGTGGGCCGTATGCAGCTGCCGGAGGGCGTCACCCAGAGCATGGGCGGCAGCCTGGATGCCATGATAGAGGAGCTGACCGCCCTGGCCGGCGCACTGGCCACCGCGGTGTTGCTGGTGTTTATGGTCATGGCTGTTCAATTTGAATCCATGCGATTCTCCCTGGTGGTCATGTTCTCGGTGCCCTTTGCCTTTATCGGCTCGGCCCTGATGCTGCTGGTATCCGGTTCGGCCCTCAGCATGGTGTCCATGATGGGCATCATCATGCTGGTCGGCATCGTGGTGAACAACGGTATCCTGCTGATCGATACGGCTGGCCGACTTCAGGCGGAGGAAGGGCTCAGCCCGGAGGATTCCCTGGTGGCGGCGGGGCGTTCCCGCCTGCGGCCGATCCTTATGACGACCCTGACTACGGTGCTGGGGATGGTCCCCATGGCGCTGGGGATCGGCAGCGGTACCGAGATGATGCAGTCCATGGCGCTGATCATCATCGGAGGGCTGATCACCTCCACTGTCCTGACCATTTTCCTGCTGCCCACCATCTACCTGCTGTTCCGCAAGAAGAACAAAGGGGAAAAGGAGCAGAAGAAACAAGCAAAACGCGAGAAAAAAGCCCTCAGGAAAGGGAAAACGGCCGAGGCGCCTGCCCAGCCGTAAGTATTAAAAGATAAAAGATCCCGGTCCAGCTCTTGCTGGACCGGGATCTTTTATTATAAGGACGGATCACAGGGAGGCAAAGGTCCACAACAAATACAGAAGAAACACCACGGCAAAAACAGCTTCCGTCAGGATGCCGGACCAGTAGAGCCTTTTGTTTTGCCGGGAAGAGCCGAAAAACATCAGGCAGACCCCGGCCAAAAAGAGAACGCCGGAAACCCAGGGCAGTGCGCGAAACAAAGCGTCCATTTGACAGACCTCCAATTTACAACAAGCCGGAAAGCCCCAGCCAGGCCAAAAAATCGTCACATTCCACCCAATGCTCTCCCCCGGAGATGTCCCAGAGATAATGGGCGTCGGAATCGTGCAGGATCTTCATCCCCTCCAGCAGGGGGTGCTCCCGCCGCAGCTGATTCAGATGGGATGGATCCGCCACCTCGCAGAGGGAAAAACCCCATTCCGGCGCGAAGTACCCCAGGTTTGAGAGCACGCTGGTGGAGCTTTTGTCCACATGAGCGGGAAAGGCGACGCCGCCGAAACCGGCGACCAGGGAATGCACCTCCTCGATGCTGATGGAGGTGGCATTGAGGAGCAGCAGGGGCTCCTCCCCGGTCTCTTCGTCCAGGGCATTTAAGATGATCTGGCGGCCAAAGATGTCGGGCCGGTTTTCTATGGGGGGGAGGCGGTCATGGACATAGGCATCAAAGGCCATGGCGGGCCCGAGGGCGGGGAAAAGGCAGACCACATGCACCTCCTCGGAGGTGGTGAGCTCCATGCCGGGCAGCGCCAGCAGGGGCTTGTCCCGGGCGGCCTCCAAAAAAGCGGGGCAGTTTTTGCAGGAGTTGTGGTCGGTGAGCGCTGCCGCCTGCAGGCCGTTCAGCACAGCCATATTGAGGATGTTGTTGGGGGTCATGTCCCCATCTCCGCAGGGGGAGAGGGCGGAGTGCAGGTGCAGGTCATAGCGGTACTTCACAACAGGGCCCCTTTCTGGTTATTCTGCCCGGGCGCAGAGCAGCTCATGCACAGAGAGCGCGGTTTCAAACACGGGCTTTTCCGAGGCCAGCACCGCCACATCCTGGGCCAGGGCCTTTTCCCGGGCGGCGGCATCCAGGGCGGAGCCCTCCGCCAGAATGATGCAGGCGCAATCCGCCAGCACGGCCACGGCCACGGCGTTGACATTTCCCATGACCGTCACCCAGGCACAGTCCGCCGGAGCGCGGCCCATGACAAAGCTGAGCAGGTCGCAGCAGTAGGCGCGGGTCACTTCCCGCTCTAAGCTCTCCTTGCCGGAGAGAATGGAAAGCCCGAGTTCCCGGGCGAGGACGGCAGGGGTGATCTTCATAGGAAGAGCTCCTTTCAAAAGAGGATCATTGGCTTGACCCGTCGAAGGGGTCTTTAAACTGCTTGGGGATATGGTGCTCCAGCTGGGCGATGGAATCGGCAAGGTTTTTCATGCGGTCCCGCAGGAGGAACACGCAGTCGTCCGGGGAGGCATAGCCCCGTACCACGTCCTCCGCCAGAGCCTTGCAGCTGGGGGCGCCGCAGGCGCCGCAGTCCAGGCCTTTAAAGACGGAGGCGATGGTCTCGATCTCCGAGAGCTTTTCCATGGCCACGGAGACGTCCTCGTCCAGCTGCAGCACCGGCTCATACTGAATGTCGGAATCAAATTTCGCGTAGCGGGGGATGGCGTCCCCCACCCGGTTGCAGGAGACCGGCAGATATTTGCGGATGCGCTTGAGCTTTGCCTTGGCGATATAGGGGTTTTCCACCGTGAGCACGCCCCCCACGCAGCCGCCGGAGCAGGCGTTGAGCTCGACAAAATCCAGATCTCCCAGTTTTTCGTCCTCCAGGTCTTCCAATACCTTGATGACATTCTCGATGCCGTCGGCGGCCAAATACCGGTCGTTTAAAAGAGCGGCGGCCTCCCCGCCGCTGGAGCCCCAGCCCAGCCCCATCCGGCCGGCGGAGGCAAGCTCCTGCGGCTCGTCGATCTCCTTCATAAAGTGCAGCATGGGGGGGTAGACGTCGCGGATGGCCACCACGCCGTCGATGTAGCTTTTTTTGGTGCCCAGGGGCATTTTTACCGCCGTCACCTTGGCGGGGCAGGGGGAGATGAAGATGGTGCCGATGGCTTCGGCGGGAAGGCCCGTCTTTTCCATGGCGGCCTTCTTGGCCATGCGGGCCGCGATCTCCACCGGGGGAAGCAGCGGGAGGATGTTTTCGATCAGGTCAGGAAAACGCACCCGGATGAGCCGGGTAACGGTGGGACAGGCGGAGCTGATGACTGGACGGGTGAGCAGCCCCTCGCTCATGAGCTTACGGGTGGCGTCCGAGACGATCTCCGCCGCCCGGGCTACCTCAAAGACCTCATCGAAACCCATGGCAAGCAGGGCGTTGAGAACAAGATCGGGGTCGTCCAGGTTGTTGAACTGCCCGTACAGCGCGGGCGCGGGGAGGGCGACCCGGTACTGGTAATGGTCCATGATAGAGAGAGGGTCAAAGATCGGCTTTTTGGCGTGGTGGGGGCAGACACGGATGCATTCTCCGCAGTCGATGCATCGGTCGGAAAGAATCTTGGCCTTTCCGTTTCGCACCCGGATCGCCTCCGTGGGACACCGCTTGATGCAGTTGATGCAGCCGCGGCAGAGGTCGCGATCCAGAGTAACGGAATGAAAAAACTGACTCATAGCAACAATACTCCATTCCGCCGCTGACAAAATAGGCGCGCTTAAAGGCGCAGGATCGGTCAGCAGGCTGTCGGCCGGATCCCCGGCAGGGATCAGTGACAGAGGACGGTCATGCGCACAATGGTACCTTGGCCCAGAGTGCTCTCCACCGTCATGTCATCGGTATATTTTTTCATGTTGGGCAGGCCCATACCGGCCCCGAAGCCCAGAGAGCGGACATCGTCCGGGGCTGTGGACCAGCCTTCCTGCATGGCAAGTTCGATGTTCTCGATGCCGGGGCCGTGGTCGGTCAGCACCATGCGGATCTCGTCCGGAGAGATGTCTACGTCGATGACGCCCCCGTGGGCGTGGATGACCATGTTGATCTCGCCCTCGTACATGGCAATGGCAACCTTGCGGATGGCTTCCGGGTGGATGCCGATTTTTTTGAGCGCCTTTTTGACGCTGCTGGAGGCCTCTCCCGCACGGGTAAAATCATCCCCCGGGACAATATACTGAAAATGGATGGTTTGCGGCATTATATGGTACACCCGCCTTTCAAGCCATTTTCATAGAGGAGGCCGCAGGCGGTAAACATGCGGTATGGGGTGCTCAGCACGGCGATGCCCCGCTCCCGCGCGAGTTCCACGATGGAGGGGTCCGGACGCTTGCCGCGGACAAAGACGATGCAGACCATATCCATCATCTCGGCGGTGCGCACCACCTGGGGGTTTACCAGCCCGGTGAGCAGTACCGACTGGTCCTTGACAAAGGCGAGGACGTCGCTCATCATGTCGCTGCCGCAGGCAGTATGCACTTCATTTTGAAGCAGTTCCTCATCGGCATTTAAAACCGCTGCCTTTAAAATTGCCTGGATGTCTCTTACGGTCATAATTCTCAATCCTCTCTGGAAGGGCGTTTTCATCGTCTGAAAATCGCAGATGATATACGGAGAAATGCTTTTACCTATTATAGCATCTGCCTTTCGGCCGCCGCAACAACGGGGAGAAAACTTTCGGGACGCTTTTGGTTTTCTGGCACCCCGCACGAGAAAGAGAGAAATGTTTTGTGCAATTTGCACATCGCGGAAAAGAGCCTTTCCAAAGAAAGGAGATGGAATAGGAAATTTGCATAATAGCAGCCAAGGAAAAGGGCAAATTTTAAAATATTTTACATAAAATTAAAAACGCGACTCGAATGTTTGTAGCTTTTTTTCACAATTTCTGATATAATTTTAACCGATCTGAACCCGGCTGAAGGTGTGGATTTTTGGGCGGCGGGCCCTGCTGTTTGGAAGTTTTGCACAATAGGCCGTGAACAGGGCCTTTTTGCGGAGCATGTTTTTTGCCTGTTTGAAATATGGGAAATGGAAAAGCGGATGAGACACCGCCTGGCAAAGGGCATGTCCGGAAAGCGCAGAGGGAGAGGACTCTTTGCGGATTTGAAATTTTTTGCCGCATTGCGGCAGGATGGAGGTTCATCGAATGGCTAACACGATTTCGTCCGTGCCCTTTCAGGGCACGAAGGAACAGGAGCAGGAGCTGCTGGAAGTTGTGAAAAGGCACAAAGGCCAGCAGGGCGCCTTGATGCCCATCATGCAGGAAGCCCAAGAAATCTACGGTTATCTTCCCATCGAGGTGCAGAAGATCATCGCCCATGAGCTGGAGATTTCCCTGGAAGAGGTTTACGGCGTGGCTACTTTCTACTCTCAGTTCTCGCTCAACCCAAAAGGTCAGTACAAGATCTCCGTGTGTCTGGGTACCGCCTGCTATGTTAAAGGCTCCGGCGATATCTTTGACAAACTGCAGGAATCCCTGAACATCAAGGGTGGGGAGTGCACCCCGGACGGAAAGTTTTCTCTGGAGGCCTGCCGCTGCATCGGCGCCTGCGGCCTGGCTCCTGTCCTCACGGTAAATGATGATGTATACGGGCGCCTGGTGCCCGAGGATGTCCCCGGTATCCTGGCCAAATATATGGACTGAAACCATGCAGGAATTGTCGCTTAACATTTTGGATATCGCCCAGAACTCCGTACGCGCCGGCGCCGATGTGATCGAGATCTCCGTGGAGGAGGATCATGCGCTGGACCGCCTGATCATTCAGATCAAAGACAACGGCTGCGGAATGACGGAGGAGCAGGCGGCCCATGTGACCGACCCGTTTTTTACCACCCGCACCACCCGGAAGGTGGGGCTGGGGGTGCCGTTCTTTAAGATGGCGGCGGAGATGACCGGCGGCGATTTCTCCATCCGCTCCCGGGTGGGGGAGGGCACCGTGGTGCGGGCCTCTTTTGGCCTTTCCCATATCGACCGCATGCCGCTGGGAGATATGGCGGACACCATGTGCTGCCTCATTGGATGCAGCCCCGAGATCGACTTTGTGTACAGACACAGGGTGGACGGCCGGTCCTTTACGGTGGAGACCCGGCAATTCAGAGAAGTTTTGGAAGGAGTTCCCCTGAATACCCCCCAGGTGATGCAGTTTGTCCGGGAGTATATCGGGGATCAGCTCGAAAATATCAGTGGAGGAAAAGCATGAAAAGTTTAGCAGAGCTTCAGGCACTTCGTGATTCCATGAAGGGCAGGATCGGCGTGCGGGATGACGCCGAGGGCAACATCAGAGTAGTAGTGGGCATGGCCACCTGCGGTATCGCAGCCGGTGCGCGCCCTGTTTTGACCGAGTTTACCAAAGAAGTGGAAAAGAGAAATCTGCACAACATCACCATCGCCCAGACCGGCTGCATCGGTATTTGCCAGTATGAGCCTGTGGTGGAGGTGTACGCCCCTGGGCAGGAGAAAGTCACCTATGTGAAGATGACCCCTGAAAAAGTATCTAAAATCGTCAACGAGCACCTTGTAAACGGCAACCCTGTTCTGGAGTTTACAATCGGCGCCAACGCGAAGTAAGGAGGAAGGCAACATGTATCGTTCCCATGTGCTGGTCTGTGGTGGTACAGGCTGTACTTCATCCGGCAGCGAGCGCATCGTCGCCGCGCTGGAGAAGGAGATCAAGGCCTCCAACCTGGAGGAAGAGGTCAAGGTGATCAAAACCGGATGCTTCGGTCTTTGCGCGCTGGGCCCCATCATGATCATTTACCCGGAAGGTGCGTTCTACTCCATGGTCAAGGAGGAGGACATCCCCGAGATCGTCTCTGAGCACCTGGTCAAGGGCCGTATCGTCACTCGTCTGCTGTATCAGGAGACGGTTCACGAGGATACCATCAAATCCCTCAACCATACGCAGTTTTACGCAAAGCAGCACCGCGTTGCCCTGCGCAACTGCGGCGTCATCAACCCCGAAGACATCAACGAATATATCGGTGTGGACGGCTATATGGCCCTGGGTAAGGTGCTGACCGAGATGACCCCTGAGGACGTCATCAAAAGCATCAGCGATTCCGGCCTGCGCGGACGCGGCGGCGGCGGCTTCCCCACCGGAAGAAAATGGAGTTTTGCCGCGGCGCAGCCCAAGGGACAGAAATATGTCTGCTGCAACGCCGATGAAGGCGACCCCGGTGCGTTTATGGACCGTTCCGTTCTGGAGGGCGACCCCCACGTGGTCATCGAGGCTATGGCCATTGCCGGCTACGCCATCGGCGCCGACCAGGGTTATATCTATGTGCGTGCGGAATACCCCATTGCGGTAAAGCGCCTGCAGATTGCCATCGACCAGGCCCGGGAAAACGGCCTGCTGGGCAAAAACATCCTCGGCACCGGCTTTAACTTCGACCTGGAGCTCCGTTTGGGAGCCGGCGCCTTTGTATGCGGCGAGGAGACCGCTCTGATGACCTCCATCGAGGGCAAGCGCGGTGAGCCCCGTCCCCGTCCCCCCTTCCCGGCGGTAAAGGGCCTGTTCGGCAAGCCCACCGTTCTGAACAATGTGGAAACCTACGCCAACATCCCCCAGATCATCCTGAAGGGCGCCGACTGGTTCGCCTCCATGGGCACCGAGAAGAGCAAAGGCACCAAGGTGTTTGCTCTGGGCGGAAAGATCCACAACACCGGCCTGGTGGAGGTGCCCATGGGCACCACCCTGCGCGAGATCATCGAGGAGATCGGCGGCGGCATCCCCAACGGCAAAAAGTTTAAGGCCGCTCAGACCGGAGGCCCCTCCGGCGGCTGTATTCCCGCGGAGCACCTGGATATCCCGATCGACTACGACAACCTGATCTCCATCGGCTCCACGATGGGGTCCGGCGGTCTGATCGTCATGGACGAGGACACCTGTATGGTGGATATCGCCAAGTTCTTCCTGGAATTTACCGTGGACGAGAGCTGTGGAAAGTGCACCCCCTGCCGCATCGGCACCAAGCGGCTCTACGAGCTGCTGGATAAGATTACCAAGGGCAAGGCGACCATGGAGGATCTGGACAAGATGGAGGAGCTGTGCTACCACATCAAGGCCAACTCCCTGTGCGGCCTGGGCCAGACGGCCCCCAACCCCGTTCTCTCCACCCTTCATTTCTTCCGGGATGAGTACATAGCCCATATCGTGGATAAGAAGTGCCCGGCCGGCGTCTGCAAGGCCCTGCTGAGCTATGTCATCGACGAGAATAAGTGCAAAGGCTGTACTCTGTGCGCCAAGGTCTGCCCCGCCGGTGCGATCGAGGGCAGCGTAAAGGTGGCCCACAAGATCGACACCAAAAAGTGCCTGAAGTGCGGCGCCTGTATTGAGAAATGCCGCTTCGGCGCTATCATGAAGAAATAAGAAGGAGTGTACCTGAATGGAAATGGTAAATCTTAAAATCAACGGTATGCCCATATCCGTCCCTCAGGGCACTACCATTCTGGAGGCGGCCCGCCAGATGGGGATCGAGATCCCCACGCTGTGCTACCTCCGCGAGATCAATGAGATCGGCGCCTGCCGTATCTGCACCGTGGAGGTAAAGGGCATGCGCAACCTGGTTGCCGCCTGCGTTTACCCTGTGGCCGAGGGCATGGAGGTACTCACCAACTCCAAGAGAGTGTTTGCCGCCCGCAAAATGAACCTGGAGCTGATCCTCTCCACCCACGAGAGAAAATGCCTGTCCTGTGTGCGCTCCGGCAACTGTGAGCTGCAGAAGCTGTGCAAGGATTTCCGCGTATACGACGAGACCGTTTACGACGGGGAGAACGAGCCCCACGAGCACGACGACTCCGCCGTGCACCTTGTCCGCGACAACGGCAAGTGCGTGCTGTGCCGCCGCTGCGTGGCCGCCTGCTCCAAATGGCAGCACGTGGGCGTTATCGGCCCCAACGGCCGCGGCTTCAAGACCCATATCGGCGCCGCCTTCGACCAGAACCTGGCCGACGTGGCCTGCGTTTCCTGCGGACAGTGCATTGTGGTGTGCCCCACCGGTGCCCTCTCCGAAAAGGACAACACCAAGGATGTGTGGAGAGCGCTCAACGACCCCACCAAGCATGTGATCGTTCAGACCGCCCCCTCCATCCGTGCCACCCTGGGCGAGGCCTTCGGGATGCATATCGGCACCAATGTGGAGGGCAAGATGGTTGCCGCTCTGCGCCGGCTGGGCTTTGACGGCGTCTACGACACCGATTTTGCCGCCGACATGACCATTGTGGAAGAGGCCCATGAGCTGATGGAGCGCATCCAGAACGGCGGAAAGCTTCCGCTGATCACATCCTGTTCCCCCGGCTGGGTCAAATTCTGTGAGCACTACTACCCCGACTTTATTGAGAACCTCTCCAGCTGCAAATCTCCGCAGCAGATGTTTGGCGCCCTGGCCAAGACCTGGTATGCCGAGAAGATGGGGATCGACCCCAAGGACATCTTCGTGGTGGGCGTTATGCCCTGTACCGCCAAGAAGTTCGAGACCAAGCGTGACTATGAGTCTGCTTCCGGTTACCCCGATGTGGATGTGGCCATCACCACCCGTGAGCTGGCCCGCATGATCGACCGCGCGGGGATGTACCTGCCGAAGCTCCCCGATGAGGAGTTTGACGCGCCTCTGGGCACTTCCACCGGCGCCGGCGTTATCTTCGGCGCCACCGGCGGCGTAATGGAAGCTGCCCTGCGTACAGCGGCGGAGTGGATCACCGGCGAATCCACCGATGCGGTTCCCGAGTTTAAGGAAGTGCGCGGTACCGCCGGCATCAAGGAAGCCACCTACAAAGTGGGCGGCCTGGAAGTGAAGGTGGCGGTTGCCTCCGGCCTTTCCAACGCCAAAATCCTGCTGGATTCCATCCGTTCCGGCGAGAAGAGCTACCACTTTGTGGAGATCATGGGCTGCCCCGGCGGCTGCATCAATGGCGGCGGACAGCCTGTCCAGCCCGCCGCGGTCCGCAACTTTATTGACCTGAAGGCCCGCCGTGCGGCTGCCCTGTACGCCGACGACGAGAACAAGCCCCTGCGGAAATCTCACGAGAACCCGGTGGTCAAACAGGTGTATGCCGAGTATCTGGGCGAGTTTGGCTCCCACAAGGCTCACGAGATCCTGCACACCAAGTATGTCAAGAGAGACGAATTCTGATTTTCCCCATATTGCAGAGAGGGCGGGCCGAAGGGCCCGCCCTTTTTGCTGGGATCATGTGCCGAAAGGGAGAAAAAAGAATAAAAAAAGAATCCAGGCCCTGGCCCTCAGCTTGCTGTGTGCAGCGGCCCTCTGCGCCTGCAGCCCAAAAGCACCGGCGAGCAGTGCGCCGTCCTCCGAGCCGGAGAGCAGCTCCTCTGAGCCGGAGTCAAAACCAGAGTCTGCCGAGGAAGAAAAAGAAGAATATCCGATCCTGGAGGATATCACAAAGGATGTGGCCCTTGCGGAAGCCTCTGACGAGGCCTTTCGCACCCAATACCCGGCCGAGGGCTGGACCTTTGATAACAGCATATTGTTTGCTATTTACCAGGATGAAGATGTAAGCGGAGGAAGGGTGAATGTTAACGCCATTGTCTCTGAGCCCTGCGACGGAGAGCTGCCCTATGGCGAGATCAGCACGACAATCACCGACCGACTGCTGGATATGGCTATTGCCGAAGGCTTGATCACCGAGGAGATGGCGGAGCAGAGGGGCGGCCGGGAGGCGATGACATCGGGCCACTCCAGTGAACAGATCTCGATCTATGCCGTGTCGGGTGGGCATGTTGTGGCCTATACCGGGAACTATTACGGGGCGGACGG
>JALELV010000073.1 GCA_022768545.1 Oscillospiraceae bacterium
GTAAGGCAGATGCTCTCCCAGCTGAGCTATGCTCCCGTGCGTCCCCTAATCTCTCAAGCGACGGGTTTCATTATACTATACCAATGCCGCTTTTGTCAACGGTGAATATAAAAAAAGTAAAGGGATAAACTAAATCCAAAACAAAAGGAGAAAAGCGATGGAACCTCAGGAAAAAGAATGTCTGATCCGCCTGTTCCAAAATGCGGATATGGGCACAGAAACCATCCACAAACTTCTGCCCAGGACCGGCGACCCGAAGCTTAAAAACCGGCTGGAAACTCAGCTCTCCCGCTACCGCATCATCAGTGAAAAAATTGCCCGTACCCTGTGGGAAAGCGGAGCCCGTCCAAAGGATAACCCTTTCTGGACCAAGGCAATGGCAGACATGGGAATTGAACTGAATACTTTTGCAGACCACTCCTCCTCCAAAATTGCGGAGCTGCTCATCAAAGGCTCCACCATAGGGATCATCGATCTGCAAAAAATACAGAAGGAATACCCTCATCCCTCCCCTTCCGTCCGGGAGATCACCTCTGACCTGGGAAAACTGCAGGAAAAGACCATTGAAGAGATGAAGCATTTTATTTCCTGACACTCTGCCCCCGCACATTAAAAGCCCCCAAGGGCCCGGCAGGTTTTTCCTGCCGGGCCCTTGGGCATACTCATGCTTTCTCTGCAAAAAAATAGTATTTAAGCCGTTCCAGCTTGACCGCGCCGATCCCTTCCACCTCCAGCAGCTGCTCCATATCGGTGACAGGGCCGTTTGCGGCAATATAGGACAGTATCTTTCCGGAGACAGCGGGGCCGATCCCCTCCACCTGTTCCAGATCGTAGGCAGTGGCGCTGTTGATGTCGATCTTCCCATGAGAAAGCTCTTCCGAAGATGCCGAGCGCAAAACAGCGTACTCCACCATCGGAGCCGAGACTTCCGGCATCAGAAACAGGTTGCAGCAGACCATGGCCGCAGCCATCACCGCCGCGGTGATCCCCATCCAGAAAACCGGGTCTTTTTTCACTTCTCCGCCCTCCCCAACGCATCCAAGGCTATTTGAGCTCCACGATGGTGACGCCGCTTTCCCCCTCGCCGTACACGCCGAGGCGGAAGGTTTTTACGTTGCGGTGCCGGCGCAGATGCTGCTGCACCGCGTTCCGGAGCACCCCTGTACCCTTTCCATGGATCACCGTGACCACCGGTACACCGGACATCACCGCGTTGTCAAGGTAGCGGTCCAGTTCCATGATGGCCTCCTCCGCCGTCATGCCCCGGAGATCCACCTCCGCCGAGGCGGAGCGCTCCGACCGGGAGACTGCCTTTTTGGAGACCGAGCCGGAGGGGGCCTTCCTGGGCTTGGTGCTCTCCACCAGTCTCAGGGCCTTCTGGTTCACCTTGAGCTTCATGATGCCGGCCTGCACCTGCACATTGCCCGCGTTGTCCGGCAGGGAGAGTACCGTCCCCTCCCGGCCCGCAGCGGTGACGAATACCGTGTCCCCGCGGCGCAGCGGCCGGGGGAGCTTGTAATTTTCCTGATTCTGCAGCGTGACCGGGTCCGCCTCATCGTAAAGGCTGTTGACGGAACCCTTCAGGCGGGATTTGGCCTCGGAAACCCTCTGGGCAAAATCCTCCGCGTTTTGCCTGCGGCGGATCTCCTCCAGCTCCCCGATGATCTTCTCGGCATCCGCACGCACGGTCTCGATAATGCGGCGGGATTCGCCCCGCGCTCTCTCCAGCTCCCGCTCCTTGTCCCGGTCCAGGCGTTCTTTATATTCCCGAACCGCTTTCCGGTCCTCCTCCGCCTCCCGGCGAAGGCGGGCGGCTTCGTCCAGGTCCTTCTGCAGGTCCTGCCGGGCCTCGTCCAGGCGGGAGACCACGTCCTCAAAGCGGCTGTTCTCCTCGCTCACCAGCTCTTTGGCCCGCCGGATCACGCTTTCCTCCAACCCCAGACGCTGGGAAATGGCAAAGGCGTTGGAGCGCCCCGGCACCCCGATGGAGAGCTTGTAGGTAGGGCGCAGAGAGGCCACGTCGAACTCGCAGCAGGCGTTTTCTACCCGGTCAGTCTCCAGGGCGTAGAGCTTCAGCTCGGAGTAATGGGTGGTGGCCGCCACCTTGGCGCCCTTTTCGCGGAGTGATTCCAAAATGGCCACCGCCAGCGCAGCGCCCTCCACCGGGTCGGTCCCTGCACCCAGCTCATCAATGAGCACCAGGGTGCTGCTGTCCGCCAGCTCCAAAATAGAGATCAGATTTGTCATATGGGCGGAAAAGGTGGAGAGGCTCTGTTCAATGCTCTGCTCGTCTCCGATATCCGCCAGCACACGCTCGAACACCCGCACCCGGCTGCCGTCCGCCGCCGGGAGCATCAGCCCGCACTGGGCCATAAGGGTAAAAAGCCCCAGTGTTTTAAGCGACACCGTCTTACCGCCGGTGTTGGGGCCGGTGATGACCAGCGTGTCGAAGGCACCGCCCAGGTAAATGTCGGTGGGCACCACCTGTTTTTTATCTATCATGGGGTGGCGCGCCTTTTTGAGCACCGTCTCCCCTTCGCCGGCAAGTTCCGGCACCGAAGCGCGCATGGAATCCGCCAGTTTGGATTTTGCGAAAATCAGGTCAAGCTCCACTAAGGTATCGTAGTCCTGCCCGATGCCGGGGGCGTATTCCCCCACCGCGGCAGAGAGCTCGGCGATAATGCGCTCGATCTCCGCCTTTTCCTTGGACTGCAGCACTCGGATCTCGTTATTTGCCTCCACCACACCCAGCGGTTCCACAAACACGGTGGCTCCGCTGGAGGAGGTGTCGTGCACCAGGCCCTTGATCTCGCCGCGGTACTCCGCCTTTACCGGTACCACATACCGGCCGTCCCGCATGGTGACGATGCTGTCCTGCAAAAATTTCTGGTAGGCGGAGGAGTGGATCAGCCGGTCCAGCTGGTTTTTGACGCTGAGCCCCGCTCCGCGGATCTTTCTGCGGATGTTGGCGAGCTCCGCACTGGCATGGTCATCCACCATCTCCTCCGAAACGATGGCGGCAGTGATGCTGTCCTCCAGGTGACGCTGGGGGGAGAGGCCGCTGAACATGTAGTCGAGGGAGGTGGAAACCTCGTCACAGTGCCGGCGCCAGTCATACAGGGTGCGCACGGCCCTCAAGACAGAGGCGACGTCCAGCAGCTCCCGCAGGGAGAGGCTGGTACCCAGTTCCGCCCGGCGCAGCATCCCTTTTACATTTTTAAGCCGGGAGAAGGCCGGAGTCCCAAATCGGGAGGAAAGCATGTTGGCGTCCGCCGTCAGCTGCATCTCCCGTCTGGCTTCCCCCAGATCTGTCACCGGGCGTAGGGCAAGGGCACGCTCCCGGGCGTCGTCGCTGCCGGCGCAGTCCGCCAGCATGGCGAGAATTTTATCCAGCTCCAGCGCTTTATCGTGTCGTGTTGTCGTATTCATCTCATTCACCGCTTTCGGCAGAAATATCTTGCCGCCCCTCCGAAAGGCCGGAGGCCGCCCAGGCCTCCATACCGGAAAGACTGTGATAAAAATCCAATGTCTGAAAGCTCTGCCCCATCTGGGCAAGGAAATAGCGCTCGCACACCTGCCCCAGGTACCGCAGTCCCTCCTCCGGAAGCCGGAAGGAAAAGAGCTTTTCAAATTCGCAGTAGATGATATGCCGCATAGCTGCCAGCACCCCCGGCGGCAGGAGGACACGCTTTTCCTCCGGCCCCCCGGCGCAGCTTCCGCACCAGAGGGTGCCGTCCAGCGGGGAAAAAAACATCTCCTCCGCTTCGTAGCAGCCGCAGCCGGAGCAAGCCACCAGGTCCGGCATGAAGCCAGACATGGCAAGGCTGCGAAGCTCAAACACCGGCTTGATGAACTGCGGCGTCCGCATATCCTTCTCTAAAAAATGCAGGCAGTTGAGGACCAGCCTCAAAAAGGGCTCGCTCTCCCGTCCGGTGGGGGCCGTCACGCAGGCCGCCTCCGCCAAATAGGAGGCAAGCGACAGCTTTTCAATATTCTGCCGCAGGCCAAAAAACAGGTTGATGGTATCCGCCCGGTCCACTATGTAGCGGTCTTTGCTGTGAAACAGCTGGAAGGAGGAATAGGCCAACAGCCCGCAGGACGGGCCCAGGGTACTTTTCATTTTCTTGGCACCCCGGGCGTACGCCGTGATAACCCCTTCTCTTCGGCAGAGCAGCGTCAGGAGCTTGTCATCCTCGCCAATGCTGCGCTCCCGTATCACCACCGCCTCGTCCGTCATCTGCATTCTCTTCGGGGTCACCTCCGTCATCCGGCTCCCAGCCGCGCCGCACCTGTCCCTGCATCCCGGCGTAGCGGAGGTAATCCGCCACCTTTCCGGTCTGCATAAAAATTTCCCACGCGCTTTCCCTGTCCATTTCTGCCTCCGCACCGTCCGGACCCTCTTCCGGATGGCGCCGCCCTTGCGGCGGGCGGCCGCCGAATTCGTGTCTTCCCGGCTCTTTGAGCACACAGCGCACCGGCCGGATACTATCATTATTTGCGGAAGCGTTTTTTCTATAAGCGGGAAAGTGCGCCAGCGGTTCCAATATTTGAGGGTTGACAAAAGGGCTGGCTTTCCTCTGCCCTTTTGTGGACAAGGGGAAACCCCGCCCCGGCATTTCGGGGCCCGGCCCGCGGCCATAAGGCCCTAACCGGCCGACTGCTTTTGCGGGCGGGTGCGCGTAAAAATAGCCATGTAGGCCATCCCTGTCTCACCAGCCATAAAGCCCAAAGCACCCGGCCGCAGAGAGACCGGATGCGCGTAAAAATAGCCACAGACTATTTTTTATTGCTGCGCAATAAAAAACGACTTATTCCTATGACCGTGGCCCGAGGACGGGCCACATGGCCGAAAAATAGCCTGCGTTTATTTTTTATAGTATCACAAAGCAGCCGCTCCGTCAACGAAAGGGGCCATTCCATGCGCTTTACAGGCTTTGGACAGGCGCCCTTTCTTCCCCTTCCGGGCCCCTGGGCCCGGGCTTTGGCACTTTCCTCTCCACCGGTGCAAACCCACCGCTCAGAATATGGTAAATTGCCCTGCCAAAACAAGGTGCGTCCGTCCGCGGGGCAGTCTTTTCCCCTCTGCCGCGTTTTTAAGTATCCACTTTCTCCGCTCTGCCGGGGAGAAACCACAGAGATGAAAAAAGCCGTCTTTTTCGCACTGCGGACCATACGCCCGGCCCGCAGCCCTTCAAAGCCGCAAGCGCACATAAAAAAGCATCCAGGCCATTTGGCCCGGATGCCTGCTCTTTTATTTTTTCTTCCCGCCAAGCAGGCGGACGGATATCCCGCTTTCCCGGCCTTTCAAATCTTATCCCGGCCGCGCTCTGTCTCCTGCCAAACCAGGTCTGCCAGAGTCACGCCGTCCACATAATCGGACACTGCTTTCTCAAGCCCCTTCCAAAAAGCGGCGGTACTGCACAGCCTGCGTATCGGGGGCATTGGTTCGGCCGGTCATCCAGGCAGGGCACCGGGGTAAGGCTCCCCTCGGTAAGGCGCAGGATCTCCCCCGCGGTATACTCCTCCGGGGCACGGGCCAGACGGTACCCACCCTGAGGGCCCCGGATGCTTTTTAAAAGCCCCGCCTCCCCCAAAAGAAATGCGATCTGTTCCGGATATTTTATGGAAACCCCTTGCCGGGCGGAGACATCCTTCAGCGCGATATATTCTCCGCTGTCGTGAACAGCCAGGCCGATCATCAGGCGAAGGGCGTATCGCCCCTTGGTGGAAACCCGCATCAAAGCCCCTCCTTTTTTCCTATCTTACCACGGGGACAACGGGAAAGTAAGAAAACAGGCCTGTTCCTCAGAGCCCGGCCTGTTTTTGAAGCGCCCGACAGCGATCCTCTGTACATTCCGGGACATTCTCCAGCGGAAAGGGAATTCCCATCCGGTGATATTTTTCCAGGCAGAGCTTGCGGAAGGGTAAAAACTCTACCCGGTCGATACAGCGAAACCCCTGCAGCAGCCCAGCCAGGCGCTGCGCGTCCTCCCCGGTGTCATTGAGGCCGGGCACCACCACATGGCGGACCCAGACAGGGATCTTTTGCTCCTCGCAGCGGCGCAGAAAGCCCATTGACGCCGCAAGGGAGCCTCCCGTCCGGGCGCGGTACTGTTGCTCCGACGTCATCTTGATATCCAAAAGCACCAGGTCGGTCACAGCAAGCAGCTCCCCCGCCGCCCGGTCCAAACGGCAGCCGCTGGTATCCAGGGCGGTGTGCAGGCCGTTTTGCCGGCAGAGTGCAAAGAACTCCCGCGCAAACTCCGCCTGTATCAGCGGCTCCCCGCCGGAGAGGGTCACCCCGCCTTCCGGGCCGAAATAGGCCCGGTACCGCAGAGCCCGCTCCAGCAGCTGTTCCGGCGTGACCGACTCCCCCGCCTCCG
>JALELV010000083.1 GCA_022768545.1 Oscillospiraceae bacterium
ATGGATATCGCGGCGGAGGAGCTGAGCCATCTGGAAATGGTGGCAGCTACCATCAATATGCTGAACGGCCATGATGTGGATGCCGAAAAGGTATCCTCCGGTGAGGTGGAGACCCACGTACTCCTGGGTTTGAACCCCGGCCTCATCAACGCGTCCGGATACTCCTGGACCGCCGATTATGTCACTGTCACCGGCGATCTGTGCGCTGATCTTCTCTCCAACATTGCCTCGGAGCAGCGCGCCAAGGTGGTGTATGAGTACCTTCACCGACAGATCGAAGACAAATATGTCCGCGAGGCCATCGACTTTCTGCTCAACCGGGAGGAAGCGCACAACGCCCTGTTCCGGGAAGCCTTTAACCGCGTCCAGAACACCGGCTCCAACCGGGATTTCGGCGTGACAGAGGATTCCCGTCTGTATTTTAACCTCTCCTCCTCGCCGGAGAACCATTTTGGCAATACCAAGGCGTCGCCGCCCAGTTTTCACAGCCCCAACCCGCCTGTGGAGCAGTAAGCTCTCTCCCCTGTGCAAAACAAGGCTCCCCCAGCCGGCCCGGGCCGGCTGGGGGAGTCTTGTCTGTTCCGGAATATCTTTTCTACCGGGCAGCGCCTCAGAACACGTTATCCGAGAGGACATACCAACCGAGACAGCGGGTGGAAAAGGTATGCACCCCGCCTTCGTATTCGGAGGAAATGCGGTTCAGCGCCCCATTTTCATAGCGGTAAAGGTATTTCCCGCCCCGTATTTTCATGGTACCGGCGTTTTGAAACTCCGGCGCGTCCCAAAACCTCAGCACCTCCGTTTGGGAGGCGTCCGGCCCGATCAGCACGTCGAGGGCACTGTCGGTGCTGTCGTCATAATAAGGCTTTGCCCTGCGGGTATCCCCGAGCTCCAACGTAAAGGAGGCCTCGGCACAGGAATCAAAATGCAGGGTCACCTCTTCCACGCCGAAATGAAAAACAAGGGATGGGGAAACCGGCGTCAGCAGCATTTCCGTCCCCAGACGGTCCGCCCCCACCGCGGGGCTGCCTCCGGAGGAGGACACGGTGATCTCATCATCCACGACATCCCAGTACCCATAGCGGATGTCAAGGCGCTGCTTCACGCTTGCTGTCAGCCTTCCTTCGGCGTCCCGGCAGGATACCCGCCAGCGGGCTGTTTTGACCCCAGTAAAAAATTCTTCCTCCGATGCCTCCGCCTCCAGATACCATCGGCCCTCGCCGTCCTGAACGACGTCCAGCTTCTCCATATATTCCTCCCCCTCCAAAATGGACAGGGTGTATTCCTCCCCCAGGGGTTCCCCGGAGGCGGTATTGTACCCAAAGCGGATCTCCTCTCCGGGCGTCATGTACTCTCCGGCCGGAATATTCTCCAAAACCGGGCTGTCCTGGGCGGCGTAGGCCGGCATCGCCGCTGCCAGGCAGAGCGCAGCGGCGAGCAGCGCCGCCGGTGCAAACCGGTTCATCTTTTATCCGCTCCTTTTCACACCGGGTCCGCCGCGTTTTTTTCAGCCTCCCGGCGCTGTTTTTTGGCCGCCTTGCGGTTTGCCCGGTCCTCCCTGTCAAACATCAGGTAGAAGGTCGGGATCAGCACCAGAGTCAGCAGGGTGGACACTGTCAGCCCCCCGATCACCACGATGGACATGCCCTGCATCATCTCCACCTTTCCGCCGATACCGAGGGCCATGGGAAGCAGGCCCACTACAGTGGTAAGGGTGGTCATCAGAATTGGCCTCAACCGCGTGCGCCCCGCTGTGGTCAGGGCTTCGTGCACCTCCATGCCCTGGTCACGGCGAAGCTGGTTGGTATAATCCACCAGCACAATGGCGTTATTTACCACAATGCCCACCAGCATCACCAGGCCTATCAGAGAGGTCATGCTGATGGAGGTGTTCGTCAGATACAGGGAGAGGAACGCACCCACCAGCGAAAACGGCACCGAGATCATGACAACACCGGAAAAAACAAGCGATTCAAACTGCACCGCCATTACGGCAAATACCAGGAAAATAGCGACCATCAGTGCTTTGCCGATGGAACCGAACTCCGTGTTCATCATCCGCATATCGCTTCCCTCCTCCACCATCACCCCGTCTGGGAGGTCCACGCTCTCCAGCGCTTTCATGGCCTGGGTGGTGGCGCTGGCGCTGTTCACACCGGTGCGCAGCGTCCCGGTCACCGAGACGACATATTTTCCGTCCTCCCTGCTGATGCTGGAGGGGCTGGTGGAATAAGAGATCTCCGCCAGGTCTGTCAGAGGGATCTGCCCCCCGCCGGGAAGATCGATCATCAGGCCGTAGAGGTCATTGATGGTCTCGTATCGGTCGGCGGGATACTCCACTTTAACGGAATACTCCGTGTCATCCTGCTGCAGGGTCATAGCCGTGGTGCCGTTTAGTTTGCCGGAGGCCACGGAGAGCACCGAAGAGGGGGTAGTGCCGTAAGCCCCAGCCAGCACCGGGTCCACAGTGATCACGGCCCGGGGGTCTCCGTCGCTGAGGCTGGTGGAGGCGTATTCCACACCGTCTACCGCGGCCACCGTTTCTTTAACTTTCTCAGCGGCCTCTTCCAGAGCAGATAGGTTACTGCCTTTCAGGCTAAGTGTGAGCCCTCCCCCGCCGCCAAAGGACATGGCGCTCTCCTGAGAGACATCCACATAGCAGTTGGGAATATCCGCGGTAAGATAACGCAGTTCCTCCACAAACTCGGAGGTCTCCATGGATCGGTCATCCTTTAAGGTGATGGAAAAGCTGCCTGCTCCGGAGCCGCCGCCCATGGCCCCCCGCGTGGAGTAGGACTCCACGTCCGGCATGGCTGCGATGATCCCCTCGATCTCTGTCATAATCTCGTCACTTGTTTCGGTGTTGAGGCCGGTCTTCATCTCCACCGACGCGCTGACGCCGCCCCTGTCCATTGTGGGCATCAGCTCCATATCGATCCGGGTAAATAAGAAGGCGGAAAGCGCGAAGGAGGCAAGAGCGATGGCTACAACGGTCTTGCGGGCGCCCAGAGCCTTTTTCAGCAGCCGGGCATAGTCTTTGTCCACCCGGCGCAGGATGCGGTTGGAGAAGGAGTTTTCCTTTTCCCGGGGCGTCAGGCGCACAAACAGCAGGGGGACCAGGGTAATGGCGCTCACAAGGGATGCGGTCAGGGAAAATACGATGGTGAGCCCAACATCTTTAAAAAGCTGCCCCGCCATACCGTCCATCAGGGCGATGGGCAGCACCACTACAATGCTGGTAAGGGTGGAAGCCACCACCGCGCCCACCACCAGGTTTGCCCCCTCGTGGACGCTTTCCGCATAAGTGCGGCCCTCACTGCGCGCGCGGAAGCAGCTCTCCATCACCACGATGGAGTTATCCACCAGCATGCCGACGCCCACAACAAGGCCGCCTAAGGACATCATGTTGATGGTCATATCAAAGAGAGACATCATCACCACCGCCGCAAACAGGGAAAGCGGCATGGAAAGCGCCACGATCAGGGAGGAGCGCCAGTCCCCGAAGAAGAACATCAGCACCAGTACCGCTACGATAAGCCCCTGTATCAAAGAGGAGATGACGCTCTGAATATTCTCCATGATGGTCTCACCACTGTTGTTTGTCACCTCAATGGCAATTCCCAGGGTGGTGTCGGCGTTGAGCTCCTCCACCGCCGAGACAATGCTCTCGCACAGGGAGATGGTGTTGGCGCTCTGGTTTTTGGAGATGCTGATGCGGATGCCGTCCCGTCCGTTCTGGCGGCTGAAGGAATCCTGGCTCCGGGAGGCCAGGTTCACCTCCGCCACGTCGGAGACATGGATGACGTTCCCGCTCCCCAGGGTAATGGGAACATCCCGCAGGCTCTGATAGGTCCCGTATTCCGCGGAGCCGATCATGCTCAGGGTGATATTGCCGCGGTCCGCCTCGCCGAGGGTCACCTCATATTCTGCGTTTGCAATGGCATTTGCCACCGAGTTCATGGTAAGGCCGTACTGGTTCAGCGCGTTTTCGTCCAATAAGATCTGCACGTACTTGCGGCTCCCGCCGCTGGTTCCCACCTGTGCCACACCGGAGATCTGTTCCAGTTTCGGCACCACCGTGTCCTCCACGTAGGCCAGAGCGTTGTCACTGGAAGCCCCATCGATGTTGAGCTCCATAACGCTCTCGCTGTTCATGCGCATCTCCATGATGGTGGGATCCTCACAGGAATCCGGCAGCCGCAGGCGGCTGAGGGCGGAGTTTACCTCATCGGTCTTTTCGTCGGTGTCTGCCGAATAGTCGAACTCCAGCATCACCATGGAGCTCCCCTCGCTGGAGGTGGAGGTCATGCTCTCCACCCCGGTCACCGCCGAAAGGGCGGATTCCACCACATCGGTGACCATGCTGTCTACCTCCTCGGGGGAGGCTCCCTCGTACCGGGTCATCACCATGATGACCGGCATGTTCATCTCCGGGGTAGACTCCATGGACATCCCCAGCACGGAAGTGATGCCGAACAACACCAGCGACACCACGCAGATCAGAATACAGACGGGCCGCCTGACCGAAAAATCGGGAAGTGAAAACATGGCTTACTCCCCTCTCTTTCCGCCCTGGGCCGGTGCTTCCTCCGGCATACCGGACGGTACTGTTTCCTCGGCGGCCGGCTCTTCGGCGGGCTCTGCGGAAGATACCGCCCGGTCGGACACTGCGGCGCCGTCTTTAAGGTCCGGGTGCCAGGTGGTGATGATCCGGTCACCGGAGGAAAGGCCGTCGAGCACCACGACCGACTCATTGTCGCTGATGCCGAGCTTCAGGTCACGGCGGACGGCAACGCCGTCCTGATACAGATAGACATAGGGCTGGTTTTCCTCGTATTCAATGTAGTCCATATCGATGACCATGGCGTCCTCCGCCCGGGCTGTAGCCGCCGTCACTTTTACCACCGCTCCGGTGCGGGTGGTACCCAGATCCTCCAGAGTGCGGGCCTTGATGGGATACAGCCCGGAGCTGTCGGCGTCGGTGGAGACCTCAATGACCGAAGCGGCATAATCCTCTCCGTTATAGCGCACCGTCACCTCACTGCCGATGGCAAGGGCGTTGGCGGCGGCCTCCGAGGCGCTGAATGAGATCACCGGTGCACCCTCGGTACGAATCGTAAAAGCCGGGGAATTGGGGCTCGCCATGTCGTACTCCTCCACATTCCGGGCGGAGATCACCCCGGAGACCGGCGCATAGATCTTGGCGTCCTCCAAAGCCTTTTTGGCGGATTCATATTCCAGCTCCGCCTGCTTGATGCTGCCCGCCACAGAACCGGACAGGCCGTCCATATTCTCTCCCGCGGCAAGCTTATAGCTCTCCTCGGTGTATTCCAGTTCATCCCGGGCGTTGTTGCGGGCAGTCTTATAGTTTTCCAACTGCCGGTCATAGTCTGATTTTACCTCAGAATAATTGGCGGCGGCGGCGTCATAATCTTCCTGGGCATCATCCACCGCCTGCTGCAGAGAACCATCCGGGTCCCCGGTGGTGTCGTTGGCCAGGGCTTCTTTGGCCGCATCCAAAACCTTTTTGGCCGCAGTGCGCTCCGTCTTGGCGGCGTCTACTGCCTCATCGTACTCGTCCTCGAAGTCTTTTAAACTATCCGCTGCCGTCTGATAGCTGTTGCTCTGGCTGTTGTAGCTTTTTTCGGAGTTTAAAAGGCTCGACTGGGCAGAGCTCAGGGCGGATTCATATTTAAGTTCCGCCAGTGCCAGGGAATCCTCCAGAGCCTCCCCGTCCAGGGCAGCCAGCAGGTCACCCTCCTCTACCTCCTCTCCCACAGTAAAGTATGCGGCAATCACCTTTCCGGAGGTACCCGCATAGACGTTTACCGTCTGAGAAGCCTCGATCCTTCCGGCAAACTCTGTCTCCCGCACGATCGTCCCTGTGGAAACAGAGGCAAGGTTTACGGAGATCGCGCTGGAAGCCTGCTGCTGTGCGCCCGGAGCCGCCCCGGCCATCCCCTCTCTGCCGGATTTTGCACATCCGGTCAAACCTATCAGCAGGGCTGCCGCTCCGGCGCCCGCCTTCCATAAACCGCGCTGTAATTTCTGGGGCTTTGACATCATTCTTTCCTTCCTTCCAAGAGAAAGTCCCCCTGTAAAAATATGGGGCTCTGCTGTTCGGATGTCATGTTATCAGAAGGACAAAGGCCCCGTCAACGCCTTGGAAACTCAGTTTGGCAAATGTTTACATCCCGGCTAAATTGGCCATTTTTTCTTTACACTTTTCACCTGGACGTCACCTGTTCTCCACCCGTTGAACACCGCTTTTTCTCCCCTGCCCCGGGGTATTTTTCAAGGCTTTTTTCAGAAAATTTCAACCCCCCTCTTGACCTTGGAGCCGGTCAAAGGTTTATACTAGACATTAGCTTTTCACGCACTGCGTAATCTAAAGGTTTCTTCGGAGGTTTTTATGTCATTTTTCAGCAGCGACCACACTTTTTATAAAAAGCTCTTTGCCATCGCCCTGCCCGTGGCGGGGCAAAACCTCATCAATATGGGGGTCAGCATGATGGATACCCTCATGCTGGGTACCCTGGGCGAGGTGGCGCTCTCCGCCTCTTCCATTGCTAACCAGCTGTTTTTCATGCTGATGACCGTTTCCTTTGGGCTCTCCGGCGGCGCCAACGTTATGATAGCGCAGTACTGGGGCAAGGGAGACACCGCCCAGATCCGCCGGATCACCTCCGTGCTGCTTCGGACGGTCATAGGCGCGGCCCTTTTATTTACCGCCGCAGCGTTTTTCCGCCCGCAGCTCGTCATGAAGATCTTTACAAATGACGCCGCGGTCATTGAGGCCGGTGTAAAATACCTGCATATCACCGGGGCCTATTATGTCTTTTACGCCTTTTCCACCACGATAAACTTTGTGCTCCGCTCAGTGGGAACGGTCCGCATCGCCATGGTCACCTCCGTCACCACTCTGGTGAGCAATGTTTTTCTCAACTGGGTGTTCATCTTCGGCAACCTCGGCTGCCCCGCCATGGGGATCGAAGGCGCCGCCCTGGCTACCGCCATCTCCCGTCTGATCGAGTTTGCCATCATGGTCTATTATGTGTTCTTCCGCGAGGATAAGATCCGCATGCGCTTTTCTGACCTGATCTCCACCGGCCGGGGGATCTATGCCCAGTTTACCCGCAACGCCGTGCCGGTGCTGTGCAACGAGATGATCTGGACCCTGGGTTCCTCCGTAATCACCGCCATCATCTCCCACATGGGCACGGAATATACCGCCGCCATGAGTATCGCCAGTGTGGTGACACAGCTTGCCTCCGTCATGATCTGGGGCGTCTCCAGCGGCGCCGCCGCCGTCATCGGAAACTCCATTGGGGCGGGGCGTCTGGAGGACGTGCGCCGGGAGGCCCGCTCCATCATGCTGATCAGCGCCCTGCTCGGCCTTTTCTCCTCCGCTGTCATTCTGTTCCTGCGCGGCTGGGTGGTGGATCTTTACAATATCACGGAAAATACCCGCCTGTATGCCATGCAGATCATGGCGGTCCACTCCGTCGTCGTGTTTTTCGAGGCGCTGGACTTCAATACCATGACCGGCACTCTCCGGGGCGGCGGCGATACCAAGTTCGTCCTGATCGTGGATGTCATTTTTATGTGGACGGTGGCTATCCCCCTGGGGTTCCTCACCGGGAATTATCTGCATCTCTCCATCCCGGTGGTCTACGCCTGCTTAAAGTGTGATGAGCTGCTCAAATGCATGATCGCCATCCCCCACGCTCTGGGCAAAAAATGGATCAAAGACGTAACTGTGAGCTGAAAACTTATATTTTCCCGCCGCTGTACCGCGTAAGCCGGGCCCAGCCGTTTATCCGGCCGGGCCCGTTCTTTGCAGCAGCGTTTTTACAGCTTTACTGCGCAAAGCTGTAAAAACGGCCATATGGGCCGTCCCCGGCCCACGGCCATAGGATACAAATTGCCCGCCCGCAGGAGCGGGCGGATGCGCGCAAAAATAGCGCAGGCTATTTTTTATTTGATTTTTGGGCTTTTACGTAGTAAAATGGCGGTGTGTTTTGTGCCGCTTTTCCGGTGGCTGTTAATGGCTTCGGCTCCCATCCCGCCGGTTCTGGCCCCTAATGCCGCCCGCGTTGGCCTGTGCCCGGACAGCCGTATCTTTTTCCAAAGACAGCATCTACTTCTGTTTTATCATTTGGAGGAATCTTTATGAAAACCGCAGTTTCCAAAAACGTCGCCGCCGGGGTGTTCTGCGTTGTGCTCTCCTCCCTGTGCTACGGTATCGCCCCCTCCATCACCAAGCTTGCCAGGCTGCAGGGTGCCACAGGGGATACCATCCTTCTCTCCACCTTCGGCATCTCCGCCCTCATCTTCGGCTCCGTGGTGCTGTTTACCCGCCAGTCCTTCCGCGTCAGCTTGTCCCAGGCATTGCAGCTGGCTGTTTTCGGTATTTTAGGCTGCCACATCTGCGGCACTTTAATGGTCCGTTCCTACGATTATATCCCCGTCAGCCTCACCGTCATGTTCCACTTTTTCTTTCCCGCCTTCATCACCGTCGTCATGGCGGTCTTTTTTAAGGAAAAGCTCACCCCGGGCCGGATCCTGGCGGTGGTTTCCGCGCTCTGCGGCATCGCCTTCCTGGCGGATTTCAGCCACGGCGTATCCGCGACCGGAGCCCTGCTGGCGCTGCTCTCCGGCCTAGCCTATGGCTCCTACGTCATCGCCAACGATAAGGCGGGCTTTGCCTCTCTCCCCACAGCTGTGGTTATCTTTTATGTCTCCCTGTTTACCGCCGTTTCCCTCACGGTGCAGGGCCTGTGCCTGGGTACCCTGCGGCTTCCGGAGGGCGGCATCGTCTACGCTTATCTGCTGCTGGGCTCTCTGGTGGGCTCCGTGATCCCGCTTTACGCCTATGCTTCCGCCGTCCGTATCTTAGGCCCCACCACCACCTCCCTGCTCAATATGCTGGAGCCGGTGACAGGCGTTATTTTCGGCCTTCTGCTTTTTTCCGAGCCATTTTCCTGGCGCACTGGCGTGGGGTGTGCCCTCATTCTCTCCTGCTCCCTGCTGGTGACGCTGGAATCCGCGCGCCGCGCCAAAAAGGCCGGGGACTGACCTCTTTCCTCCCTCTGCCGATCCGCTAAAAAAAGCGGGCTGTTCTTCAAAAACAGCCCGCTTTTTTTGTTTTTTCTATTCTCCGCGGTAATCACAGCGCCTGCACCGGGCGGGGGCCGCTTCGCTGCTCTCCCGGTGATAGGCGCCCGCCCAGCGGCAGATGCTCTGCAGGATGGGCACCACCGACCTTCCCTTCTCCATCAGGCTGTACTCCACCCGGGGAGGGATCTCATCGAACTGCTTTCTTCGCACGATGCCGCTTCCGATCGGCTCTTTTAAAGCCGCAGCCAGCACCGCATCGGTGATATTGGTCATCTCGCTTCTCAGGCACTGTACCGCAGCACCTCTCTTCCCTCCAACACGCGGATAATGCGGGATTTCCACTTTCCTCCA
>JALELV010000085.1 GCA_022768545.1 Oscillospiraceae bacterium
TCATAGCTGTTGTAATCCCCCGATGGGTCCCCGCTCCCGGCCGTCTTGCGAAAGACGGCGGTTCCCTCCGCTCCCGACCAGGTGATCTGCGCAAGCTCTCCAAAGCAGGAAAGATATTCCACCTTTTCAGCCTTGACCGGAAGCCCGGAGAGCTCCTCCACCGGAAACCCCACCGCCCGGGCAAGTTCCCCGGCGGAAGCCATCTCCTCCATCCCGCCCACGGGGGCGGCAAGGTCTGTTTCCGGCCCGTTGACGCTTTCTCTCAGAAGGAAGGGCGCCAGTGTCCCGGCCAGCAGCAGGGCAAAACAGGCGGCCACCTCCATCAGCCGGATCAGGGTATCCTGCAGCACCTCCTCCGCGTCGGCCTTGCTGTGTAAATAGGAGTACGCCAGGCGCAGGATGCTGTTTCCATATCGGTTCAGAGCTTCCTCCGCCTGAAGCGTATTCTCATCATGGCCTTTTTCCAGGCTTTTCGGCGCGGAAATTTTCTTTTCTCTCTTATGCTCCGCTTTCAGCGGGCCGCGGGCCGCAAAGGCCCACCGCCCCACCCTGGGCAGAAGCATCGCTGTACTGTTTTCCGTCACCGGTTTTCCCCCGTTTTGCCGGCAAGCCAAAATACCTGTTTTACTTTACAGACTGTACAAGCTCCTGCATCGTCTCCTGGCTGACGCCGCTTTCAGAGCTGACGGAATAAGTATAATCCCCCTGTGTCCAGGCTGCAACATGCACAAGCTCTCCGCTGCCCTTCATCGTTACAGAGATCCCTCCCACTTCGGCCCGGTTTTCCGTCTCGTAAGGGGTATAATCCCCGCTGATTTCATCGCTTCCCTTGGCCTTTCGGGTGCGGAAGACCTCGTCCTCGCCGTCATAATCGATCACTTCGGTCATCTGCTGGCCCTCCAGCACACGGATCACACGGCGGTCGCATTCCTCTGGGGCTTCAAAAACCGCAAACTCAAACCCCGCAAGCGCTTTTGCTTCCTCCAGGCTTTCGCACTCGGAAAAAGGGTCCGGGATCTGGTTTGATTCCTCTTCCGAAACCTGGGAGCTCTCCGGGACGGGGCTGGGCCCGGAGGGCTCAGAGGCCGGAGCTTTTTCTCCGCAGGCGGCCAGGGTCAGAACAAGGGCGGCGGCTAAAGTAAATACTAACATTTTTCATTGTGATCTACCTCTTTTTCCCGTTGTAAAACTTCGGTTTTTGCTGTTCTGCCCTATATACAGCCGGGCCCGCCGGAATATTGCACCTCTGTTTTAAAATTTTTTAAATCGCTCGGGCTCTCCTCCCCACACCATATGACGGGTTTTTCCATAAAATAGGAAAACGCCGTTTTAAGGAGGGGTAGCTTTTGAAAAACTGCCGCTGTCATTGTCGTCCTCCCGCCCGCCGGGCGCGCCCTTTTATTAAAATGCCCCAGCCGCCGTCGCAGGGGTTTCAGGGAGGATACACCCCGCAGGAGATCAAAAAAGCCTACGGTTTTTCCTCCGGCGCCGATGGTTCCGGGCAGACCATCGCCGTCGTCGCGGCATCCGGGCAACCGAACATCGCCTCGGATCTCAGCATATTCAGCCGGTACTTCGGCCTGCCTGAAGCGGAGGTCACGGTGGAGCAGATCGGCCAGGCACCCGCCGCGCCGGACCCGGACTGGGCGCTGGAGATTTCCATGGACATGGAATGGGCACATGCCCTGGCCCCGGGGGCCGGGCTGATGCTGGTGGTCTCCACCTCCGACCGCATAGGGGATCTGATTCAGGCGGTGGACCGCGCCCTTGTTCTGGGGGCAGATGTGGTCTCCATGAGCTGGGGCGAAAACGAATTCCCCGGCGAGACCGCTTTGGACCGTGTTTTTCAAAACCACCCGGAGACTGTTTTCGTCGCCGCCTCGGGGGATGCGGGCGGCGTCCCGGTCTATCCGTCCGTCTCCCCTCTGGTCCTCTCCGCCGGAGGCTCCACACTGCAGCTAGGCGCTTCCGGAGAGAGACTGAGCGAAACCGCATGGCCCTCCGGAGGCTGCGGCCCCAGCCTGTACTTTTCCATTCCCGGCTTTCAGCAGCGCATGTCCGGGATCTCCACCCTTACCGGGGGACGCCGGGGCACACCGGACGTCGTCTTCTGCGGGGACCCATCCCACGGAGTGGCAGTCTACCACAGTATTCCCTATCAGGGCAGCACCGGATGGGGCATCGCCGGGGGCAGCAGCCTTGCTGCGCCGTGCTGGTCTGCTCTGGCCGCCGCGGCAAGACAAAGCGGAAGGGCTTTTTCCCCCGATACACTGTACCGCCTGGCCGGCGGAGACGCTTACCGGATCCCACAGCCTTATTTTTACGATATTACCGAAGGAAGCAGCGGGCCGTATCAGGCTTTACCGGGGTGGGATCTCTGTACGGGTCTGGGCTCTCCCCGGGCGGATGCCCTTATAAACGGGCTGCCCCGGGCCGGTTTGTGACCGCTTTTCGGCCGGGTTCATACAATAAACCAACCGCTTCCGACCCCACTTTTTATTTTCAAGGAGGTACTTATGGGTACAGGATATATCGTCGTACAGCTTTTTACCGCCCGGCAGGGCCGGCCGGTGACCAACGCCACCATCCAAATCAGCCGCCCGGGCGGTCAGGGGGGCGCTTCCGGCCCGGAGCTCATCCGCACCGTCACGGTGGATTCCGACGGCAGGACCGAGCCGGTAGCGGTGGAGACCCCGGACCGGGATCTTTCTCTGGATGAAAATTACGCCGGGATCCCCTACGGCACCTACGATGTCACCATCGAAGCCTTCAATTATGCCAACCACCTGGTGCGGGAGGTGCAGGTCTTTGCAGGGGAAACCACCCTGCAGGAGGTGGAGATGATCCCCTTTGACCGCGAGGCCTACAGCGCCCAGAGCGATTTTATTTATGAAACGCCTGTACATAGCTTGGTAAAAACAGACTGCACCAGAGACTGCTCCAAAGAGGCCTCTCCCCTGGTGCTGCAAAGCGTGGTGATCCCCAGCCAGATCGCCGTACATCTGGGCGCTCCCCGTTCCAACGCGGAAAACGTATACGTTTCCTTCCCCTACTACATCAAAAATGTCTGCTCCAGCGAGATCTACCCTACCTGGCCGGAAAACGCCATCCGCGCCAACATTTACGCCCAGATCTCCCTCGCCCTCAACCGGGTCTACACCGAGTGGTACCCCAGCCAGGGCTATAACTTCCAGATCACCAATTCCACCCAGTACGACCAAAAATTTGTAAAAGGGCGCAATATCTTTGAGAACATCAGCCGCATCGTCGACGAGATCTTTAACGTCTATGTCAGCCGCATAGGCTCCCGGGGCCCGTTTTTTACCGAGTACTGCGACGGCCGGCAGGTCACCTGCCCCGGTATGAAGCAGTGGGGCACCGTGACCCTGGCCAACCAGGGCTATACCCCCCTCGGCATCCTGCAGTATTATTACGGCAGCAATATTGAGCTGCTGGAGACCAACAGCATCCAGTCGATTCCCCAGTCCTACCCCGGAACGCCTTTGCGCCTGGGCTCCTCCGGCACCTATGTGCGCATTCTGCAAACCAAGCTCAACCGCATTGGGCGAAACTATCCGCTCATCGGCACTGTTGCGGTGGACGGCACCTTCGGCCCCGATACCCAGCGGGCTGTCCGGGTCTTCCAGAGCATTTTCAGCCTTTCCCAGGACGGTGTGGTGGGAAAATCCACCTGGTATAAGATCTCTTACATCTATGTAGCGGTGACCAAACTGGCAGAGCTGGGGGCGGAGAACGAAAACCTCCCTTCCGATGCCGCCACCTACCCCGGAAATGTACTGCGGGAAGGTTCCACTGGGGTGGGAGTCTCCATCGTACAGTTCTACCTGAGTACCGTCAACCTCTTTTACACCACCGTCCCGGCCGTAGATATCGACGGAGTATTCGGCCCCGCCACCACCGCAGCGGTAAAGGCCTTTCAGCGCCAGTTCAACCTTGCCCAGGACGGCGTGGTGGGTAAGACCACCTGGGATAAGCTCTATAAGATCTATTTGGAGCTGGTCGTTCTGCTTCCCGGCTCCACCACCAGCTGTCCCTCCTACCCGGGCAGCCCCCTGCGGCTGGGCAGCTTTGGGCGGGATGTGAGCACCCTGCAGGCGTGGCTGAGCTACATTTCGGATTACTATCCCTCCGTGCCCAAGGTCACTTCCGACGGTATCTTCGGCCAATCCACCCGCGGCGCCGTTATCGCTTTTCAGCGCCGCTTTGGGCTTGTCGACGATGGAATCGTCGGCCGGGCCACCTGGAATGCTCTGTGCGAGGTATCTACCGAGATCGCCCTCAGCGGCCGCTTCGACGCCTATCCTGGAGCCCCTCTGCGCCTGGGTTCCTCCGGGGCCGATGTGGTAAAAATGCAGCGCTTTTTAAACTATATCGGCCTTTCCTATCCCGCCATCCCCCGGATAACGGTGGACGGCATTTTCGGGCCTGCCACCCGCAGCGCCGTCCTCGCCTTTCAGCGGCAGTTTGGGCTGACTGCAGACGGTGTGATAGGGTCCGCCACCTGGAACCGGATCATACAGGTGTATAACAGCCTTCTTGACCGCAGCATCTCCTCCGCGCCCTCCGCGCCCTCCGCATCCTCCGCTTCTCCCGAAGCCCAGGTATCCGCCGTCTCCTCCGAAACGGAGATGTCCCCTCAGTCTCTCCG
Organism: Oscillospiraceae bacterium; assembly: GCA_022768545.1. Classification (GTDB taxonomy): domain Bacteria; phylum Bacillota; class Clostridia; order Oscillospirales; family Ruminococcaceae; genus JALELV01. Next base: position 4,670 of record JALELV010000085.1, read on the forward strand.
TCCGGAGATCCCCGCGGAACGCCTTGACCTGGCCCGCTCCCTGCAGCAGATCGGGTCCGCCGACCTGTATCCCCAGAGCCCTCTCTGCCCCGGGTGCCGGGGAGGTGAAGTGCGTCTGCTTCAGCAGCGCCTCAACGCCCTGTCGGGCAGCGGAGTCCCCGGCGTCCCGGTCACCGGACGGTATGACCCGGCCACCGCCCAGGCAGTGACAGCCTATCAGCGGCGGCGGGGGCTCTCCCCCACCGGGACGGTGGACCCCTCCACCTGGAACCGGATCTGCGGTGAATGCCGCCGCCTGCAGTCCTGACCTTTTTTTGGGCGGCCGGGCTCTTCGCCGTCCGGGGTTGCCCTTCCCGGTTCCTTGTTCCGCCGGGCCTCCTGTGGTATGATAAAAAGCAGCGGTATTCCCGCTGCTTTTTATCTGTATTCGGGCTTTTCTCCGGGCGCTCCGCCCTCCTCCGCGGGCCGGGCGGTGAAAAGCAGCGCCACAGCGGCCCGTTTTTCCGCCGCAAAACCATGAAAAAACTTTTGCACCGGGGGGATTTTTTTGCGCTACAGTCATCTGGTATTTGATATCGACGGTACCCTTATCGACACCAACGGTCCCTATCTGTTGGCCATGCAGCGTCTGCTGCTGGAACGCTTTGGGCAGGAAAAGAGCCTGGATGATCTGCTGTGCATCCTGGGGGTGCCGGAAAGGCTCACCTTAAAGCGCTTCGGCTTTTCCGATGTGGAGGAGGCCTACGCGGCTGTCAGCCGGTACTTTGACGAATATTCCGGCGGGATCCGCGTCTTTGACGGCCTGGAGGATACCCTTGCCGGGCTGAAAGCCCTGGGGTATCCCATGGGTCTTGTCACCTCCAAAACGCGGAGCGCCTTTGACGGGGAGTTTTCCCGCCTCTCCATCGCCGCTTACTTCGACGCCTCGGTCTGCTTTGATGATACCTTGCTCCACAAGCCGGACCCGGCCCCCATGCTCTGCTACCTCTCCCGTACCGGGGCCGACCCCTCCCGGACGCTCTACGTCGGGGACAGCCCCTATGACATGGAAATGTGCCGCGCCGCCGGGGTGGACTGCGCCCTCGCCACATGGGGCGTGCAGCGCCGGGAGGAGGTCCCCTGCACCTGGCGTGTCGAGCATCCGGCACAGCTGCTGACGCTGCTGTGCCCCGAAAAATGACCCAACCGGGAGGAATATCCTATGCGTTACAGCCATATCGCCTTTGACCTGGACGGTACCCTCATCGACACCAACGGCCCTTATCTTCGGGCGGTACAGCGCCGTCTGCAGGAGGAGCTGGGCTTTCACAAAGAGCTGTGGGAACTCTCCTCTATCCTGGGGGTGCCGGGGCGCATCGCCCTAGCAGAGCTGGGCTTTCCCGACGTGGAGTCGGCTCACGAGGTCATCGGCCGGTATTTTTACGAGTACGCCGGGGAGATCCGGGCCTTCGAGGGCATAGAGGAAACCCTCAGCGCTCTGCAGGGGAAGGGCATCCGTCTGGGCCTCGTCACCTCCAAAGGCAGGGCCCGCCTCGAGCGGGAGTTTTTCCCGCTCCCCGTCTCTCGGTATTTCCCCGATATCGTCTGCGCGGAAGATACCGCGCTCCACAAGCCGAAGCCCGCCCCCATGCTCTGCTACCTCTCCCGCACCGGGGCCGACCCCGCCCGGACGCTCTACGTCGGGGACAGCCCCAACGACCTGGCCATGTGCCGGGCAGCGGGGGTAGGCTGCGTCCTGGCCACCTGGGGATCCTTTCAAAGGGAGCGGGATCCCTCCGTCCGGTACCTCTCCCATCCCCGGGAGCTTTCAACACTGCTGCAGCTGTAAACGCCTTCTCGGCGGGCGGGTGCTTTGATTTTTATGGACGTGGGCCGGGGGCGCCCGTATGATCGTTTTTTATATTGCCGAAAGGGCGGGCCCTATATGGGCCCGCCCCCTTTTTGCGCAAAACAGTTGGTCAGTTCCGGTATTCCTCTTTGAACAGCCCTCTGAGCTTCTCTCTTCCGACAGAAAACTCCAGGGAGCCTGCCTCCCCGTCGAAAAACTCCCCTTTGTCGAATACAAGGACAAGCTGAGTACCGGTCAGATAATAGGGCTGGTTGTTCGGCAAGGTGCACAGCGCCTCCGTCAGCCTCTCCGGCATCTTCTGCTCCCGGGCGTATTCGCCAAACAGCAGTCCCGCCGTCCTCTGAGCCTCTTCATCGGAAAACAGGTCGCACACCCGCACCGTGCGCCCGGTGCTGCCGTTCAGGTTAAATGGATGGATCCGCCGGACGCCGTCCTCCCCCCTGTTTATAAAGGCGATGCTGAACAGTTCTCCGGTGTTGTGTTCCACCCGGAAAGTCAGCTCTCCCTTTACAGGGTTGCTGGAGCTTTTGCTCCGGCGGAGGGCTTCCAGGGCTTCGTACTCGCCGTATTCCCGAAAGCTTGTGTTTAAAATGCTCTGGGCCTGAGGCGTTTCCGCCTTTACCAGCTGAGGATAGCGGTATACAAAAGAGATGTTTTCCCCCTGCACCTCCCGTTCGATGGTGAGGTATTCCGCCCCCTCCGCCCCGTAGGCGGAAGTTCCGCCCAGGGTGGCCATCAAAAAAGCCGCGCAGGCTGCAAAAAACCGTTTCGTTTTCTCACCGCCCATCGTTTTGCGTGGTTTTTGCGGCATCGGCCGCCTTTTTAGTATGGCCGGCGGCCGATGTAAAAAACGAGGGATTTTTAAATGGTTTTTCCATTTTTATGAAAAAAAGCCCCCGTCCGCCCCGGAAGATCCGGTTTGGGAAGGGGCTTTCTGCAGCTCTGCCGCAGGAGCTTAAAAACCGAGGGCGCGCACGGCATGGGCGATCCCGTCCTCGTCCACATGGCGGGCAACATAGTCCGCGGCGCATTTTACCCGGTCCGGGGCGTTTCCCATGGCCACACCGACGCCTGCAAAGCGCAGCATGTCCTCGTCATTTTCCCCATCGCCGAAGGCCGCCGCCTCCTCCGGGAGGATACCGAACCGCTCCAGGGTGCGGGCGATGCCCACATTTTTTCCGCCGTCTTTCGCCACAACATCCAGCCCGTAATCGTTCCAGCGGGTGGCTTTGCTGTGCGGCATCACCGCCAAAAGCCCCGCCGCTTCCTCATCCGTGCCATAGGGGCACATCTGAAAGATCTCGTGTTCCGCCGCCCGGCTGACCTCCGCGGTGGAGACCTGCTTCAGGGTCTCCGGGTCTGTGCAGCGCACGCGGTCGGAGATGCAGCTGAAATACCGGAACTCCTCCTCCCGAAACATGACCGAGAGCTCCCTGCCCGGCCCCTTTAAGTATTCCACCGCCGCGGCCACGTCTCCCCGGTGGATCGGGTTTTTATAAAAAACCTCGCCGCCGTTCCGATAGCAGTACCCGCCGTTTAAAGTGACGAATGCGTCAAATGGGAGAGAATAGCCCCGCAGGATCTCCTGCAGCTCCAGCTTGTGTCTGCCCGTCGCCAAAAAGAGCCTTACGCCCCGGGCCCACATCCGCTGCAGGGCCTCCACCGCACCGGGAGGGATCTCCCCCCGGCTGTTCAGCAGAGTCCCGTCCACATCAAAAAACGCCGCTCTTATCATACTCCGCCCTCCTTTTTCGGCTTTGCCACCGGAAGGTTGAGCTGATAACGGACCGCCACCGTTCTCACTACCACGATCACTGCCGCGCCGCAGAAAAGGGCAATGTATTCCCCCGCCAGCCAATAGAGGTAATAGTAAAGCAGGCCGCCCGCCAGGGAAGCCACCGCATAGATCTCCTTTCGGAGGATCATGGGCACCCGGGAGGCCATGACATCCCGCAGCACACCGCCGCCCACCCCCGTGAGGATCCCCACAAAAACGGAGAGGAACGCATTGTCCCCATACCCCAGGGCAATGGAGCGGTTGACCCCCGTAACGGTAAACACCGCCAGCCCAAGCGTGTCACAAAAGATAGCTAGGCTGTAAAGCCGCCTGAAAAACTTTCCATCCTGAGCCGGGCTTTTGCGGGATCTCGCCCAAAATACCAGCAGCGCCACCGCCATGGCGATCAGGATAAAAAACGGATCCTGCAGCGCAAGGGGCGGCGTCGCCCCCAGCAGCACGTCCCGGATCATTCCGCCGCCCACCGCCGTGGTGACCGCCAGCAGCAGCACGCCCAAAAGATCCATCCGGCGCTCCACCGCCACCATCGCCCCAAAAAGGGCAAAGGCCGCTGTTCCCACGATCTCACCGATCTGTACAATCGTATTCACCATGAAACCGCCTCCTCACCGACAGGCCAGACAGCAAAACATCCCAACTGAAAAAATCAGTCGGGATGTTTCTTCTGCAAAGCCGCAAAAGTTTTCACGCGAAAGCGCTGAAAACTTATTTCACTTCAACAGTGGCGCCAGCCTCTTCGAGCTTGGCCTTGATGTCGTCGGCCTCAGCCTTGGAGACACCCTCTTTGATGGGCTTGGGAGCATTGTCAACGACCTCTTTCGCCTCTTTCAGGCCCAGGCCGGTGATCTCTTTCACCAGCTTGATAACGCCCATCTTGGAGCCGCCGGCGGAAGCCAGGATCACGTCGAACTCGGTTTTCTCCTCAGCAGCGGGAGCGGCACCGGCAGCGGGGCCGGCAACCATTACAGGGGCGGCGGCGGAAACGCCGAACTCCTCCTCGATGGCCTTGACCAGGTCAGCCAGCTCGAGAACGGTGAGGGTTTTGATCTCTTCTACAAATTTTACGATTTTCTCAGAAGCCATGGTATAGCTACCTCCTATAAATCAAATTGTTGTTCGTGCAAAATCCCACCGGAATTTACGCACTGGCCTGTTCGGTCTGTTTCTCCGCAATGGCGTTGAGGGCCACGGCCAGACCTCTGATGTTGCCGTTGAGCACGCTAAGCAGCTGAACCAGCAGCTGTTCTTTGCTCGGCAGCTTGGCAAGGGCGGAAACGCCCGCCTGGTCGAGGGTCTTCCCCTCTACAAAGCCAGCCTTAAGGCTGAAGCTGCCCTTGGATTCCTCGGCGTATTTCGCCAGAATCTTGGCGGCAGCCACCGGATCGTCATGGCTGATGGCAAGAGCGGTGGTGTTTTCCAGCACTCCGCACAGCTCCTCATACCCGACGTCCTTCATGGCGAAACGGAGCAGGGTGTTTTTTACAACAGAATACTCCACATTGGCCTCACGAAGCTCGCGGCGAAGCTTGGTATCGTTGGCAACGGTGATGCCCTTGTAATCCACCAGAACACCGGCTACCGCGCCTTCCAGCTTGCTTTTCAGGTCCGCAACCACCTGCTGTTTGTCTTTGAGAACTTTCTCGCTTGGCAAGTCTGTTCACCTCCTGAAGAAATATCCGCCATGCAACAAAAAAACTCTTTCCACATCCCGCGGAAAGAGCTGATATCTCGGATCATCGCAGAAGCCTGCAACTCCTATCATCTCATCCTCGGCAGGCAAGGCAAAGCCTTTTACGCACATGGCACCTGCTGTCTTTGGAACATGACAGCTTTTATATTGTACCCTGCCCGGACGGGCTTGTCAAGCCCTTTAAAGCGGCTTTTACAAAAAAAGGGCGGCACTTTTGTGCCGCCCTCGCCTGTAAATTTAAAATCAAACGCCGAATTTTCCGGGGTTGATCTTGATGCCGGGGCCCATAGTGGGGGTCACGACGCAGGATTTGATATACTGGCCCTTAGCAGCGGCGGGCTTCGCCTTGACAATGGCGCCCATCAGGGTGTCAAAGTTCTGCTGCAGCTTCTCAGCGCCGAAAGAGGCCTTGCCGATGGGGCAGTGGATGATGTTGGTCTTGTCCAGGCGGTACTCAATCTTACCGGCCTTCGCCTCGGTGACAGCGCGGGCCACATCGGGGGTGACCGTGCCGGCCTTGGGGTTGGGCATCAGGCCGCGCGGGCCCAGCACTTTACCAAGACGTCCCACGACGCCCATCATATCCGGAGTGGCGATGACGACGTCGAAATCCATCCAGCCCTCGGACTGAATCTTCTGCATCATATCCTCGGCTCCTACATACTCGGCGCCGGCTTCCTGGGCGATCTTGACATTCTCGCCTTTGCAGAATACCAGAACGCGAACCTTTTTGCCGGTACCGTTGGGCAGCACCACCGCGCCGCGGACCTGCTGGTCGGCATGGCGGGAGTCTACGCCCAGGCGGATGTGAGCCTCAACTGTTTCATCAAACTTGGCTTTGGCGGTCTGCACGCACAGATCCAGCGCTTCAGCGGGGTCGTACAGCTTCGCGGTGTCGACAAGTTTGGAGCTGTCAGTATATTTTTTACCGTGTTTCATTTTACTTATTCTCCTCCCTTATGAGTGGTATATAACGGAATTTTCCTCCCACCCGGGAGCTCAGTCCACAACCTCGATGCCCATGCTTCTGGCTGTGCCTGCGATCATGCTCATAGCCGACTCGATGTTGGCGGCGTTGAGGTCGGGCATTTTCTGCTCGGCGATCTTCTTGACCTGCTCCTTGGTGATCTTCGCTACTTTGTTTTTGTTGGGAACGCCGGAGGCGGTCTCAATTCCGCACGCCTTCTTGATCAGAACAGGGGCGGGCGGAGTTTTTGTCACGAAGGAGAAGGAACGGTCTGCATACACCGTGATCACGACCGGGATGACCAGGCCGATATCGTTCTTGGTGCGCTCGTTGAATTCTTTAGTGAAAGCCATGATGTTGACGCCGTGCTGACCCAGAGCAGGGCCGACGGGCGGCGCGGGGGTTGCTTTACCAGCGGGAATCTGCAGCTTGATAAAGCCGGTTACCTTTTGAGCCATTGTCTGCACCTCCATAGATTAACGTGGTAATTGGCGGAACGGTCCCATACCCGTTCCTCCCACAGGAAGCCGTTCCGGTACAGAACGGATCCCTTACGGCGCGCGTAAAAGGGGCGCGCGCCAAAATTAGCCTTTATACCCTTAAAGAACTAATTACCTCAAAACGGTTAGTCCTCCAACTGGACCTGGTCCAATTCAAGCTCCACCGGCGTCTCACGGCCAAACATGGAAACAACGACCTTTACCTTGTCCTTTTCCACATCCAGCTCTTTGACCACGCCGATAAAACCTTCCATGGGGCCGTCGGTGATCCTGACGCTGTCTCCCAGCCCGTAGTTGACCTCCACCTGTTTCTGCTCCACGCCCAGAGCCGCCACTTCCTTCTCGGTCAGGGGGACCGGCTTGGATGAGGGGCCCACAAAGCCGGTGCAGCCGCGGGTGTTGCGGACAACATACCAGGATTCATCCGTCAAAATCATTTTGACCAGCACATAGCCCGGAAAGATCTTGCGCTCCACTTCACGCTTTTTGTTGTCTTTGATCTCGATTACCGTCTCGGTGGGAACTCTGACCTCGTGAATGAGGTCATGCAGTCTTCGATTTTCAACGACTTTTTCAATGTTTGTCGCCACCTTGTTCTCGTAACCGGAATAGGTGTGAACGACATACCATTTTGCCTCTTCAGACATGTTTTAATCCCTCCACGCTATGAACTCGGCCGGTCAGGCGCTGACCTTCAGCAGCAGATCCACCAGCAGGCTGAGGATCGCATCCAAGCCCCAGATAAAAGCGCCGATGACAAGCATGGCGACCATCACCACGATGGTGTTGTTGATGATCTGGCTTTTGGTAGGCCATACGACTTTTTTGACCTCGCCCTTCATATCGCGGAAGCCCTTACCGATCTTTTTGACGAAACGCTTGAAGAAGTTTTCTTTTTTGGCGTCTTTTTTGACGTCCTTTGCTTTATCAGCCATGAATACCTCCGCCTTTCGTCTTTACTTGGTTTCCTTGTGAAGAGTGTGCTTCCGGCAGAAACGGCAGTACTTGTTCATCTCGAGTCTGTCGGGGTCGTTCTTCTTGTTTTTCATGGTGTTGTAGTTGCGCTGTTTGCACTCCGTGCAAGCCAAGGTGATTTTAACTCTCATTTTTTCGGCACCTCCTGATTAACGGAATTTTTTGCCTCCCTCGTAAAGGAAACGCTTAAATTTGAACACAAAAAAATAACCCTTTTAGAGGTATTTACAATGATACCATGTCCCAAGTCAAGTGTCAACAGTTTTTCCTTTAAAAAAACGGGTTTGCGCCGCTTTTGCAAAAAAACGGCCCGCTTTCCTCGGCAAAGAGGGCAAAACGGCCCTCTCCCTGCATATCTATTTTATAAGGTATCTCTAAAAAGCGCCCCGCGAAGCCCGAAAACCGCAAAAAGAATTGCCATAGCACACGGATTGTGATAAAATAAAATGTAATTGTATTTTCCACCGGGAGGCGGTTTTGCCGCGGCCCGGCGTATGTTCTGCATAACCTGAGTTTATTTATTATACAGGAGTGTGAACCTTATGTCAAAGAAAAGCCTGGCGGTGGTGTTCGGCGGGGCGTCCAGCGAATATGAAGTGTCCCTCTCCTCCTCCTCCAGTGTGATCTCCAATATTCCGGAGGATCTTTACCATGTTATCCTCATCGGCATCTCCAAAGACGGCCGCTGGTTCCATTACACCGGCCCCGTGGAGCATATCCGGGACGGCAGCTGGCTGGAAAAAGGCCCTGTCTGCCCCGCCGTCATCTCTCCCGACCGCTCCCACAAGGGCATTCTGGAGCTTGACGGTGACGGTTGGCGCCTGCTGAAAGTGGATGTCGTCTTCCCGGTGCTCCACGGCAGAAACGGCGAGGACGGCACCATCCAGGGGCTTTTGGAGCTGGCGGATATCCCCTATGTCGGCTGCGGCGTCACTGCCTCGGCCATGTGCATGGATAAAGCCATCACCCACACCATGCTGGATCTGGCCGGTATCCCCACCGCCCGGTGGGCCCGGGCAGACGTTGCGGAGATGGAGCGCTTCGATGAACTGGAACAGCGCCTCTCCTCCCAGTTGGGGTACCCCATGTTCATCAAGCCCGCCAATGCCGGTTCCTCGGTGGGCATCTCCAAAGCCCGGGACAAAGCTTCCCTGCGCGCGGCGCTGGAGCTCGCCTTCCGGCACGACAAAAAGGCAGTGGCGGAAGAGACCATCACCGGCCGCGAGGTGGAGTGCGCCGTCATGGGCAACGGCCAGCCCTTTGCCTCCATATTAGGGGAGATCGTCCCCTGCAACGAGTTTTACGACTACGAGGCCAAATACCAAAACGACGCCACCGAGCTCTACGTCCCCGCCCGGGTGAGCGAGGAGGAATCCACCCTGGTGCGGGAGCTGGCGGTGGCCGCCTTTAAGGTTCTGGGCTGCCGCGGCATGTGCCGCATCGACTTTTTTGTCCGGGAGGACGGCAGCGTGATCCTCAACGAGCCCAACACCATCCCCGGGTTTACAAACATCAGCATGTATCCCAAGCTGATGCAGGCCAGCGGCATGACCTATTCCCAGCTGATCGACCGGCTGGTCCGGCTGGCTCTGGACCGGTAACCCTTTTTCATACCGCAGAAAACAGGAGGTGTTTCCCTTGGATAACAGGCCCATCGGCGTTTTCGACTCCGGTCTGGGCGGCCTCACCGCCGTCAAGGAGCTCCGGCGCCTGCTCCCACAGGAGGATATCGTATATTTCGGCGATACCGGCAGGGTCCCATACGGCAGCCGCGGAAGGGACACCATCCTCGCCTTTGCCGCCCAGGACATGGCGTTCCTCAAGCGGCACGATATCAAAATGGTGGTCTCGGCCTGCGGAACGGTGAGTTCCGTGATGACCGACCAACTGGCCCGCTCCATCGGCGTCCCCTTTACCGGAGTGGTGCTCCCCACGGCCCAGGCGGCCTGCGCCGCCAGCACCACCGGGGTCATCGGCGTCATCGGCACCAGCGCCACCGTGCACAGCGGCTCCTTTGCCAGGGCGGTGCGCAATATCCGCAGCGACGCCCGGGTGCTGGGGCGGCCCTGTCCGCTCTTTGTGCCGTTGGTGGAAAACGGCTATATCGCCCCCGGCAACCCTGTCACAAAGCTGGTGGCGCAGGAATATTTAAGCGCCTTCGACGATGAGCCGGAGATGGACACCCTGATTTTGGGCTGCACCCATTTCCCCCTCATTTACGATATCATCGCCGACTATTTTCACTACGATATCACTCTGATCGATTCCGGCAAGGCCACCGCCCGGTATGTGGAGGGCTTTCTGACCGAGCAGGGCATGCTGGCCAGGCGGGAAAAGCCGGGGGAAACCGAGTACTATGTCACCGATGCCGCCGACGATTTTTCCTCTGTGGCGCAGCGGTTTTTGGGCAGTCCTCTGGGAGATCAGGTCCACCGCATCCCTATTGAAGAACTGGGGGCTCTCCCTCAGGAAAGGAAATAACACATTGAAAAAGGACGTACTCATCACCATTAAAGGCATCCAGTACCAGGATGACGAGCCGGACACGGTGGAGCTCACCACCGTGGGCCGCTTTTATAAAAAGGACAACAGCTATTATATTTGCTATGATGAATCAGAGGCCACCGGTTTCGAGGGCTCCAAAACCACCCTCAAGGTGGAGGGCGAGGGGAAGGTCACCATGCTGCGGCGCGGGGGGAAAAACTCTTCCCAGCTTATCATCGAAAAAGGCGCCCGTCACCAGTGCCTGTACGATACGGAATACGGTTCCCTCACCCTGGGCGTCTCCGGGGATCGCATCATCTCCCGCCTGGGGGACGACGGAGGGGATCTGAATTTCCGCTATACCCTGGATATCAACGCCAGTATGGCCACCGAAAACGAAGTGATCATCAGCGTGCGGGAGTGTTCCCGCTCCTGACCGCCGGCCGGCAGAGGGAAGTTTAAAACGATGGAGGTAATCAATTTGGGTAAAAATTATGTAAAAGCCGCGTCCGATCAGGTGCGGGAAATGATCATGGACGCTTTGGGCGCCGCCGTCGCGGCGGGTGAGCTCCCGGCGGAACCTGTCCCCGCCTTTACCGTAGAGGTGCCTGGCGACACCTCCCACGGAGATTTTGCCGCCAATGTGGCCATGGTCTCCGCCCGGGCCTTCCGCTGCGCCCCCCGCAGGATCGCCGAGGCCGTGCTGGCCCATCTCTCCTTTGAAGGCAGCTGGTTTACCCGGGCGGAGTGCGCGGGCCCCGGCTTCCTCAACTTTTTCCTCTCGCCGGGGTGGTTTGCCTCCGCCCTGTCTGAGATCGGCCTGGAGAAGGACGCCTATGGCCGCTCCGATTACGGCCGCGGCAAAAAGGTGATGGTGGAGTTTGTCTCTGCCAACCCCACCGGCCCCATGCACATGGGCAACGCCCGGGGCGGCGCTTTGGGAGACTGCCTCGCCAGCGCGCTGGACGCCGCGGGCTACGACGTCACCCGGGAGTTTTACATCAACGACGCCGGCAATCAGATCGAAAAATTCGGCATCTCTCTGGAAGCCCGTTACCTGCAGCTCTATCTGGGGGAGGAAAACGCCCCCCTGCCGGAGGACGCCTACCAGGGGCTTGATATTTTGGAGCACGCCAAAGCCTACGCCGCCATTCATGGGGACAGCCTGGTAAACGCGGAGCCCGCCGCCCGCCGCAAGGCCCTGGTGGATTACGCCCTGCCCCTCAACATCGCGGGGCTCAAGCGGGATCTGGGCAAATACCGCATCGAATACGACGTCTGGTTCCCCGAAAGCCGGCTGCACAGCGACGGCACCATCGATAAGATCCTGGCACTTCTCAAGGACCGGGGCATGACCTATGAAAAGGACGGCGCCCTGTGGCTGAAGCTCTCCTCCGACGACGAGTCGGTCCCGGAGGCCGAGCGCATGAAAGACGAGGTGCTGGTGCGTGCCAACGGCATCCCCACCTATTTTGCCGCCGACATCGCCTACCACTACAACAAATTTGCCGTCCGCGGCTTTGACCGCGTCATCGACGTATGGGGCGCCGACCACCACGGGCATGTGGCCCGCATGAAAAAGGCCATGGACGCCGTGGGCCTCGACGGCAACGCCCTGGATATCGTGCTGATGCAGCTGGTGCGCCTGATGAAGGACGGTCAGCCCTTCCGCATGAGCAAGCGCACCGGAAAATCCATCACCCTCAACGACCTGATCGACGAGGTGCCGGTGGATGCCGCCCGCTTCTTCTTTAACCTGCGGGAGCCCAACTCCACCTTTGACTTTGACCTGGACCTGGCGGTGGAACAATCCTCCCAGAACCCGGTATACTATGTGCAGTACGCCCACGCCCGTATCTGCAGCATCCTGCGCAACCTCAAAAACGAAGGGGTGGAGCCCCGCGCCTGCTCCGAAGCGGAGCTCCTGCTGCTCACCGCCCCGGAGGAGACCGCCCTGATCCGTCTGCTGGCCGCCTTCCCCGGCGAGATCGTAGAGGCTGCCCGCTGCTACGACCCCGCGCGGCTCACCCGCTACGCCGTGGAGCTCGCCTCCTCCTTCCACAAGTTTTATAACGCCTGCCGCGTCAAGGGCGAGGATGAGGCCCTGATGCAGGCGCGGCTCACCCTGTGCCTTGCGGTGCGCACCACCCTGAAGAATGACCTCACCCTGCTTAAAATTGACGCACCGGAATCCATGTGACATTTTTGCCCGGCCTCCCCTTGCGGGCGGCGGCCCCTTTTTTCCCTCCCGCCCGCTTTTCGGCGGCTGCCGGGACAAACTCTCTGGAGGTGTCAGAACGATCATGAGCGTCCCCCCCGACTTGCCCCTTTTACTGGATGGCGGCACCGGCACGGCCCTTCTGGCCGCCGGCATGCCCAAAGGCTGCTGCACGGAGGAATGGGTGCTTCAGCATCCGCAGGCTTTGTTGGAGCTGCAGAAGGCCTATGCTGACGCGGGCGCGCAGGCCGTGCTCACCCCCACCTTCGGCGCCAGCGCCCCGGCCCTCGGCCGCTTTGGCCGGGCGCAGCTTGTCCGGGAATACAACCTGAGGCTGGCGGAGCTCTCCCGCCGCGCCGTGGGCAGCCGTGTTCTTCTGGGCGGAGACCTCGGGCCCGCCGGGCTTACCTGCGCTCCTTTTGGTGAAACTCCATTTCTGGAACTGGTCGCCGCCTACGCCGAGCAGGCGCTCATCCTCAAAGAGGCCGGCGTGGATTTTATTTTCTGCGAGACCATGCTCTCCCTCACCGAGGCCCGCGCCGCCTTTTTGGGTGCCCGGCAGACCGGCCTGCCGGTGATGGTATCCATGCTGCTGAACGAGCAGGGGAAGACCTTCTCCGGCGGTGATCCGCTGGCGGCCCTCGTTTCGCTGCAGCGGCTGGGGGCAGCGGCTTTTGGCTTTAACTGTTCCGCGGGGCCCCATGCGGTGCTGGAGGCGCTGCAGGCGGTGGAGCCCTATGCCGTGACCCCGCTGATCGCCAAGCCCAGCGCCGGGCTCCCCGGCGTGGAGCCCGGCTATCTCTCCCCGGAGGCCATGGCCGGATGGACGGAAAAGCTCTTTTTGTCCGGTGCCCGGGTACTCGGAGGCTGCTGCGGCTCCGGGCCGGAGCATATCCGCGCCATGGGACAGGCCCTTCACGCCCTCCCCGCCGCCCCCGTCCCCTACCACGACGACAACATCATCGCCTCCACTGAGACAGAGGCCTTCTTCCTGAATGAGGACTTGGAGACCTCCGAGCCGGTGGAGTGCAGTGTGGACATGGCCGACGCCCTGCTGGCGGCGGCGGAGCCCGGCTGCGACGCGGTGTGCATCCATCTTAAAAGCGTGGATGACGCCCACGAGTTTGCCGGAAACGCCCATCTGCTGCATCTTCCCCCCGCCTTTTTGGCAGAGACGGAGGAGGCCCTGGAGTCCGCCCTGATCCACTATCAGGGCCGGGCGGTCATCGACTCCCGCTCTGAGGTGGAACGGGATGTTCTGGAAGCCCTTGCGCAGGGCTACGGCGCCCTGTTGTTTTAAAAGCCCAACGCAAAAAAGGAAAGAATCTGATCTTGTGCCCGCCAAAAACTTTTGCATTTCCGGCGTCCACCACGTCAACCTGGTCGTCCGGGACCTGGGGCGCACCCTTGCCTTCTACGGGGAGGGCCTGGGCCTTCCGGCAGTCCGTCGCTGGATGATGGGGAATTCCCCCGCCGCCATGATCGACCTGGGAGGAGGAAACCTCATCGAGGCCTTCCAAAAAGACCTCTCCGGGGCGGAAGAGGAGCCCCGCTGGCCTCATCTGGCCCTGAAGGTGGACAATGTGGACGGCGCCTACCAAAGCGCCCTGGCGGCCGGCGGCCGCCCCTATGTGGAGCCCAAGGACACCACACTTCTCTGTGAGCCTCCCCTTCCCATCCGCATCGCCTTTGTCTACGGCCCGGATGATGAGAAGATCGAGTTCTTCTGCGAAAAATAACTGCACCAAACAAAACGCCCGCCCTCAGCAAGAGGGCGGGCGTTTTGTTTGGCTGCCTGCCTATTTCCATAAGGGGAAAGCGCCGAAAAAGGAAAACCTTCCTGCTGTTACAGCCGTCTGCGGGGGCGTACGCCGCGGTACCGGCGGCGGCGGCGGTTGCGAAGGATCATCAGCACGAAGTAAAAGATCAAAAGCATCCCAAGAAGGAGCACCGCAAACTTAAACCAGAAGGAGTGCAGAAAGCTCTGGGCCTGGTCCAGGTAATAGAGCCACTGGTTCTGCTCCACCGTCTCGGAGGAGATCAGGTCCACCCGGCCGATCTCTTCCCCGGCCAGCATCAGCTTTACCTCCCCCACCTTGTCCCCCTTTTTGACAGGGGCGCGCACCGGGTCCTGTGTATATTCCGGCACCAGCACCACGCTGGAGGCCTCCACCTCGTCCGGAAGCAGGGCGGTATAGCGGTCGCCGGACATCACCAGCAGGTGATCCTTTCCCCAGGCAAGTTCCAGGTCCACCTGGCCGATGTTTTTCCCCTTTTCCAGCAGCGTCTTGACCCGGAAGGTGTCAAAGGCCCACTCGTAAAAGTTTTTGGCGTCTATAAAGGCGTTGTTGGTGGTGTACTCGTTGCCCTCCCCGTCGTAGAGCGGGGCGCCCATGAGCACCAGCATATAGGTAAACCCGTTTTTAGTGGCGGTGGAGACAAAACACCGGCCGGATTCGTCCAGCGTTCCGGTCTTCATGCCGCGGATGGGCTCGTAATAGTAGTCACTCTGGGAAAACATCATCTTGTTGGTGGAGGTGAGCACCAGGCTCTCGTGCACCGGCGGGGTATCGTAGGTAGGCCCGATCTCCAGCACGGGCACCGTGACATAATCCATAAAGCCGGGCAGCTCATAGGCGTATTTCGCGATGAGGTACATATCGTAGGCGGTGGTGTAATGGTCGGGGTCATACAGGCCGTGCGGGTTTGCAAA
The DNA here is from genome assembly GCA_022768545.1 of Oscillospiraceae bacterium. Lineage (GTDB taxonomy): Bacteria > Bacillota > Clostridia > Oscillospirales > Ruminococcaceae > JALELV01. The sequence goes on from JALELV010000085.1 coordinate 19,864, forward strand.
ATGGGTGTTGTTTGCCCCGATCTCCTTCGCCTTCTCGTTCATCATGGCCACAAAGTCCGAGATATCCCCCCCGCCCAGATAATCCGCCACGATGTTGGCCCCCTCGTTGGCAGACTGCAGCGCCATACAGTAGAGCAGCTGCCGCATGGAAAGGGTCTCTCCGCGCCGGATATCCGCATGGGAAATGGGGATGCCTTCAAACTCATTCCAGATGTAGGAGGGGGCGGTGATCAGGGTGTTGTCCGGGTCATCGCAGTTTTCGATTGCCAGGATCATGGTCATGATCTTGGTCAGAGACGCCGGCGCCCGCTGCACCTGCGCGTTTTTTTCGTAGACCACCGTGTCGGTATCCAGGTTGACCATATAGACCGACTCGGAGTACTCCTCAAAGTCGACGGCGTACTGAGCCTGCGCCGGCAGCACCCCGGCAAAAAGCGCCAGGATCATCGCCAATGCGGCCATAAAAGCTGTTTTTCTCATATGGACATTCTCCCCACAAACATGATACAATAAATGACAGCAGTTTTTATCTGTTGCTGCGCTGCTTTAACTGCCGCGGCTCCGCAGAGAGGCGCGCGGTGAAATATGGATATAGTATATCAGAAAGGCCGGCGGATATAAAGGCCCTATTTGTAAACCTTCCGCCGGAGAGGCGAGGTTTTGGCTGTATGATCTATGTCACGGGGGATCTTCACGGGGAGCTGAAGCGTCTGAAGGCAAAGCCTTTTCGGAAGCTCAAAAAAGGGGATACCGTCATCGTCTGCGGAGATTTTGGCTTTCTTTGGGAGGGCGGCAAAAAGGAAGAGCGGCTTTTAAAAAAACTGGGACGGCTCAAATACCAGCTGCTGTTTCTCGACGGCTGCCATGAAAATTACGACCTGCTGGACCAGTACCCTGTCTCCGGTTTTTCCGGCGGCCAGGCCCAGGTGCTCTCCGGGAACCTGATCCATCTGCTGCGGGGGCAGGTGTACACCATCGAGGGCAGGACGGTCTTTGCCATGGGAGGCGGCGTCTGCGGCGACCAGGCCGACCGCATGGCCACCGGGCACTGGTCGGCCCGGGAGGTCCCCTCGGAAGAGGAACTTGCCCAGGCGGTGGAGAACCTGAAAAAATGCGATTTTATCGTGGACTACGTGGTCACCCACGACTGCTCCGGCGCCATGCGGCATTTTATCGGGGCCGACCGGGAGGAGATGACCGAGCTGCAGGCCTTCTTTGAC